>CAMDZW010000004.1 GCA_945911015.1 uncultured Propionibacteriaceae bacterium
ACGAAAGGGCGACGATCCGACTCGCTGAGCCCTTCGCCGCCCTCACACCAGAACCGACATCAACTGATGTCAGGAGTTCTAGTACGTCTTCAATTGTGGAGCCTAGGGGACTCGAACCCCTAACCCTCTGCTTGCAAAGCAGATGCGCTACCAATTGCGCCAAGGCCCCGCGTCATGGACGTCAAGCGTCGTCCGACGACACTGAAGGATACTTCAGGGATCAAGATCCTGCCAACCGAGATGATCTCGGGCAGGATCACAGACTGAGCACCAGCCGCAGCGCGGCGTCGACGGCGCGAAGTTCGTCGAAGGGCAGCTGGCCGACATGTTCACCGAGCCGATTTGGGTCGGCCGCGCTGGCCTGTTCGACCAAGACACGGGTGGCTGTTCCATTGATGTCAAGACAGCGAGTTCGCCAAGCATGGACCAGCCAGCCTCAGGGCAGATGGACGACCCCAGTGCCGATCTGCTTGCCGCTCTCGTGGACGACGAAATCGGTCGCGTCGGGCTCGATGGTGACGTCCTCGGTGCAGGTGATCTCAAGCTCGCCGGTCTCACCGGGGGCGAACTCGTCGGCCCCGGCCGGGACACCGAAGCTGCACACGATCAGTTCCTGCCCGGCGAACTCGACCTTGGGGCGGAACTTGTCCTTGAAGGGCGTACGCCGACCGCCGTCATCGCTGGCCTTCAAGCTGAGCGTCACGGCAATCGCGTCCCCTGCCCCGTACGTGTGGGCCTGATCGCCATCGGACGGCGCCTCAGAATCGTTGACCGCTGCCGTACAGGCAGAGAGAAACAGGACTGCTGACACCAGCACGAGCGCGAGACGGCGCATTCCACACCTCCGGGAGTCGGCCTCCACTCCGGAGGCGCGACGAGCGTACCGACGAATGGGTTCATGCGTCGACTCCGTTCGCCGGACGCACACCTCAGTACCACCCGCACACGCCATCTGTAGGTGTAGTGGACTCAAACACCTCAGGTGTCTGCGACCGGGGTGTCGGGGGCGTGGGGGTGGGGGCGGGGGGGTGGGGGTCAGGGTTGGACTCTGGCGAGCCAGATCGAGTTGTCGCTGCCGAACTGTTCACAGATCGCGCAACCGTGGTCAGTGGCCTCCCAGGAGGCAAGTGCTGCGGCCGGCGCATGATCCCTCAGCTTCGCCCGGGCGGCGTCGCGGGCGGGGCCGGAGTTCTGCATCCACTCGCTCGCCATCACGTACGACTCCCCCTCCAGCCCAGCACTGGTCCCGAAGTTGCCGAGCCCGGCGCCGCGCTCCGGGATGACGATCTGCTCCGATTCCCTGTCCAGGCAGAGATTCTGGACGTCGAGTCGGGCCATCAACAGCGGTGCCCGGTTGCGGGAGACATGGTCGTTGTCCAGGCCTTCCCGGGTGTAGGTCAGCCACAGCTGCGAGCCGAAACGCAGCCAGTGCTGTTGGGTGTTGCAGCTGCCCAGCGGCCCGCCGTCGTCAAAGGTCCACGGGGTCGGTTCGGCGAAGTGGAGGCCGTCCTCACTGACTGCGAGGTGCCCGCCCTCGTCATTGCGCAAGGTGAGGAAGAACCGTTCCCCGTCGGTGGCCAGGCTCGGCTCGTACAGGCCACGTCCGGCAGCAATGGTGTGCTGGCTGCCGCCCTCGACCACGGACAGCACCTCGCCGTCGAACCGACACCGCAGCACCGTGCTCGACAGGTGTCCGGTGCCGAAGTACACCGGCAGCAGGATGTCGCCGTCGGGCAGTTCCACCCACTGTGAGCAGCCAGCTCCCGACCGGCCCAGGTCCAGCTCGGCCGGCAGTTCCAGAACCTGTGCCGCTGCCCAGGAGTCGCTCTCGGGCAGATATCGGCTGTAGGCGGTCCACCGCATCCGGGTCCCGGAGACGTGACCGTTCTCGTACGCAACGGTGTGCCCGATCCCCAACAGGGTTTGGGATCCCTCGTGCCAGGTGGGCCAGAAGTCGCAGACCGCACGGTCCTCGTCGGGCCAGGTGAAGCCGACCTGTTCGACCGGTGCACTCCATGGCCCGTCCCAGGCCGGCGCCGACATCGAATGGATCGGACCGAACACGTCTGAGCCGGAGAGCGTGAGCTTCTGCAGTGTCGTGACGAAGCGGGGTCGGCCAGCATCCGCGCTGGGATGGATCCCGACCCGGGCGTGCACCCAGCAGGTCTGCCGGTCATAGCCTGAGCCCAGGACGGTGCGTTCGATCTCCATGACCACCCATCCTGCCGCACCAACCTCTGGCACCCACGGCCCCCATCGAGGTTTCCGACCCATCGGACGCGTTTGGAACGTTGCACGCCGTCCGATGGGTCAGAATCCTTGCAGGAGGGACTTACGGGAACCGCGAGCGCCAAACGGAGGGGCTCGGGGTGGCACGAGGTCAACCCAAGGAGCGACGGACCCCGAGCGCGGCACGCCGACCGGCCCGGTTGGCGCCGATCGTGCTGGCGCTCGGGCCGTAGCCGACGAGCTGGATCCGGGGATCGGACACCACCGTGGTCTCGTCATCAGCCAGCTGGATGCCGCCGTGGGGACTACGCAGCTTCAGCGGCGCCAGATGCTCGATGGCCGGCCGGAACCCGGTCGCCCACAGGATCACATCGACCGCTTCGAAACGGCCGGAGTGCCACCGCAGCCCATCTGGCTCGATCCGGGAGAACATCGGCAACCGCCGGTCATAGACGCCGAGCTGACGGGCTCGTTCCTCCTGCGGCCGCAGATGCAGTCCGGTCACGCTGACCACACTGCGCGGCGGCAACCCCTGCCGTACCCGCTCCGAGACCTGGGCGACTGCGGCGGCACCGAGCTCGCGGGTGAAGGTCTCGGTGCGGAAGTCCGGTGGCGTACGAGTCACCCAGACCAGGTTCTCCGGGCCGGCCACATCGACCAGTTGGCCGAGGAACTGCACCGCCGAAGCTCCGCCGCCGACCACGGCGACCCGATGCCCGGCAAAGTACGACGGCCCCGGGAAGCCCGCGGTGTGGAGCTGCCGACCGGCGAAGGTCTCCATCCCCGGACAGTGCGGCACGAATGGGCGGGTCCAGGTGCCGGTGGCATTGACCAGGGTCCGGGTCTGCCAGTGCTGCGATCCGTCGGTCACATCGAAGCCGTCCTCGCTCGGACAGACCCGTCGCACGTCCACCGGCCGGATCACCTCAGAGGCCAGCGTCTGTTCGTACGCGGCAAAGTAGGCAGGGACTGCCACATTGGCCCGTACGGGATCAGGTGCCGAGGGCCGTGGCGCATTGGGCAGGTCCGCGACCCCGTGGACATCGGCCATCGTGAGTGCATCCCAGCGGTGCTGCCAGGCTCCACCGGGGCCGGGGTTGGCGTCGAGGACGACGTGGTCGATCCCCAGTCGCTGCAAGTGGTGCGCCGCGGACAGACCCGCCTGCCCCGCGCCGATCACCAGTGAGTCGTGGATCAGGTCTCCCAGTGGACTTCGAGCTCTTCCTGAGTGAAGTCGAAGTAGATCGACAGCCGCAGCGGCACGTTCTTGTCATAGTGGTAGCTCTCGCCGCCCGCGGTGTAGTCGAAGCTCAACCGCAACCCATAGGCCGCCGGACCGGAGACCTTGGTCGGGTCGGTCAGCGGCATCATCACCCAGGTGTCGGCCGGGTGCGGATCGGCCGACCAGCGGATCGTGTCGGAATTGACCGTGCCGTTGAGTTTCATCTGGAACGGGCAACCCTTGGGCTGAAGTTCCTTCTTCTTCATGCAGCTGTCCCACTTCGCGCGGATCGCGTCGCGGGCCGCCTGCTCGCCGTCGTCGGAGATGCTCAGGCTGAGCGGCATCACGTTCGCCGTCTCGTCGGGGCGGACGGTGACGGTCTCCTGACTCCACTCGAGATGCTTCGAGCCGGTGCCGACCTCGTACAGCCCGGGGAAGGCGACCGCCCCCTTCTTGACCTCGATGCCGTTGAGGAACAGACTCCCGTCCTCCGCCGACATCATCCCGACCGGGAAGGCAACATCGCGCAGCTTCCAGTCGCCACTGACCTTGGTGACGTTGATCGTGGCATAGGTCTGGCTGCCGTCGAGACGGTACGACACCCGTACGCTCCTGTCGGTGCGACCGTTGACCTGGACGTCGGTGATCGCGCCGAGCTCATTGGACGCCTTCAACACCTCATCAGTCAGCAGCGAGAGGTCGCTCGGCCGCTGCCGCGCCAAGGACAACGCCTTGTCGGCATCGCCAGCCTGCAGTGCGGCAAAGTAGTCCAGTACCGTCTGGTCGGGACGGTTGTTCTTGATCAGGAAGAACCCGCCGACACCACCGATCAGCAGCAGCGCCACGATCCCGCCGACGATGCCGAGGGCCAAACCGGTCGATGACTTCTTCTGCTGCGGCACACCGAAACCGCCGTACGGCGGCTGCTGCCCGTACCCGGGCGGGCCCTGGAAACCTTGTTGGTACGGCGACGGCTGCGGTTGCGGCTGTGGTGGCGGTGCTGCCTGACCGGCGTAGCCGCCGCCGTAGCCCTGGCCGAACTGGCCGCCACCGTCGAAACCACCCGTCGGCGACTCGTAACCACCCGGCGCGCTCTCATATCCGCCGGAGCCCTGCGGGGTCAGTCCGTACGGGTCATTCCCCTGAGGGCCGTTCCCCTGGGGACCGTTGGGAGTGTATCCGCTCATGGCCGTCATGGTAGAACGCGCACCGGGCCAGTACCGATCACAGTCAGTTCTGCGACTGCCACCACTGCCGCAGCGCCTCGGTTGCCTCCTCGCGGCTCATCGGGCCGCGGTCCATGCGCAGTTCGAGCAGATGCTTGTAGGCCCGGCCCACATCGGGCCCGGGTCCGATGCCCAGGATCGCCATGATCTCTGTGCCGTCCAGGTCGGGCCGGATCGCGGCCAACTCCTCGGCCTGAGCCAGCTCGGCGATCCGCGACTCGAGATCGTCATAGGCCCGGCGAAGCCGTCGCGCCTTGCGCTGGTTGCGTGTGGTGCAGTCGGCCCGGGTGAGGATGTGCAGCCGCTCCAGCTCGTCCCCGGCATCGCGGACATAGCGCCGCACAGCCGAATCGGTCCAGGCCTGCGGGCCGTCCGGCTGCGCCTCCCGCGTCCGATCGACCGACGGCGCATCGGCATAGCCATGGAATCGGAGGTGCAGCTCGACCAGCCGTGACACTGAGACGGCGACGTCCTTGGAGTACCGCAGGGCATGGAGCCGCTTGCCCGCCATCTTGGCCCCGACCACATCGTGGTGATGGAACGACACCTTCCCACCAGCCTCGAACTTGCGGGTTCGAGGCTTGCCGATGTCGTGCAGCAGGGCAGCCATCCGCAGCACCAGATCCGGCTCGTGGCCACGGGCGGCCTCGAGCTCAATGGCCTGCTCCAGGACGGTCAGGCTGTGTTCATAGACATCCTTGTGCCGGTGATGCTCGTCCCGCTCGAGTTGCATCGCGGGCAGTTCAGGCAGCACATGGGCCGCGATCCCGGTGTCGACGAGCAACCCGAGGCCGACCCGCGGTCCCCGCTGGCGGGGGCCGGATTCGGCGTCGAGCGGACTCAGCAGCAGCTTGGACAACTCGTCGCGGACACGTTCGGCGGAGATGATCTGGATCCGATCGGCCATCGCGGTCATCGCCGCCACGACCTCGTCAGCCGCCTCGAAACCCAGCTGGGAGGCGAACCGGGCCGCCCGCATCATCCGCAGCGGGTCATCGGAGAAGGACTGTTGCGGGGTCGCCGGTGTCATCAGCCGTCCCGCAGCAAGATCGGACAGCCCCCCGTACGGGTCGACGAAGGTCCGGTCCGGTAGCGAGATCGCCATCGCGTTGACGGTGAAGTCGCGGCGCCCCAGATCCCCCTCGAGGGTGTCACCGAAGGCCACCTGAGGTTTGCGCGAATCGGGGTCGTACTCGTCGCTGCGGAAGGTGGTGACCTCGATCAGCCAGTCCGCCCCGGTGTCGTCGACGTACCGGCAGCCGATCGTGCCGAAGTCGCGGCCGATGTCCCACACCCCACTGCCCGGGCCGCCGTCGCGAACAAATCGGCTCAACCGGGCATGGATGTCATCGGGTCGGGCATCGGTGGTGAAATCGAGGTCGTTGCCCAGCCGTCCCAGCAGTGCATCGCGCACCGATCCCCCGACCAGGTGCAGTTGATGCCTACCGGCGACGAATCCCTCAGCCAACCGGTCCGCAACAGGCGCCACGCGCAACATCTGCGACAACGCATTGGTCTGCGCGTTGGAGAGCTGCGTGCCTGGGGTGGCGCCACCTACGGCAGGGTCTACGGCAGGGGACTGTTCTGGGGTGTCCGACACAGCGAGCGAGTCTATCGGCTCGGTCTCGGGCTGCCCGGAGTCAGCTCGGTCGCGCCGTCGACTCGCGTGGCACCAGTCGGTAGACATCGGCGGTCGGTGTGGGTGGAGCCGGCCGGGACTCGATGCTGGCGATGAGCAGCTCCATCACATGACGCCCGCGTGCCTCCCGATCAACAGCCACCGTGGACAGCGCCGGGATCGCGAAACGTCCCGCCGCCTGGTCGTCCCAGCCGAAGACGCTCAATCGACCCGGCACCGACCAGCCACGGTCGACCGCGGCCCGGATCGCGCCGAATGCTGCGGTGTCATTGGCCGTGATCACGGCCGTCACCGCCGAGTCGGACGGGAGATCGGCGACGGCATCATGGCCGGCCTCAGCGCTCCAGGAGTGACCGACCACACCATGGGAGGTCAACCCGAGCCGCTGGATCGCGTCCTCGTAGGCCACGATCCTGTTCCGGGCAGAGGCAAAGCCCGGATCCCCGGCGACGTGGAGGAAGTGCTGGTGGCCCAGATCGGCGAGATACCGTACGACCTCGCCGAGGGTCGCTCCGTCAGCAAAGACCCCGATGTTGCGCCCGCCGTCATCGAGATCCTCGGTCACCACCACCCTCGGATCGGCCCGGACCTGGGCAGATCCGACCGGAGCCAGCGACAGCACTCCATCGACCTGCCCATCGCTGAGCAGGTCGGCGATCCGGCTCGCCCGCGCCTGTGAGTCCCCGACGATGATGACGACCTCGCTGCGATATCCGGCCTCGTGGGCAACGCCACAGGCTGCGGCGAGCTCCCGGAGATAGAGGTCGCCGCGGGGCGTGCCGGAGATGACGACCGCCAGGGTCTCGGTCCGTCGGGTCCGCATCGATCGCGCCTTCAAGTCCGGCCGGTAGTCGAGCTCGGCGATCGCCTTCTCGATGGCGGCGCTGGTCTCGGGCCGGAGCCCACCGGCGTTGCGCAGGAACCGCGACACCGTCTGGTGGGAGACAGCGGCTGCGGCGGCCACATCCCGGATCGTGGGTCGCTTCGTACGGCTGACGGCGACCCCCTTGCGCTCTGAGTGATCGTTCACATACGCTCCTGTCACCCATGGTGTGAACGATCACTCTATGGGGGGTCCCGAAGTCGTCGCAAGATCATGAAGGAGTGGCAGATGCTCGATTTCAATCGCCGACAGGTCCTCAAAGGTGGCCTGGCGGCCGGACTCCTGACTGCTGGCGGCGCGTCCCTGGCCGGTTGCCGTACGGACAACAACTCCACCACCGCCAGCGGCGAGGACAACGACGCCGTGCTCCTGCCCAACCACGTGCGCTACGACGGGGTCGAGCCCGACTTCCGCGGTGAGAACGGTGTCGACGATGCCGTCTTGGCCTACCCCGCCGATCCCATCGCCGCCGTCGGGCAGCCGGACGGCGACGGCCAGCCCGTGACCGCGATGGCCATGACCAACACCCCGATCCCTCCGCCGGTGGACAAGAACCAGTACTGGCAGGAACTCAACAGCCGTCTCGGCTATGACCTCCGGATGCAGCTGGTGCCGAGCTCGGAGTTCTCGGCCAAGTTCCAGACCTCCCTGGCCGGCGAGGCCCTGCCCGACCTGGTCGCCCTGTTCACCCACCAAATCCGGTCCCTGCCCCAGGTGCTCGCCTCCCGTGCGGTCGATCTGACCCCGCACCTGTCAGGCGATGCCATCCAGAAGTACCCGATGCTGGCCAACATCCCCACCGACTCCTGGCGGCTGTCGGTCTTCGGCGGCAAGATCTTCGGCGTGCCGGTCCCCCGCGGGGCCCAGAGCTCGTGGACCCTCTACGGACGTCGCGACATGCTCGAGGCCGAGGGCATCACCGAACCGCCGGCCACCCTGGCCGACTACGAGGCGCTGTGGCAACAGCTGACCTCGAAGGAGAACGACCTGTTCGGTCTGGGCCGCATCCCGAAGGACTGGCTGCGTCAGAGCTACGGCATCGCCAACGGATGGTCCCTCGAGGACGGTAAGCTGGTCAGCGCCCTGGAGGATGAACGGCAGGCCGACGTACTGGAGGCAGGCCGCAGGATTCTCAAGTCGGGTGTGGTGCGGCCCGATTCGTTCGCCGCAGCCGCCGCCACCCGCAAGGGTTGGATGGCGGTCGACTCGATCTGGTTCGTCGACGACACATTCAGCGGATGGCCGGACTTCTACCTCTACCCGGTCTCCGACACCTACCGACTACTGACCTGGGCGCCGCCGGCCCTCGACGGTGGCGAGGCCCCGATCTGGGCGGCCAGCCCCACCTACAGCATCACCATGGTCAACGCCCAGGCGGCCGATCGCATCGACACCATGCTCTCGCTGCTCAACTACCTCGCGGCCCCCTTCGGCACCGAGGAGTACCTGTTCAAGATGTTCGGCACCGAAGGGGTGCACCATGAGCTCGACGGCACCGACCCGGTGCTGACCGACAGCGGCAAGGTCGAGACCCGGCTCAGCCTGCAGTACCTGGCACAAGGTCCTTGGACGATCTACATGGCCGGGATGCCCGAGGTGACCCGCGACGCGTTCGAGGCACAGAGCAAGCTGGTCCCCACCGCCGTGGACAATCCGACTCTCGGCCTCTACTCCGAGACCAACATCAAGGACGGACCCAAGATCGGTCTTGGTGACCTGGAGAACGACATCCTGCAGGGCCGCAAGCCGGTGAGTGCCTGGGCCGAAGGCGTGGCCGACTGGAAGAAGAAGGGCGGTGACAAGATCCGCGACGAGTTCCAGGCAGAGCTGGACCGACGCAACGACACGTGATGGGGCGCCACCATCGGCGCGGTTCACTAGGATGACGGCGTGGAGACTCGGTGGCTGCGCGCGGCACGTGTGCTGCTGGCGACCCTGCTGGTGGCGCTGGTCCTGACCCCAGCCACCCAACAAGCGCATGCTGTCGACGAAGAACAGATCCGGGTCGAGCTGGACCAGGTGAGGCCGACCATCGCCCACTCCGACGACACGATCACCGTCAAGGGAACCGTCACCAATGTCACCGACGTCCCGCTGCACCACATCCAGGTGCTGCTGTGGCGTGACCAGGCCCCCATCACCACCACCGAACAACTCGACTGGGTGTTGGGCACCCCGCCCAGCGATCCGCCCGGCAATCCGATGGTCAACCCCGGCAACTTCGTCGACCTGACCCGCAGCGTCGCCTCCCCCGACCTGCCGCCCACGCTCGCACCGGGCCAGTCGCTGTCCTTCGAGGTCAGCGGCACCATCGAGCAGATGCGGATCCCCCAGACCAATGCGGTCTACCCGATCGGCGTGATGGTCAAGGGCAACGCCCAGGCCAACTTCTGGCCCCAGACCGTTGGCCGCGGCCGCACCCTGCTCCCCGTCATGGACGACACCGAAGGCGGTGTACGGGGAGTGCTCAGTTCGCTGGTGGTGCTGCAGAGCACCCCCAGCCAACTCGTCCCCGGAGAGTTCGCCGACGACCACCTCGCCGAGGAGGTCGGCCCGGACGGCCGGCTGACCGCACTGCTGAGCAGTGCCGCCCGCCCGGACGTCTCCTGGGCGGTCGACCCCGATCTCATCGCCTCATTGGAGGCGATGGCGGCCGGCTACCAGGTCCGTACCTCGGCCGGCCTCGCCCCGGGCAGCGGCGCGGTCGATGCTGCCCGTTGGCTCGAGGACTTCCACACACTGGACCGGGCACGGGGTCATCAGCTCCCGTACGCACAGCTTGACCTGGCCGCGATCAGCGGCCGCGACGATGCCGACGAACTGGTGGCTGCAGCCGTCCGCGCCGCAACCCGCGTCAGTGCCACCTCTGACCTGCCCGTGCTGGGCCTCCCGGCCGACGGGATCGCCGACCAGGCCACCCTTGACCTGCTGCAGGCACTCGACCCGGCGATCATGCTGCTGTCGGACGTGAGCAATCCCGATGCCGGCATCGGCCAACTCGACCAGACCCCAGTGCTGACCTTCGCGGCCAATGCCTTCACCGGTGGCCCGGCCGACTCCGGGTCGGACGACCCCGAAGCCGACTCCGACCTCAAGGTGCGCCAGCAGATGTTGGCCTCCGGTCTGGTCGCGGCGCTGAGGCTGGAACCGTCGGTGCGGCTGATCACCACCGCTGCCGACGCGGCTCGCGACGAGGCCGCCGAACCTGACTACGTGGAGCGCCGCACGCTCTCCGACCTGGCCGATGCCGATCCGACCCGCGGGTTCCCAGCACCAACCATCCCGGACGAAGTCCCTGTGCTGACCGAGCCGCAGCTCGCACTGGCCGAACAGGTCCGCACCGACCACCAGCTCCTGGCCGAGCTGCTGGTCGACCCCGGCGACACCACCGACCGCTCCGACCTGGCCACCACTCGAGCGCTGTCTGCGGCGTGGCGGAGCAAGGCCACCGCCCACCGGTCCTATGTCGACCTGTTGCGCCACGATGCCAACGGCCTGCTGACCGGCGACGCGGTCACCCTGGGTCAGCCGGTGCCGGCCATCCTCACCGGCTCGACCGGGTCGTTCCCGTTGACCATCACCAACAACCTCGATGTGCCGGTCCGGGTCGGGGTGCGGGTCGAGTCGGCCAACCGGTCCCGACTCACGGTGAAGTCGATCGACCAGATCGTGGTCCAACCCGGCGAACGGGTCCAGGTCCAGATCGCCGCCGAACCGGCCGGCAACGGTGAGGTGGCGGTCGTGGCCCAACTCGTCACCGTCTCGGGCGAGCCCCTCGGCGAACCGACCACCCGGACCGTGATCATCACCCAGTACGGCACGGTCGGCTGGGCGATTGCCATTGGCGCAGGGGCAGCCTTCTTCCTCTTCACCGCGCTGCGGATCCGCAAGGTCCGCCGCCAGCGGGCCGTCGAACCGGAGCTGGTCGCGGCCACTCCCCTGGCGCTGCCCTCCGGTGACGGAGCCACAGCCGTCGTACCCGAGGCGGGCAGTTCGGCCGAGGTGAGCGATGTGGCCGAGGTGGGCGATGACTGATCGGCCCGACGACACGGCGGTCCGCTCGGGTCCGCGCCAGTCCCGGACGTCGAAGCAGCTCGCCGCCACGTACCTGATGGCCAGCGGCACCATGGTGTCGCGGCTGTTGGGCTTCGTACGGTCGGTGATGATCGCCTTCGTCATCGGCAACGGCACCCAACAGGTCGAGATGTTCACCCTGGCCAACACGGTGCCGAACATGATCTACACCCTGCTGGCCGGTGGTGTGCTCAACACGGTCCTGGTGCCGCAGATCGTGCGGGCGATCAAGAAGGACGCCGACCGGGGCGAGGCCTACATCAACCGCATCCTGACCGCAGCACTGTCGGTGCTGGCCCTGGTCACCGTGGTCATCACCCTGGCAGCACCGCTGGTCGTCAACATCTATCTCGACCACGGGTGGAAGACCCCCGACAAGGCGATGCACTACGACAACATCGTCTTGTTGGCGTACCTGTGCCTGCCGCAACTGTTCTTCTACGGCGCCAATGTCCTGATCGGGCAGGTGCTGAACTCCCGCGAGCGGTACGGCCCGATGATGTGGTCGCCGATCGCCAACAACATCATCTCCATCGCCGTCTTCGGGCTCTACCTCGGCGTGTGGGGAACCGGGGCCGACCTGTCACAGCCGTTCACCACCCCGCAGGCGCTGGTGCTCGGCATCGGCGCCACCCTCGGCATCATCGCCCAGGCCCTGGTGCTGGTGCCCTATCTCCTGGCCGGCGAGCACAGGTTCCGGCCACGTTTCGACTGGCGGGGTGTCGGGCTGCGCCACACCGCCGGGCTGGCGAAGTGGACGGTCGGTTTCGTCATCGTCACCCAGCTCGGGATGCTGGTCATCACCCGGCTCGCCTCGGCCGCCACCGTCGACGGCGACGGAGCCGGGTTCAACGTCTACAACCAGGCGATGTTGATCTGGATCCTGCCGCACTCACTGCTGACGGTGTCCATGACGACCGCGATGTTGACCTCCGCATCAGCGCGGGCCGCCAAGGGGGACCGGGCCGGAGTGGCGGCAGAATCGATGCGCACGATGCGGATCACCTTGACGATCCTGTTGCCGGCCGCCGTCGCCTTCGCTGTCCTCGGGCTGCCCCTGACCCAGTTGCTGTTCGGCAACGGCGCCGGCGCCGAGGACGCCCACTATCTCGGCTGGACATTGATGGCGCTCGCGGTCGGCCTGGTCCCGTTCACCCTCAACTATGTGGTGCAGCGGACCTTCTATGCCGTCGAGGACACCCGCAGCACCTTCTTCCAGCAGCTCCTCATCAGCGGTCTCAACGTGGTGATCGCGATGGCCCTGGTGCTGCCCTTCGACGCTCCGGAATGGATCGCGCCCAAGCTCGGTCTGGCCTACTCCCTGTCGTACGGGATCGCCTTCCTGATCGACTTCGCCTGGCTGAAACGACGCCTGCCCCAGATGAAGCCGGCGGTGCTGTTCCGGCTGGGCGTGCGGGTGCTGGTCGCCGTGCTGCCCGGGGCAATGCTGGCCGGAGTGGTCTGCACCCTGATGGCCGCCGATGCCTCGCAGCCGGTGCGTGCACTGCTGTTGGCGGTCTGCGGGGTGCTCGCAGTCGCGATGTATCTCGGCTTCGCCCGACTGCTGCACATCAAGGAGGTCAACCAGCTGGCCGGCGGGTTCCGCCGCCGCAAGCCGGCGGCCGTCGAAGAGCCCGCCGAGTCACAATCGCGCAACCGTCAGCGACCCGCCGACACTGCCGACACCATCCTGCAGCCCGCGGTCAGTACCATTCCAACCACGGCGGCCACAACGGCCGCCGAGCCGATGAGCCAGGGTGGATCGACGGTGGAGACCGAGCATGGGACGAGTCACGCAGTCGTGACGTCACCCCGTACGCCATCCCCCGAGCCAGAGGTGCCGACCGAGCACCGTGGCACGGTGCTGGGAGGCCGTTACCGGCTCGAGGACCAGATGGCCCAGTCCGGAGACGTCGTCAGTTGGCGCGCCTTTGACTCCGTGTTGTCCCGGTCGGTGGTGATCCACCTGTTGCCGAGCGACGATCCGCACAGCGACCAGGTCCTCGCCTCGGCCCGCAAGGCCGCCACCGCCACCGATTCCCGATTCCTCCGGATCCTCGACGCGGTCCCCGCGGTGGCTGGCGAGCACGGCTCGTACGTGGTCTGTGAGTACTCACCGGGCCAGAACCTGACTCAGCTCCTGGCCCACGGGCCGATCAGCGCCCTGGAGGCAGCGTGGGTGATCCGGGAGGTCGCCGACGCGATCGCCGGGGTGCACCAGCACGGCCTGCACCACCTGCGGATCAGCCCCGACTCGATCTGGATCACCCCAACCGGCAACGTCAAGGTCGGTGACCTGGCGATCCGTGCCCAGTTCCGTGGCAACGCCGACCCGGACCGGCTGTCGCCGGGGCGGGGTCGGACCTCGTTCCATCCCAAGACGGCCGAAGCCCATGATGTCGCCGACCTCGGCCGGGTGCTCTACGCCTGCCTGGTGCACCGGTGGCCCGGCGGCCACCGGTACGGGCTCGAAGCGGCACCGACCAGCGGCGACGAATGGTTGACCCCACGCCAGGTGCGGCACGGGGTGTCGCCGGCCCTGGACCGGATCTGCGGTCAGATCCTGTCGGAGGTGCCACGCCAGGGCGAGCCGATCCGTACCGCCTCGGAGCTGGTCCATGCCTTGACCCGGATCCTGGGCGCCGCTGATGCCTCCACCGATCTGGAGCGGCGACTGCAGCAGCCGGTCCCGCCGGTGCCGACCGAGGCCGGTGAGCCGGTCGTCACGACCGAGTCGCCGCTGAGCACCTACTGGGCACAGGCAGTCCGCGAAGAACACGGACCGGATGTGGCCAGCGCGACCTCGGCCAATGAGGAGGAGTACGAGGAGGAGACCACCTCACGCAAGTGGGTTGTCGGCGGCATCGTGCTGGTCCTGGCGATCCTGCTGGTCGTGGTCATTGCGGTGATGGCGCAGCTGCGTGAACCCGACGACATCCCGACCACCACCCCGACCAGCCGGACCTCGACCGGCGGGGACGAGAGCCCGAGCCAGTCGGCGCCGATCCGGCTCGATATCATCGGCGGCACCGACTTCGATCCCGACGGCGATGACCAGGCCGAGAACCCTGATCAGGTCCCGCAGGCCTTCGACGGCGATCCGTCAACGGCATGGTCGACCGTCTACTACATCGGCAACCCGGTGTTCGGCGGCTACCCCAAGGAAGGGGTCGGCCTGATTGTCGACCTCGGCTCACCGAAGGCGGTCAACCAGTTCGAGCTGATCATGGCCGTCGAAGGGGCCGACCTGTCGATCATGGTGCCGGTGGCCCCACCGGGAGAGGTCGGCGAGCCGCCGAAATCGGGGATGGACCAATGGCGCTCCATCGGAGACTTCACCGATGTCGGCGAGCGGGTGTCGCTGAGTCTGGATGAGTCCGAGACCACCCGGTTCGTGCTGATCGCCTTCACCAAGCTCGGCCCCGACGGCGGACGGTATCGTGCCGGTGTGGCTGAGATCGAGGTGTACGGGTGACCGCTCCAGCAGCGGTGGGCGCGGGAGCAGTCGATGACCCCCGCGAGGATGCCGCCCTGCTGAACGCCCATGTTGCGGGGGATCCCGAGGCATTTGCCGTGTTGGCAGCCCGCCACCAGAACCGGATGTGGGCGGTCGCGCTGCGCACCATGCGGGAGCCGGAGGAGGCCGCCGAGGCCCTGCAGGACGCCTACATCCATGCCTTCCGACGGGCCGAGACCTTCCGCGGTGAGGCCGCGGTGACGACCTGGCTGCACCGGATCGTGGTCAATGCCTGCCTCGACCGGATCCGGCGCAACAAGGTCCGCCGGACCGAGGCACTGCCCGAAGACCTCGACCGGATGGCCGAGCTGGCCGCCGACACCGTCGACAGCGGCGAGATGTTGGAGGGCAAGGAGCTGCAGGCCGACATCGCCGAGGCGCTGGGACAACTGAATCCCGACCAACGGGCCGCCGTGGTGCTGGTCGACATGGAGGGATACTCGGTGGTGGAGGCGGCCGCCATGCTCGGCTGCGCCCCCGGCACCATCAAGAGTCGCTGTTCGCGCGGCAGGGCCAAACTGGCGCCACTGGTGGCCCATTTGAGGGGACTGTCATGATGAGTGCGATGTCGGCGAATCGGTGGGAACCGATTGTGGGGCTCGAGCGTCAGTGTCCCCGTGGCCCCCGGAGGGTGAAGCCACGTCCAATGATTTCTCAGTGTGCCAGGAGGCCGTGGTGAACCACCTCAACGCCGACGAGCTGAGCGCGCTGGCCGAAGGCACTCTGGCCGCCGACCGGATCGATCATCTCGCCGCCTGCGATTCCTGCGCTGACCACCTGAGATCGGTGAGTTCCTTGCTGTCCGACCTGCCGCCGCCGGTGATGCCAGAAGCCGTGGCGGCCCGGTTGGCCAACGTCATCGGCGAGGAGAGCCGTCTCCGGGCCTCCGGTGAGATCTCCCGGATCGAGGCCCAGCAGCAGGCAGCCCACGCCAAACGGGTTTCGTTGGGCAGCTTCGGGGACAACTCGCCCCGTAAGGGGCTCGCCGCCAAGCTCACCCCCGCGCGACAGGTGCGCACCCGTACGCGCTGAGTCACCTGCGCCGCCCTTGCTTGGGCGGCAGGCATCGGAGACCGCCCCGGGACCGGAGGGAATAGACGGGGCATGCTCCCTGTTGATACGGTTGAATCGTCAACCATCAAAGGAGCAACCACCATGCAGGTCGGGATCTTCACCATCGGCGACATCACGACCGATCCGACGACCGGGCGCACCCCCACCGAGAACGAGCGCATCAAGGCGACCGTGACCCTGGCCCGCAAGGCCGAGGAGATCGGGCTGGATGTGTTCGCCACCGGTGAGCACCACAACCCGCCGTTCGTCGCTCCGGCGAATCCGACGGTGTTGCTGGCCAACATCGCCGCGCAGACCGAGCGGCTCCTCCTTTCGACCGCCACGACGCTGATCACCACCAACGATCCGGTCCGGCTGGCCGAGGACTACGCCTACCTGCAGCACCTGGCCGATGGCCGAGTGGACCTGATGATGGGACGTGGCAACACCGGGCCGGTCTATCCGTGGTTCGGCAAGGACATCCGCGACGGCATCGAGCTGGCGGTGGAGAACTACGCGCTGCTGCACCAGCTGTGGCGTGAGGACATCGTCGACTGGGAGGGCAAGTTCCGCACCCCGCTGCACGGCTTCACCTCGACCCCTCGTCCGCTGGACGGGGTGCCGCCGTTCGTGTGGCACGGTTCGATCCGCTCCCCCGAGATCGCCGAACAAGCCGCCTACTACGGTGACGGATTCTTCGCCAACCACATCTTCTGGCCGACGTACCACTTCCAGCGACTGATCGCGCTCTACCGCAAGCGCTTCGAGCACTACCACGGCAGCGCCGACCAGGCGATCGTCGGGCTCGGCGGCCAGTTCTACCTGGCGAAGAACTCCCAGGATGCGGTCCGGGAGTTCCGCCCGTACTTCGACCGGGCACCGGTCTACGGCGGCGGGCCCAGCCTCGAGGAATTCACCTCCGGGACGCCGCTGACCGTCGGCAGCCCGGCGGAGTTCGTCGAGAAGACGCTGAGCTTCACCGAGAACTTCGGCTACTACCAGCGCCAGCTGTTCCTGGTCGACCATGCCGGGCTGCCGCTGGATGCGGCCCTCAGGCAGCTCGATCTGCTCGGCGAGGTCCTGCCGCAACTGCGCACCGAATGGGAGGCACGACGTGGCGAGGGTGTCCCGGCGACCCCGCCGACCCACGCCGAGCGAGCCGCCCAGCTCACCACCAGCGAGGAGGTTTCCCATGACTGATCCGACCCGCATCGTCGTCATCTCCGGCGGACTCGGGCAGCCGTCCAGTTCCCGCCTGCTCGGGGACCGGCTGGCCGATGCCGTACGGACTCAGTTGGCCGAACGCGACCAGGAGACCGAGGTCGAGGTCGTCGAGCTGCGTCAGTACGCGACCGAGATCGCGCAGACGTTGATCACCGGGGTCGAGTCGACCCGGTTGGCTGAGGTGAAGGCGACAGTGTCGGCCGCGGATGCGATCGTGCTGGTGAGCCCGGTCTTCAACGCCGCGGTCTCCGGCCTGGTGAAGTCGTTCCTTGATCTGTTCACCGCCGACGATCTCGGGGGCATGCCGATCCTGCTCGCCGCGACCGGGGGGACCGCCCGGCATTCGTTGGTGATCGACCACGGTCTGCGGCCGATCACCGCCTATCTGCGGATGTGGGCCGTGCCGACCGGAGTCTTCGTCGCCACCGAGGAGTGGGGCGCGACCGGCGGGCCGACCGCCCGGATTGCCCGAGCGGCCGGCGAGCTGGCCGACTTCCTGGCCCGCACCCCGCGGCGCGAGACCATTGACCCGTACGAGTCAGTGGTCCCGTTCAGTCAGCTGTTGGGACGCTGAGCTCAGCCGAACAGGCCTCGCTTGTGCTTCCAGCCCTGGGAGGCCAAGAAGTCGAACAGCGGCTGCTTCATCCGGCTGGTGTCCCAGGTGGTCACCTTCGGTGAGTCTCCGCCGCCGAAGGTGATGCTGCCTCCCTTGGAGAAGCTCTTGCCCGAGAAGGTGCTGGCGCCGAAGCTTGCGCCACCGGACCCGGCCGACCAGCCGGCCGACTTCTCCTGGTCCTTGGCCTTGAACGTGCCCTTGGCCTGGTCGAAGGTGACAGTCACACTGAACTCGATGTTGAGCTCGCCGACCTCGCCGGGGTGGAGCAGGGCGGCCTTGTCGACATCCCAGCGACCGACGATCGTCTCGCCGTGGACCTCGTAGACGAACGGTTGCTGCGGATCGTTCAGGGACGGCACCGCGGCAAGCACTTGCGGCAATGGGGTTGTCATTTCCTCACAGTAGCGCGGGGGGCCTCGGTTGACGAGAGCTTCCTCGGCCCGCGTGCAGACTCATGCCTCGAGCCAGATCTGCTCGGCACGGGTGAATCCTTCCCGCCCGAAGGAGTTGCTCAGTGGAGGCCCGTCGGTCCGGACGTTGTGCAGTCGTTGGGACACCACAACCGGATCGAATGGGACGCCGACGATCCCGATCATGTAGATCATCTCGTCATGCTGGGCACGGATCGCCTCCCGTGCCTGGTCTCGTACGGCCTCGGTCTCACCTGACTGGAACTGTTCCCAGGCCTCGGTCAGTTGCATCATCTCCGCGGTCGGCTTCATGCCACTGTTGCCACCGGAGGCGTACCACTCGCCGTACCCGGGTGCGAAGTGGCCGTTGCTGGCGATCGGGATGTACCAGACCGGGTCCATCTCGAAGTTGCCGCCCGCCGCGTTGCTGCCGTTGAGATCGAAGTCGTTGGCCATCCGCAGCTGGGCATAGAGGGTGCCGTCGACGGGGCGCAGCACAACCTTCAGACCCACCTTCGCCAAGTCCTGGACCACCATCTGGAGAGCATCTGCGCGAGGCACCTGGGTGTTGTTCTCCACGAACATGATCGTGGGCTCGAAGGTGTCGCCGCCGGGCAGGGTGCGCCACTGGCCCTTGGTGGTCATCCCGATCTCGTCGAGCAGTGCGTTGGCCCGGTCGGGGTCATGGTCGAGGTATCTGTCGCCGCCTTTGGCGTCCTGGATCCCGATGGTGAGCATGGGGTGCTCCACCCGCCCCAGACCGTTGAGCAGCGCACGGTTGATCGCTTCCCGGTCGATCGCGTGGGACAGGGCCTGACGGAACCGTACGTCGGCGAACACCTCCCTCATCGCAGGGTCCTGGTGGGAGATGTTGGGACAGATGCTCAAGGTCTGACGGTTCTTCCACCGCTGCACGGTGTAGCCCTTGGCTTCGGCCTGGGCGAGGAGCAGTTGTGCGCTGCTGAAGGCCAGGTCGAGGCCCTGGAAGTCCAGCTCACCGTTGGCTGCCCGCAGGTCGAGCGAGTCCTGCCCCAGGATCTGCACCGAGACCGCGTCAATGTAGGGCAGCTGGCGACCGTCGGGATCGACCTTCCAGAAGTACGGGTTGCGTTCCAGTCGGCCCGAACCACTGCCCTGGGCAGACTCAACCATCCGGTAGGCGCCCAGCACCGGAAGCTCCGGATTCAGCCACGGCACCAGCTGGGACTGGAAGTGGCTCACCCAGGTGTCGAAGCCGGCGGCCTTGGCCACCTTCTCGGCCTCCTCCTCGCCTGCGGTCGCCGGATGGATGGTGCTCAGCACATGGGAGGGAACGATCAACTGCAGACCAATGCTGGGATGGCACATGTACTGCACGAAGACCGCGTTCGGGGCGGCGAAGGTGATCCGTAGGGTGCGGTCGTCAAGCCACTCGTACGTGGGTCGGCCCCCTTCGCTGTCCACCCAGTAGCGGGGCGGGGCCGGAAACAGTTCCTCGTCGGACCAGATGTGGGTCAGCGCGAAGTCGATGTCGTCCTTGCCGAAGGGTTCGCCGTCAGACCATCGCACACCCTCGCGGAGCACGAAGGTGAACTCTCGCAGGTCCTCACTCGCCTCGAACGTCTCGGCAACATTGGGCTCGGCGGTGGTGGCGTCCAGACTCCACTGCACCAAGGTGACGGTGCTGAACGCCTCCCAGGTCGCGGCACTGGTCTCCGACAGTTGGGCACGACGCAACGTCCCGCCGTACCGTCCGACCGAGTCGATCGGCTCAACCACCATCGGGTTCACCGGCAGCCGCTCCTCCAACGGAGGCAGGTCTCCTGCGGCCACGCGTTCGGCCAGCATCGGGGCCTCGCGGGCACCGTCGTCGACCACGCCCGGTGAGTCGTCACCACTGGTGCACGAGCCGACCAACAGGCTCGCGGTGGCGAAGGCCCCACCGGCGAGCTGAAGGCTTCTGCGTCGGTTCATGGTGGTCCCGAGCAGTCCGTGGCGCTCCGAGCCTGACCCTGCCATGGTGTGCATCCCCTCATCCTGGGCCGCAGCCGACTGCGGTGTGTGCTGTGAGGTTAGTCAGCGCGGAGGGGTCGATTGAATGCCTGCCCGGCGCACGACCATGGACACAATTTCCCGACCCCGTTGGGTCAGCTGGTCCTGGCCGCGCACCGGCCGAGGTCAGCCCTGGATCTGGATGGTGGCCGAGCCGTGGTGCGGCACATAGCCGTGCCCGACGGCGACACTGACGACCAACTCACGGCGCTCCAGGTCAACCTCGCGACGACGGGCGAAGGTCCGGATCGCAACCCTGACCTCCCGCGCTCCGGGCGCGAACACCGCCACCTTGCCCAGACCGCCGTAGTCATAGCGTTCCCGGGCCCCGCCTGAGGTCTCGTAGGCGATGGCCAGCGGCCGAGACCGGTCGCCGGTGCGGGTGAAGATCACCTCCGCCGGCTTGCCTCCAATGACCGAGCTGCGTCCGGGCCGCACCGAGACGGTCGCCGCCGGCACGGAGTCGACGATCGTCGCGTCGAGATCCACCCCCTGCGGGTCGGGTCCGAGGTCAGGTTTCTCGACAGCGGGACCGACGACCGTGATCGCGCCGGTGATGTCATGGACCGTGGTGTTCTCGCGATGATCCGTGGCCAGGAACGGGCCCGGCTGATCGGTGTGCATGACCACGTCGGTGAAGTGGATGTTGCCGTACTCAGTGGTCGTCGTGCCGGCTGCCACCTGCACGGGCGGATAGACCTGGAAGGCGCAGCCCCAGACCCACATCCCGGTCCTGGTGAGCTTCGACAGCACCCCACCCGGACCGGTCCGGAAGGTGCGGAAGGCACTCGATCCCTCGTTGACATGGATCAGGCTGTCCCTGATCTCGAAGGTGCCCGGGAACTGTTGTGACGGCGAGGACAGCACCATCACCTGGGGCGATCCACCGACCTGCTGACTGACCGTGGAGCGCTCAATCACGATCGACACCGGGGTGGAGGTCGGCGTGAGGGGAAGCCCGGCGAGCATGACCCCAGAGGTCATGTTGCCGGCGAACCAACAGTCACGCAGCACGATGTCGGTCAACTTGTCGTCGGGCGCATTGGGTTCGAAGTCGATCCCCGACTGCGGCGCCGTGCCGTTGGTGTTGAGGAAGGCGCAGCCCTCGATCTCCAATCCTTCGACGGTGATCACGCTCATGCCCTGTCGGCGGTGGTTGTCGACGACCAGATCGCGCAGGGTGATGTCGCGGCACAGAGTGGCGCCCCTGCCGAGGTAGACACCATCTCCGCCGGAGTCCCGCAGCATCAGCCCCTCCACGAGGACATTGCGTGAGCCGAGGATCTTCAGTGCCATCCGCCATTCACCGGTCTGGTACTCGGGCTTGGCCATGGCAAACTTTGCCCCGTACCCCGAGATCGTGACGTCGGTGACATCGGTGAGAGTCAGCAAGCAGTCGTTGGCGCCGGTGAAGGTTCCGTTGATCGCCCGCACCATCACATCGGGCTCGATGATGATCGTGACATTGCTGCGTCGCAGGAAGAGCGGTCGGGTCGACCAGCCGCCCGGGACGTGGTCGATGATGATGGTCGAATGCTCAGAGTCCAACGCTGCTTGAAGGAACTCCGTCGAGTCCAGCAGATCGTGACCCAGGGACGACACTCGGAGCACATCCTCCTGCTCGTCTGCGGGGACCGGCGCCGCAGCGACGTGGGTGGGCGCCACCGCGAGGGCTGCTCCGGAGGCGACGGCTGCTCCCAGCACGCTCCGGCGAGCAATCACCACCGGTGAGTTCGGCTCAGGGTCGCGGTCCGTCGATGGGCCCGCGGCGGGGGTCAGCTCATCGGTCGTGGTGTCCATGACATCTCCTTTGATTCGGCCTGGTTACGGCCAGCTGGTCGAGCCCGACGCTAAGGGCCCACCGAACCGAGGTCAACGAATCCTGCAATCGCGCCGCAACCGATGCAACGGGCTTGCATAGGCCGCCGTCGCGCTCGAGGTCAGGGTCGGACGCGTGCCCCGAGAACGTGCCACCCAGGTGCTCCGTTGTCCAGTCGGTCGACATCCGTTGCTTCACGGTGGTCTCGAATGATCCGATCGCTGCCACGCTCACTTTCGACACCCTGACTCATCCACGCGGTGCGGTGAATCGATGGCTGGCCGGCCTGCGCTCCGACGATGCCGTCCCCCTGACGAGCCTGCGCACCGAGTTCGTGGCTTGACCGGTTCCACCAGGCCGCGTCGCAGGGCCAGGGCGTGAGTGACCCTGGTGTCCTGCAGTCCCTGGTCTTCGACTGACCAGGACTCGTTCTTGTGCCCCTCAGCTAGGCAGCCCGGTCGGGAACCCGTCGATGCTGTGGCGGTTCTTCGCCTGTTGGTAGTCGACGAGGCCTTCGTCCCCCTTGCGGGCAGCCCAGGTGGCCATGGTGTCCCGGTCCGCAGTGAAGTCCATCAACGGAACACCGAAACCGCACGAGGTCTGCACCAGGTCGACGGTGAGGTCAAAGATGTTGCGAGATCCCTGCATGGGCGGAAAACGCGCGAGCAGATCGCCCCACTCCGAATCACCAGCATGGATGGCCCGCGCTGACCCGTACAGGCGCAGAATCAGCGGCTTGGCGTCGAACGAGCAGAACATCAGCGTCATCCGAGGTGTGTCGAGCAGGTGTGCAGCCGTCTCGTTGCCACTACCGGTGCCATTGAGCCAGACCACGCGGTTGGGTCCGAGAACTCGCAGGGAGTCCAGACCCTTGGGTGACACGTTGACCCGGCCGTCCCGTGCCGCGGTTGCGACGAAGAAGACGTGCTGCTGCTCGATGAACTGCTGCAGTCGGTCGAGGATCTCCGGGAACTGTTGGACCATGGGTCCATTGTGCCGACAGGAGAAGGTCGACAGACCACCCTCGTGCCGAACGGCGCGATGTTGGTTCATGTGCGTTTCATGGACGAGTCCGTCCACGTTGGCCAGACTCGATGCCGTAAGCGCTCAGGTTCACACAGGAGTAACCATGCAACGTCGGAGTTTCCTTGCGACCGCTGTCGCCGCAGCCCTCGCCAGTGGCGTGGCGAGCCATCTCACCACCCTTTCGGCCCATGGTGTGCCAGCCACCGTGGGGCCACACCCACGGTTGTTGATCACCGATTTCGATCCTGTCCGGGATCGGATCGCGGCCGACGATCGCCTGGCAGGCTGGTACGAAACCTTCCGTGCCGATGCTGATCTGCTGTTGGACCAGCCACCACGCGAGTATGTGATCCCTGACGGGAAACGACTCCTCGACACCTCCCGTGAAGTCTTGCGTCGCGTGCACTCGCTCGCAATCGCCCACGC
Source organism: uncultured Propionibacteriaceae bacterium (assembly GCA_945911015.1). GTDB lineage: Bacteria > Actinomycetota > Actinomycetes > Propionibacteriales > Propionibacteriaceae > Avipropionibacterium. The sequence continues at coordinate 23,396 of CAMDZW010000004.1, forward strand.
AGTGGAAGGTGGCACGACCTACCGGGACCGCCTCTGGGCGGAGATGGATGCTGTCTGCCACTTCCCCGACTGGAACCATCAACGACACTTCCTCGACGTCGCCGAGATGAGCCATGCCGTTGCACTCGCCTACGACTGGCTCCATGACGAGTGGTCAGATGAGCAACGGGCCGTCATGAAGGAGGCCCTGGTCGCCTTCGGACTCCTGCGGGGCAAGGAGGTGTATGAGGGCGAAGGTCAGGGCTCAGTGCCGCGGTGGCACACCGAGACCCACAACTGGAACATCGTGTGCAACGGCGGCATGGTCGTCGCCGCCCTCGCCGTGGCCGATGAAGAGCCCGATCTGGCAGAGACCATTCTCGACCACGCCCTGCAGTCCCTGCCCGTTGCTCTGGACGAGTACGCACCCGACGGCGGATATCCCGAAGGGGTGTCCTATTGGGAGTATGCGACCAAGTATCTGGTACTGCTGATGGAGGCTCTGCGGACCGCAACCGGCGATGCACGTGGACTCACCACCGAGCCGGGCCTGGACCGAACTGGCATGTTTCCCATCCACCTCACCGGCCCAACCGGGAACTTCAACTACTACGACTCCGGTGGCGGATCTCCTCACCCGACGGAGATGTTCTGGCTGGCCCGCGAATACGACCTTCCTGTTGCCGGGTGGTGGGCGGCCCGGGCCGCGGATGTCGAGGAGCCGAGCTGGGCAACAACACCATTGTCTTTGCAGTGGTACGACGAAGCGCTCGCCGTGGGTCCGGTCGCCGCCGACGCCGAGAAGGACGCGACCTTCGGTCGCTGCGAAGTCTCGACGATGCGATCGGCATGGGAGTCGGAAACCGCAGTCTTCGTTGCTGGCAAGGGCGGTGACAACAACACCAACCATGGTGATCTCGACCTGGGCACCATCGTCCTCGATGCGCTCGGGGTTCGTTGGGGGGTGGATCTCGGGTCCGACGACTACAACCTTCCTGGCTACATGGCACGCGGCGCGAATGGCGCTCGTTGGGGGTACTACCGCAAACGTGCCGAGGGCCAGAACACACTTTCGGTGGCACCTGGCGAGGCTGCTGACCAGGATCCCCTGGCCATTGGACGCATTTCCCGTACCGGGAGCGGGGCCCGTGAGGCCTTTGCCGTGGCGGAGCTGGACGATGCCAACGCTCGCTTCGTCCGATGGCAGCGTGGTTGGCGGCTGTTCGACCATCGCCGCCAGGTGCTGGTTCAAGATGAGTACGAACTGAAGGAAACATCACCCCTGTGGTGGTCCTGGCATACAGCCGCTGCGATCTCGATCGCCGAGGACGGCCGGACCGCAACCTTGGAACAATCAGGCCAGACGATGTCAGCGTCGATCTTGACCCCAGCCGAAGCGACATTCCTTGAGAGCCCGGCCCGCCCACTGTGGGAGTCGCCAGATCCCGCCGGGCAGAACATGAATGTCGGGCTTCGCAAACTAGTCATCTGGCTGCCCGAGGCGGATCAGGGGACGATCACCGTTCAGTTCTCCCCCGTCCGGGAAGGGGCCTCTGCCCCGTCACCAGAAGACGTCACGCCCCTGGCCCAGTGGCAGGTGGACGAGGACGAGATCGCCACTCTGTCGGGGATCAGGATCGGTGATGTCGAGCTGACGGGATTTGCTCCGCACAACTTCACCTATGACGTACCTGCTGGCTCAGGCTCAGTCACGGCGACGCCTTCGTCAGGGTGCCATGCCCGTGTCGTCCCGACTCGACGCGACGGGGTCACTCGTGTCGTCGTCACCGGAGCCGGGAAGACGCGGACCACGTACGAGGTGTGGCCCTTCGCTGCTGTCGGCCCCGGCAACTTCCCGCAGCCGGTCATCGCCAGCGCCGATGACGGAAACGTCCCGCTCAACACTCTCGACTCGGATCTGACCACGCGCTGGTCAGCCGAGGGGGACGGCCAGTGGATTGGCTACGACCTCGGCTCAGACGGAGCAGTCGACGAAGTTCGGATTGCCTGGTACAGCGGAACGGCACGCCAATCACGTTTCGACATCGAGGTCGCAGCGGCTGACGAGACGGAATGGACCACCGTGTTCAGCGGTCTGAGTTCAGGTACCTCAGCTGATCTGGAGAGCTATCCGATCAGTACGGTGACTGCTCGATATCTGCGAATCGTTGGCCATGGCAACACTGTCAACCAATGGAACTCGATCGCCGAGGTTGACATCGTCGGTCGCACTGTCAAGCTTCCGGATCGGCCACCGGCACTGGAATCGGTCACCGTTTCAGCTCCTCCACTGGAGATCGGCGAGCCAGCCGCCCTGTCGGTGAGTGCACTGATGAGCGACGGAACCGAAGCCGATCTGTCGTCCATGACCGTACGGTTCGAGTCCAGTGACCCCTCGGTGGCCTCCATCGATGACAACGGCACGTTGACCGTCCTCACCGCAGGCAGCGTTCGACTGTCAGCTGTCGTCGTCTCCGACGACCATCGGCTCCGCTGGGGCTCGGTGGAGGTGACGGCCAACGAACCAGGCGTCCACCACATCGACACCACCGCCGACACCTATGTCAACGACGGCACCAGCTCCGAGAGCAACTTCGGCTCCTCGTCGAGCGTGAATGTGAAGACCGATCCCTCGGTCAACTACAACCGAATCGGCTATCTCATGTTCGAGACTGACCCGATCCCAGAGACGATCGAGACCATCACCTTGAACGTCCATGCCTCAATCAGTGACAGTGGTGGCACCGAGTACCCACTCAGCGTCACCGCCCTGACCGAAGGATTCGACGAGCAGACCGTGACCTGGAGCAATCGTCCCGAGCTGGGCACGATCATCGGTGAGGGCATGATCACCGATGAGAAGCGGTGGTACCAGATCGACATCACCGATGGCCTGCGCGACGCTGTGGCCGCCGGCGGGACTGTCTGTGTCGCTCTGACACACCTGCTCGGTGAGGCCTCCCGAAGCCTCGGCACCATGGTCTCCTCCCGAGAGAGCGGCAATGCCGCCTATCTGGAGGTCCGCACCGAGGTGTGACTCGTCAGGGTGCGAGCAACTGACCCCGCTGCCGGAGCCGCTGCTGGAGCCGCGACACGTCGATCGACTGGACCGAACGGTCAGCGTCGAGGGCCATGGTTGCGGCGACGGCAGCGGATTCGCCGAGCACACAGAAGACTGGTTCCATCCGGAGTGCGGCATAGGCGATGTAGCTGGCGGACAGGCAGGTCGGCACGATCAGGTTGGTGATCTGTTCTCCGGCCGGGACCAGCGACCGATAGGGCACCTGGAACGGGGTCCCGGTGCCGCGGGCGCCGCCGATGAACATGTTACCCTCGGTGGCCACGCCCTGGACACCGTCCTGGATCCACGGGATCCGCCGCACCGGATAGATGTCAACACCGTAGAGGGCCAAGCCGACGCTGTCGGCCGGATCGGTGTGGTTCAGCACGTCCTGGTGGGTGAGGGTGTAGTCGCCCACCATGCGACGCGTCGTGCGGACGTAGAGCAGATGCGGCCAGCCCTGGGTGTCGGGGTAGATCGTACGGTCCAGGCCGAGCTCGGCCGTGGTGCGACGGAACTGGGCCGGGACCCGCTCATCAGTGGACAAGAAGGTGTGGATCCCGCGGAGGTAGGTCATGTGGTCACGCCACACCTGTGCCTTCTGCGCATAGGTTCCGTCCTGGTGGACCTTGCCGAGACCGAGCGGAGCCTGGGAGAAGAGGTTGGCCCGCCAGTAGTTGTAGTCGTCACGGTTGAGCCATCCGGGGAAGATCCGGCTGAGGACACCGAGCAGGCGATCCTCCGGTTCAGTCGCGATGACATGGGCGACATAACGCCCGAGGAGCTCGTAGTCGTTTGGATCGTAACCCTCCGGCGCGGTCAGATCCGCACGGCGATCGGGATCATTGGTCACGTAGTAACGGAAGTTGGTGCCCTGGGTGTTGTCGTCACCGGCGCCGAGCGGCAGACCGTGGTCCGGTTCGACATGGGGCAACAGGCCGCTGGTCGGATCACCGGGCACCCGCCACGGCTCGATCGGGGTCCAGTTCGTCACCGGTTGCACACCTGCCGGTTCCTCACCGTGGACGTCGCGTCCCTCGCGGCCGGTCCGGAAGTCGACACCGGCCTGGGCCATCAGGTCTCCGTCGTAGGAGGCGTCGATGAACACCGCACCGCGGATGTGACCGACCGGGACCCCGGTCACCGCCGGCGAACCGTCGGCTTCGGGAGCCGCATGTTCGACCGTGATCGAGGTGATCCGGTTGTCCACGACAGTGGCCGAGGTCATGCGGTGCTCGGTGATGACCTCGACGCCGGCCTCACGCACCCAGTCGGTGAGCCGGCTGCGGATGGCGGGCGGGGTGTCACCGAGGCCGAGCACGACACTGCCGGTGAGGCCACCGACCGCAGTCGGGTCCGGACAGTCCTGTCCGGGCTTGATGCCCGCCGTGATCATGCCACCAAGCACGCCTGTCGGCTCCACCAGGATGACGCTGGCGCCTTCCTGCCGGGCGGCCACGGCCGCCACGCAGCCACCGGAGCTTGCCCCGTACACGATCACATCGGCGTTGCGCTCGAACATTCTTCGTCTCTCCTGTGTTTGGTGACAGCGCGATGGTAGTCAGCAACCATCACGACCCGGAATGACTCGGCTCCGCATTCCCATGGACTCAATTTCTGAATCAGGCGAGATGAGTCGCCCGGTAGGCCGAGGGCGGGGTGCCCATTTCGTGAGAGAAGACGCGACTGAAGTGGAACTGATCGGGATAGCCGCACCGTCGCGCCACTTGCGCGACCGTCAGATCCGTTGTGACCAATAGATTTCGAGCATGCTGGAGACGGACGGCGCGGACCAGCGAACGGGGTGTGGCGCCCCGGGCCGCTCGGAAACGACGAGACAGCTGAGATGGTCCGAGACCGAACCGGGCCGCCAAACCCGCCAGTTCTAGGTCCGACTCCAAGGCATGGTCATGGATGTACTGCACAATGTCATCGACGAGTGGATCTGAGGGTCGAGCGCGATCACCGTCACGGACGATCAGGGCGAGGAGATCAGCGACCACATGCGTACGCCAGGCCCGTCGGGTCTCCGGGGTCACGGTGACGTCCTGATCCGCCTCAATCAGCCAGCGGTAGTCGGAACGCAGCCGATCGAGATCGGTGCACGACCTCCGGCCGCGCGGCAGTTCGCCCACCTGCTCGAGGCTGACATAGACGTACGAGGTGGTCTCCAGCAGTCGCCGATGCAGAATTCCGTCAGGCGGGCAGACGACCACGTCACCGAACCGGGCCACTCCGGCGGCCCGATCTGACGGCACCTCGGCTTCCAGGGTGAACTCGAACCCGCCGCTGATCGGAGCCAGCAAGGTCCAGCCGGTGTACTGATCCCACGGCTTGCGGAACTCGTCACGATCGGTCGAGACCAACAATGCGTACAGGACAAAAGGATCGCCTGGCCGATGCATCGCCTGCCACCACCTGTCGACGGGAGTTCCTGCCAGGCCAGCCTAGCCCGAGCAAGGATGGTACGGTGCTGGCCGAGCGCCTCGGGGCGCAACCCGTCCGCGGAGAGGGCCGAGCCCACCCGATCACCACTTGAGTGAGCACCACGGTTGCTTCTGCCGGCCAGCGGACCCCGGCTCGTGAGGAGCGCCGTCATGTCCACCCCATCCGACCCGAGCACAATCGATCTCGCCCAGGCCCGTCGCCGCGCCAAGGAGTTGCTGGCCGCCGTACGGGCCGGGGACCCGAACGCCGCCTTGGTCCACCCGCACGATCCACCCCGGTTGGCCGATGCCCACCACACGATCGCCCGTTCCCATGGCTTCACCTCGTGGACTGCGCTGGTGCGAGCCGTCGAACCCTTCGATCCGGTCGCAGCCGACGACATCGACTGGGACCGGATCCGTGAGGTCAGCATCGTCTGTCTGCCCGCAACGGGCATCGTCAGCCTGTATGACGACGGAGGTCGCTGGGTGATCCCGCACGACCAACGTCGCCCTTCGGAGCATGTGTGGGACGAGACGTTGTTGCGGATTCCACTTGAGCGAATGGGTTTCCGACGGCAGGGCACCCACGTGTTTGCGATCGACCGAGCACGGCGCCACGTCGTGTTCTGGGTGGACGGCGCGCCGTACACCGGCAATCGACCCCACCGAGATGACGCCAACGTCTGGTCCGGGCCGGCGGACGACGCCGCAGAAGTCCTGCGTGGACAAGGAGATCTCGTCCTCGCCGACCTGGTGACCCGGGCCGCGACCGACCAGGCGACGATGTCGTACGAGAGACATCAGCAGGACCTGCAACGCACCCTGACCGGCGGATACCTGCGGGCACCCACACTGGCTGGCGGATCCGGATTCGGCGGCGACGAACAGGACTGGCATGACGCCCGCGAGGTGCTGACCGCCGCCCTGGAAGGACTCCCTGAGGATCTGGGTCGGCCCGACCAGCCGATCAGCTTCCTCGATCTCGGTTGTGCCAACGGTCATCTCGCCGCCAGCTTCGTACGGTGGGGCGCCGCCCGCGGAGTGGAGGTCGAGCCGTACGGACTTGACCTGTCTCCCGAGTTGGTCGCCCGGGCACAGGAGCTTCACCCGCAGTGGTCGGATCGCTTCTGGGTCGGCGATGCAAGCCTCTGGCACCATCCCACCGGACGCCGGTTCGACCTGGCCCACCTACTGCTGGATGTCTTTCCCGACGACCATCAGGAGCGAGCGGTCCGGCATGCCCTCAGCCTGGTCACACCTGGCGGACGACTGCTGGTCAGCAACTACGAGACCCGAGCGGAGTTTGCGGCAGAGCGGATCGTGACCTCGTACGGGTTCGACGTCGTCGGGCGGACTCCGGTCCGGGTCCGGCGGCAGAACCAGAAGCCATACGGCACGCCCTCGGTGTGGATCCGCAGCCCGCCGCAGTGACCCGGCGTTCACCCAGGACCCGTCAGAGTCGCTGACTTCCCATCACGGACAACAGGTTCAGCTTCTCCTGGCTCTCCGAGCCGGGAGAAGCCGTATACACCAGCAGTGCATGCGCACGGTCCGGATCTATCAATGTCTGGCATGCGAGTTCGAGTTCACCGACCTCCGGATGGATGAAACGTTTGGCCACATGGGCGGAGCTCCGGCCGAGAAGACCCTGTACTCGCGTGTCCGCAGCGAAGATGCCGCCCGACAGATGTGGGAGGTCTCCCAGGAGTTGGTCGGAGTTCGGTTCCCGAAGGTCTAACCTGTGGCGGTGTTCATCCGCTACCAGTCTCCTGAACCGGACCGGCACGGCCTCCATGTCGGCGTGTTCGGGCTGGCCAATCAGCTGGGCCGGGGAGGCAGATTGTCGGCTGACGAACACCGGATCTGGCGCAACGGCAATGACTGGTTCAACGCCGCCTACCCGACACCGGATGCCCGGGTCTACGACCGTGGGATCAATCCTGGTGCGGTCGCGTGGTTCAAGGACACCGCCACCCATTTGCTGGAGCGGATCCCGCCCTACCTGGAACTGCTGGCTGCCCACGGCGTCGCCTGTGTCCGGGTCGAGTCCTGCGATCCAGGGCGGGTGGTCTACGAGGACGACGTGCAGATTGTCGTCGTGCCACACCCGGCGGCCTGACGCGCGCGAACCCTTGGGCGACACCTCGATCGGTAGGCTTGCGACAACCCGAGGAGGACGTATGGCCGCCCAACTGGCGTTCCTGTTGCAGAGCACGATCGATTTGTCGGTGACCCAAGAGTCGCTGCGCGCAGCACTGCTGGCTGACCATCCCGATCTCGACCCGGAGAGGCTCACCCACGAGGCCAGCGACGGAGCCGAGGACGGGCCGCTGGTGTTGGACTACGACGGCACCATGATCGCGCTGATGTCGGTCCCGGCCCCCATCGGCGACGACTTGGCTGAGATTGCCGCCCACAGTCGCCTGTGGCCACGCGATCAGCCCGTGCCCACTGATTACGGCGCCCACACGATCACCAGCGTCTTCAGGGCAGATGCCGACGGTCACGAGGCGTCAATCGAGCAGGCGGTGCTGCTGTCGCGGGTCGTCGCGACGATGGTCGGCCTGAGCGACACGGTGAGGGCTGTGTTCTGGGGTGCCGCCAATCACGCGATCTTCCCGCCCGTGTTTCGCGACCTCGCACTGTCCGCCCTGCCGGACCCACTCATGCCGGCATGGGTGGCCATCAATGTCGGTCCCCGACCGGACGGTGCGATGACCGGCCACACGCTCGGCCTCGACGGGCTCGGCGTGATGGACATCGAGATCCCTGAAACCACCGAATCCGCCGAAACCGTGTTCGAACGACTCGGCAGCATCGCCGACTACCAACTGGAGAGCGGCCCAGTCATCGGGGATGGGCACACCATCGGCGAGACGGCCGATGCCCAGATCGTCGCCCGGCACACTCCGTCGGCCCTGGGCGATGACCGTACGGTGCTGACCCTCGAGTTCCTGTCGACCACACCGCCGAAGAAGAAGGGATGGTTCGGTCGCCGCTGACGGACGCTTTGCATTGCCGGGCCGGTGACGAGAAGATGAACCTGATCTCGACGAGGAAGGATCGGGCGTGCGGCTGTCGTTGCGGGGCGTGTGGCGGATTCGTCGGGACGCTTCGACCAGCGACATTCCCGAGCCGGCCAGCCATCTGCAGATTCTGCTCGTCCGTAGTGGAACGGCACAGTGGACGGTCGATGGGAAGCCATGGACCCTGGGACGCAATGATCTGCTCCATCTGCGCCCAGGACAGACGCGGTGGGCAATCGGCGAGACCGAGTTCTCGTTTGCCCTGGCACGATTTCAGGTTGACCGAGCACCCGGAGAAGCCTTGCCTGAGTGGATGGACCTTCCTCAGGTCATCCGGCTCGATGAGACAGCCGCAGACCGCGTCGCAGCGGACTTGGACGAGATGGCCACCGAGCTGCAGCAGCAGCCGCTGCACCATCGTGATGTCATCAACTTGACCGCGCAGACGATGATTGCCCGCATCCATCGTCATGCCATGACCGCCGAAGTCGCGGCACCCGACGTCCGCTCCGGCACCACTACTGCCCACCAGCGTCAACTGGTCGAAGATTTCATCAACCAGGTCGTGAATTCACCGACCGCCGCGGTCAACATCGCTGCGGCCGCCCGGTCGCTGGCGGTTTCGTCTTCCCAACTGCGCAAGATCGTGCGTGAGACCACCGGACTGTCACCTCAGCAGTTCATCATCCGCACCAAGGTCCGACGTGCAGAGGCACTCCTCGAGTCCGGGTCGACCGTGACCGAAGCAGCCCAAGCGGTCGGCTACGACGACCCTTTCTACTTCAGCCGACTCTTCCACCGTGTGAACGGCAAGTCTCCCAGTCAATGGGCGGTGAGTCGGCGCCGTCGGCTGTTCCCCGATGCTGGCGACGCCTTTCACGCGATCACCGACTTCGAGTGACCTCAGGTAGTCACTCCGGAGCCGGCGACATCGTCGTAGCGCACGAAGCTCTTCAACTGTGTTCCATGCATCAGTGGAAGCTGCGGTGCTGTCAAGGTCCGGATCGGTCGGCTTGGGTCGTCGGCCCATAGCTCGAGGACGTCGCTCAGGACCTCGAGTCGACTCAGCAGACCCGCATAGCGCTGTTCGATCCGCTCCCAGCCGAACGGGCCAGCCATCTGGTGCCACAGACGCCGATGTTCGTCAGCCAGCGCAGCTGTGCCCTCCGTGAGTCGCTCGATGAGCGCGAGCAACGCCGGGACTGCAGAAATGTCTGCCGCCTGATGCACGGGCCGCAGCCTGAGATGCAGGTCAGCCTTGTCGGCCAGCACAGCTGCGACCAGCGCTGGCCAATGCAAGAACTGGTCACCGACCGTGCCGGAGTCAGCCAAAGCCTCCAGTCTCGCTGCCAGACCTCGGTAGATCTCTGGGCTGATCCCATAGGGACCGAGGTCGACGTGGTCGAACAGTGGATCAAGCCACATCAGCCAGAACCCTGTGTTGGAAGGAACGACGTCGGTCGGATCAAAGTTGCTGATGTTCCCCCAGTCGACTGCAGGAAGGTCGATCGAGCTCGCCTCGTACCACGAAGCCAGAGTGGCATTGCAGCTTCCGAGGAAGCCAGTCGGAGCGCTCGGCGGCAACAGGGATCCGGTCCAGCCTCGATCAGCGAATGCCTGCACGCCCGGCAAGGCCGAACGCAAGTCGGTCTCGGCGCCATCGTTGCCCCACAGGGCGACCATCACCTCTGACACCCCACACTCCTCGGCGGCGTCCAGCTGCCCGGCAAGATTGCGCAAGGTGACGGGAAGGTTCGTCCAGCGTTGTCGCCAGCAGTGGACTGCTCCGGTGACAATCGGCTCGACCCCCATCCGACGATGCCTGGCGATCTGGGCTCGGTGGTAGGCAACGTCGGGATGGTTGTAGTCCCAGTACACGCCGATCGCGTTTCCGGCAGCCGCGGCAAAGCGAGCGTCGAACGGAACGGTCAGGTCACTGGTCCGACCCGCCGGTGAGCGCAATGCCATGTCGGTCCAGACCATCGGAGTGAATCCGCGCCGCTCGCAAAGCTCCACCACCCGGCCCAGGTGCCGAGCATGATCGACGGGATCAACACCGAACGTTTCATCCATCCCGATGTGCACCATTCGGGTCCGCAACACAGCGGCCGCATCGAGCATCTTCGCAATGAGGGCGAGAGTTTCGGGAGCATCGACACTCAGGACGTCCATCCCGCCACGGACGGCACGATATGCGGGCCAGCGCACCACGTTGGTCAGATGGCCCAGCGTCTGAACTGCCAGGACAAGCTCGATCCCAACTCGAGCCGCGGCATCGTCAAGGACGCGCAGCTGGTCAGCCGTGTACCGGCCACGCAAGTGTCCGAACCAAGGCTCACCATCTAGCTCAAATGTGTCCTCGACGTAGAGCATGACCCGACTGATGCCCATCAGAGCGAATCGAGTCATCAGTCGAGCCAGCGCATTCACAGTCCACACTGCACCGCGCGAGGCATCGACCAAGACCGTCAATCGGCGGAACCGACACCGCTGCCGGTGCGGACCGACCCTGCCGGACGACAGCAGATCTCCCATGACATGGGCGATCCCACGCCACCATCCGGCCGCAGAACCGGCGGTGACGCTCGATCCGGACCCAGTCGGCTCGACCACGAGCTCATCGGGACGTCTGCCCCGTACGAGCTCGATGATGTGGTCGTCGCCGAAACGTTCTGGGTGGAGTTGCCGGAGCGAGGCCCACCCCTCGCCCAGCAACTCCGCCCCCATGCCCGGACGGATCCCCGTCCCGGACCCGGCACCGTGGTGCGCCGTCACTGCTCGGCGCGCTCAGCAATCGCGGCCTCGTACTCCTGACGGGCGGTGTCGCCCCCGCCGGCTCGCCATTCGTCGACGGCAGCGTCGAAATCGGCCATGGTCTTCTCTCCTCGCCAGAAGCCGTTGATCGCGTCGCTGACCATCGTGTTGATCACCGAGCGGGTCGACAGGTCGGTGTCCGACCACAAGCCGGTGGTCGGATCCTGGTAGCCGACCGCAGCGACCTGCTCGATGAAGCCGTGATACTCGCGAGCGGCATCCTCACCGGTCGGCATGTACACCCAAGGGGGTGCTTGTGCGATGTACTTGGTCGGCAGTGCCACATCGGCCTTGCCCTTGGAGGTCGGCTCCGGGTCTCCCGAGGCATTGCGAGTGAAGTGTTCGCCTTCGACGCCGTACTTGAGCAACAGGAACTCATTCGTGCCGAACGGCGCTGCCATGAAGTTCATGACCCGCAACAACATCCTGATGCGGTCCGGATCAGTACCTTTGCGGATCGAGGTCATGGTGTGAACCCCCTTGGTCAGCGTCTTCTGGCCCAGACCGCCGCCATCGAAGGCCACCGGCGGGATGGCGGTGACATCAACCTTGTCGACCGCAACCCGCGTCTCCCACTGGGCACCGCCGCGGTAGTCAAAGGCGAGTCGCCCAGCGTTGAACTCTCCGATCTCCTGGGTGCCACTCAACGCGAAGGTGTCGGCGTGGAACAAGCCCTCATCGATCATCTTCTTGGTGTGGGTCATGGCCTGACGGAACTCGTCGGTCTCCCAACCCTGGATCAGTTTTCCATCGTTCTCCTGCCATTCAAGCTGACCAGGGAAGAAGGCGTGACCGAGCATCTCCATCACGAACCAGCTGTGCCAGTTGGCGTTCGCGACGGCCCACCGGTTGCGCTTGGGGTCAGTCACCTCGCGGCACAGGTCGAGGAACGACTCGGCATCGGTGACGTCGTCGACACTCGCGCCAACCTCGGCCAGGACATCCTTGCGGGCCAACATGAAGTTGCTGTACAGCGCCAGCGGATACCGCACGCCGTAGATCTTGCCGTTGTACACCGACTCGAGCCAGGCGGACTCGGGCAGGTTGGCCAAGAATGGGTAGTCCAGAACCGCGTCACCACTGAGATACTCGGTGAGATCGGTGAACAGCTGATCCATGATCTCTGGGGTGCCGGGATGACGGACCGGGATCTGGGTCAGTTCACCGATCTGGTCGCCAGCTATCGCCGTGGAGAACCTCGCCCGGTAGTCGCTGTCGGGAACCATCTGGAACTCGAGCTCCGAGCCGATCCGCTCGTTGAGTGCCTGCCAGTACGTGTTGTTGTTCACCCCGGGCGGTGCCGACAGATCGAGACCGCACATGACCGAGACCTTGCTGCCATCACCGATGGGGCCGTCGATCAGGTCACTCATCCCGCTCGGGTAGTGGAAGTAGCCGTCCGGCACCACGAAGCCGTCACCCGACAGGTCAGGCTGGGTGCCCGTGACCGCCTGGTAGGTCGGCAGGAAACTGCCCTCGGCAATGTTGCGTCCGGCGCTCGTGGCCGGATCGCCCGGAGAGCCATTGCCACTCGGGCCGGGCCCGGCACTGCAGCTGGCCAGCCCCATCGCGGCCAGCCCAACAGCGGGTGCGGCGGCGAGCAGCCCCCGACGGGATAGTGCGGTGTCAACCATGTCTTTGGTCGCCTCTCGTTCGGGCAGTGGGTTGATATTGGTTCCACTGCACGACCGACGTCGGTCGTGCTCCCATGATGAGTGGGGCGTTCGACAGCGAACCATGGACCGATCACCGGGTCACTGGACCGATCGCGCCAGGCACTTCGTTGCGGCCACGATCCGTCCATGGTTGGCGTGTTGCGTACATGGCCGCGATGAGCAGTTGGTTCCTACCGTCGACTCTGCACCACGCTCCCCTCGCTCAACTCATCGCCGTCGTCAAAGGAGTCACGATGATCGAACCGCTGAAGCTGTCCCGCCGTAACGCAATCGGACTGTTGCTCGGCTCCGCTGTTCTGCCCACGTTCCGGGTTGGGCGCGCGCAAGCGGCACCGAACAGCATGGTCCCGGCGCAACCACTCACCGCGGCCTTGCGGAACCTGGACAAACCGAACCTCGTCCTCGATCAGGTCGCACAGATCAGCAATGACCGCCATCGGGTCACCTTCCACACGGCCACCTGGGATGGAGGCGCAACACATGTCCGGACCTTGGAGGTGTCCACGGCTGATGGGGGCTGGCTCGAGGTCACGGAAGCTCCGTTCGACGAGCAGTGGACCATCCATACCGGAACCGGACCGGACCACCCTCGAACCGAACGGCACTGGATCGCGTTCGAGTCCGTGGAGAAACTGAACGAGCAGACAGTCGAACTTCGCGCCGTCATCCCCGACGTCGCCGAACTGATTGTGCAATGGAACTTGGAACGTCATGCCCCGGAGTTGCACTGGACGATCAAGGCCCTCCGCACTGACCGGTTCGTGGTCCGTTACGAAGGCTTCGACGGGACCGACCGCGACGACGTCGCCGAAGTGCTGTGTGGAGCCCGGCAACACGCTCGGGTGATCGACGAGAGCCCTGCCCTGCTTGCGGCCTGGGAGCTCTTCGCTCCCATGAGCCTGGTCCAGACCTCGACCACGAGCGGACCGGTGACGTGCGGGCTGTACGTGCCATCGACGGTCCTCGAGTTCCACCATCAGCGTCATGTTCACGCCCAACGACAACCCTTCGGCATGGGTCTGCGCAATGATGACCTCGCCGTCACGCCGGTCGCCTGTGCTCCGTTCGACGGCGCCCTCACCACGCTCGAGGCCGGTGAGTCTTCGGGGTACGCCTTCGGCGTCTCGGCCGTGCTGGACACCGCGACCGCCACCTACGAGAACCTGCTACGCAACGAGTATGACCATCGGGCCTATCGGGAGAACGTGTATGACACCTCTCTCACCGACACCATCCACAACCTGGTCGATCTCGTGGCCAGTGGCCCTGCTACCGATGACTCGGTCGACTTCGTGCCGTCATGGTCGGGGTGGTGGAGTCGGGCCAAGGGATTCGCTGACATCGAACGCAAGCAGGAGGTCAAGGCCGCCACCGCCGCGGTTGTGCTCGGCGCCCACCTGCTGACCAGCACGCCAGAGGCGGCCTCGCTCTACGCCAAACGTGCATTGCCATCGATCGAATATCAGATCTCGCGGCGGACGGCAGGTTTCACCCCCATCACGACCGCGTCAACCCAGCACCGACTGGGTGGCACGCCGAGTGATGCCAGTCCGCTGTCCGCACTCGACCTGGTCACCCAGGGCATGAATCCCGGTCTTCGTCAGCTGGGCCAGACTGTCTTCGACGCCAAGGGCGCTAGGCCGTATCGTGCCCATCTCTCTGCCTCACTGGCGATGTACGAGCTCACCAACGACTCCAGTTGGCTGACCGAGGCAACCGCACTTGCCCATGACTTGGTCGACCACGACATCGATCCGGGCTACACCGATCTGCCAGGGCGGCGGTCCTTTGGCTACGGCTACTGTCGTTACTGGGTGGATCTGATGACGCTGTACCGCCTGACCGGGGATGAGAAGGTGTTGGCGGGTGCCCGCAAGGAGGCTCGTCGGTATGTCACCCAGACGATGGTGAGGCCCGTTCCCGACGGCGATATCACCGTGGGGCAGGATCATCTGATCGAGTTCGGATTCGACTGGCCGACCGGGGTCTACCCCGACTATCCGCGTACCGGTGTCGATGTCGAGGACGTGCCGGCTTGGGTGGTGTCCACCAGCGGTCTGGCCTTCGAGGGGCTGACCACCTACACCTACGACGCGTCGACGGATCCGGACCCAGCCGGAGGCTTCACCTTCAATCCCGGCTGGACCGCTGAACTGCTGCGGCTGGCCCACCATGCCAATGATCCTCTCCTGGCCGACATTGCCCACAACATGACAATCGGACGATGGACGAACTATCCCGGCTACTACAGTCGTCAGTTCACCGTCGCTCAGATGAAGCCGGACTTTCCCTATCAGGGGCCGCACGGGATCTCCAGCATCTACTTCCATCACATCCCAGGCCAGCTCGGCATGACGATCGACTACCTGTTCGCCGAACACCACGCTCGCTCCGACGGGCTGGTCAGCTTTCCAGGAGCCCATGAGGCCGATTACGTGTTCTTCGTCTTTGACGTCTACGGGCACGCCCCGGGCACTTTCCACGGCGAGGACGGGGTGTGGCCATGGTTCCCCGCCGGGATCATCACCCTCGACAACCCAGCGATCAACTGGCTCACCGGCGTGGGCAATGATTCGCTCTACATCAGCCTCACCAACAGCAGTCCGGTCGACCAACAGGTCACGATCAACCTGGTGTCGCCGATCACCGGGATCACCGCCGACACAGCGATTGAGCTGCATCAGTTCGGGTCGACGGGCACCGAACGGCGACGCCCCTTGCGTGGGGCGGCAGCGACGGTGACAGTGCCCGGCCACGGCCACCTCGGACTGGTTGCTCGCGGCGTGCAGGTCGATGTGCCGTGGCACCGCACCCAGGTTCGTCCAGGTCTGCCGGGACCGGACGGCATCCAGGCCTGGGATGTCACCACAGTTGGCGGTGAACCAGTCCAAGGCATGGTGCTGGTTCGACCCGACGCCTCCGGGTACGACGTCCACGTGTCAGTCGATTCCACCACGGAGTCAACTCTGCGCTGGCGGGTCGATGACCAGCCATGGCAGACACCTGGGCCGAAGGTCTTCCCGTATGAGTGGACCCTGTCGGTGAACCAGCTCGACGCCACTGTCACCTACGAGGTGACTGTTGGGACGGAGGTGTCACCCCCCATTGAGCTGACCGCACCGACGATTCTGACCGGCGGGTTGGGCATCCATGCTGCTGCCACCACAGTGCCCGGCGGGCAGCTTCGAGGTGACCACGAATGGCGCAGGGACAGCGACGGTGTCTTTGTCGCTGCCCACCGGCTGGTCGGCAACTCTGGTGGAGTCCTCCGGCGATCTCGTACGGCACGAAGTGCATGTCCCTGCGTCGGCAACACCCGGCGAGCAGGCCATCACGGCCGAAGTCGGCTCAACATCGGCGACCACAGTCGTGACAGTGAGGACTCCCACACGTTTGGTGTCGTTGGAACGGGACCAACAACTGATCGCCCCCGATGACACTGTGACGATCACCGCGTTGGTGGCCAATCGAGGACCAGCCGCAGTCGAGGAGACAGTCGAGGTGGCGGTGCCGGCCGGGTGGTCAGTGGATCATCCCGACACAGTCGCGATCCCCTCGGGTGCGGTGGCTCGGGTGACGATCACGGTGACTGTTCCCCACCAGGCACAGTGGGGTTCGACCGGGTCGGTCACCGTTGGCGTACCTGGCTCGCGGGACCTCACCTCGGCGATCGTGATTCGGACCGACCCAAGCGTCCTTCACAATGAGCTGGCCTGGCCGGAGTATGCGGAACAAGGGGAATGGCTCACCAGCGGGCTGCGCGGCTGGAACAACATCACAACCCGCTACAGCGCTGAGGGCGTGACTGGCGGCTCGGCCCGTTGGGTTCCAGTGATCCCCTCTACTGGAACGTACGAGGTGTCGGTCTGGTACCCGACCCATCCGTCCTCGACGACCGAAGCGACCTATGTCGTACGACATCCTGGTGGCGATTCCGTGACTCTGGTCGACCAGACCAGCACTGGTGACGACTGGGTCCGACTCGGCGTCTTTGCGCTTGAGCCGGGTGCGCCCGCAGAGGTCATCCTTGATGTCGTCAACGCCGGCGTCCACCGCGCCAGCGCTGCCCGGTTCCGGCTGCTCGGCGAGGACGACCTGCGCCCGATGGTCGTCATGGAGGTGCCGGAACTGATCGAGGCCGGAGCCTCGGTGACGGTGCCGGTCCAAGTGCGAGCCGGTGAGCTCAAGGTGGCAACCGAGCTTCGTGCTGCAGTGCCGGCCGGGTGGACGGTCAGCCCAGTCTCCGCACCGGTCGAGCTTGCCCCCGGTGAGGAGATCGAGATCACGCTCACGTTCACCGCGCCCGCTTCGGCGTCGCCGGGATCTGCGTACGAGGTAGCGGTCTTCCTGGACGGCGTCGAGAGTCGCGGCGCCACTGCGGTCGGGACACCCCCGGCGGTACGGAATGTGACCGGTGACGGCACACCGGTCTATCTGGAGACCGGCCCGTGGAAGCCGAGCGGCCTGCTCAATGTCGACGGGTCAGGGACCCGATACTGCACCCCCGGGCGGGACGGAACAGCGGTCTGGTCCCCGGCGGTGACGGGACGGCACTTGGTTCGGGTCTGGTTCCCGAGCGACGGGGCCAGCTCTCGTACGGCGGTCCACACGATCTCCCACGCGGAGGGCACAGCAGCGACAACCTTCGATCAGCGCGCCACTGGCGGTTCCTGGGAAGCCCTCGGGGTCTTCGAGCTCGCACAGGAGTCGACGGTCACGGTGACCGCCAGTGACGGGGGCGCCCTGCGGACCGGAGCACTCGAGGTGTGGCCTGTGGTGCCTGCCGAAGGTTAACCCAGCCGTGCGGCGCCGGACAGGGTGGGCGACCCTCTCCGGTATTGGATCAGTCCTCGGTCCAGCCACCCTCACCGGTGGAGCCGTCATAGGAGAATGTCCGGTCCTCGTACCGGATCGTCACATCCCGACCCAGCGGCTGGCCGGCCCAGAATCGTTCCTCGTACTCGTTGATCAGTTCCTGGTACTCACGGATCTCGGCTCGATCGACCCCCATGCCGGTGGCGACCTTCAGATCGATCAAGAAATAGTTCAGGGCGTACAGGGCGGTCCGGTTGTGGTCGTTGTACTCGATCGAGTCCCACAGCGGGTGCAGCGCGCTGTTGACCGCGTCCCGGTTGCGTTCGATCTTGGCCTCGAGGATCGCGCTCAGCCGGTCGGCCGACATCAACCAGTCGACGGCGCGGACCGCATCCGGACCGTCATTCGGCACCTCTGCAGGCCCACCCCCACGGCCGACTCCGATGCCGAAGAGGACGCCGACCAGGATCAGCACCACGAGCACAACGACCATGGCCACCATGCGGCGGGACCGGCCGGGCTTCGGGGCGCTGACCCACGGGCTCATCTGGTCCGGCCCTTCGTCCGAGGGCGGCGGGTACGAGTGCCACTGGGCTTGGCGTCGGGCCTGCTTGCGCGACCGGTACTCCGGAAACCTGGGCTCCTCGGGCGAGGTCATGAATGACGGCTCAGGTCCGACGCCGGAGGGTTCGTTGCTCACCTCGGCAGGATACCGATCCACCGACGGTTCGCCCGCGCCCGGATCGGCGACGGCCGAAGCCTGACTCCACCGTGGATCAGTTCTTGGTCCAGCCGCCCTCGCCGGTCTGGCCGTCATAGGTGAAGGTCCGGTCGTCGAGCTTGATGGTGACGTCCTCGCCCAGCGGTTCGCCGGCCATCAGGAGTTCCTCGAAATGGGTCATCCGTTCCTGGTATTCGGCGATGTCCTCAGGGCTGCCGCCCCAGATGAGCGCGGCCTTCATGTCGATCAGGAAGTAGATGACCGCCTGCACCGCAGTCTGGTTGAAGTCGGTGTGGTCCAATTCGTCCCACAGCTCGTGCGACTCGTCATCGAGGGCCGCCTGGTAGCGGTTGATCTTGCTCTCGAGCTCCATGCCGAGCTCATCGGCGGTGAGCCCCGGTTCGTCGCTGGACTCGCTCGGTGACCCACTGGTCTGCGGTTCGGTCGGCTCCGTGCTCGACGGCACCGACGACACCGGGGCGGTCGCAGGCTCGTCGCCGCCACCACGCACCATCAAGGCGATGGTCACCACGCCGGCGACGACGATGAGCGCGATGGCAACGATCAGGATGATCGCCGTCGATCCGACAGAGCTGGTTTTCGGAGCACCGAAGGACCCCATCGGCTGGAACGACTGCCCATACTGTCCCTGGTGTGGCTGCCCGTACGCACCGGGCTGTTGCCCGTACTGGCCCGGTTGTTGCCCGTACTGACCCTGTTGTTGCCCGTACTGACCCTGTTGTTGCCCGTACTGACCCTGCTCTGGCTGCCCGTACTGGCCGGGCTGTTGCCCGTACTGGCCCTGCTGCGGCGGCTGGCCATGCGGCGGTTGCTCGGGTGGCGGGTAGCTCGGATGTCCATTGCTCACCCCAGCAGGCTAGTGGGTGAGCCGGTCAGTCCTGTCGGTCAGCTCTGCCGGCAGCAATTCGGTCAGCCCGCCAGGACAGCGAAGACGATGATGAGCAGGATCACGCCGACCGCGACCAGCGCCGCCCCGCCGGCAGCGCTGTGGTCCTTCGAGTCCGGCCCCGGCAGCTGTGGCGGACCGAAGGAGGATTCCGATGTGGGCGCCTTGTCATAGGCCTGCCACTGGTTGATCTCGGAACCTGACGTGTCCGGACCGTACGGGTCCTGCACCGGATCCTGCCCCGACGGGGCCGGGCCATGGGCCTGCCCGTACTGGGGCCATTCCTGGCCGGAACCTTCAGTACTCATGTCCGACAGGGTAGTCACCAGTGGGGCAGACCGCTCAGCTGTTGCCCGCCTCGAAGGACGCTTCGTACTCGGCGCGGATGGTGTCGCCGCCGTTCTGACGCCATTCGTCAACGGCCCGGGTCCAGTCGTCCATGGTGGACCGCCCCTGAATGACACCGCGGATGGTGTCAGTGACGCGACCCCGCAGCTCGGCCCCCTTGGACTGGTCGGTGGTCGACTGGTAGTCGACCTGTGGTTGGTCGACGGCATGATCCATGTCCGCCTTCTCCTGCTCGTACTCGAGCTTGGCGTAACCAGGGTGGACGCCGTAGTGGACGGGTACGGAGTCACCGGCATACATGACCGGTGTGATGTTGTTCGTGGCGCCTTCATCGGTCACCTGGACGATGCCGTCGCTGTCGCGGGTGTAGTCGACGCCCTCGACCCCGTAGGTGATCTCGGTGTATTCCTTGGTGCCGAATGGCGCTGAGAGTGCATCGATCAACCGCAACAGCTGCTTCACCCGATCCGGGTCGGTCTTCGGGATACCGATCCGGTACGGGGTCCCCGCCCCGAGCCAGCGCCCACACGGGCCGGATCCGTCCCAGGCCCTCAGCGGGATGGTCACCGACCGCGCCTCGGGGTTCTCGAGCTCGGTGTTGGCAGCCCGGAAACCCCAGGACGCAGTGACCGGCCAGAACGGCATCTGACCGCCGTTGTACATCGCTGTCGCCTGAGACTTGATCGCATCAGAAAAGGTGTCGGGGTGCAGATACCCGGCCGCGCCGAATCGGGCCACGGTGGCCAGCGCCTCGGCGAAGTTCTCGGTCTCGTAGGCGTTGGTGAATTTGCCGTCCTCCTCCGCCCACGCGTTGGGGGTGCCCATCATCTCGTTGACCATGTCGAGCAGGCCCTCCCACGCGGTGGTGGCGAACTGGTTCTTGCTGACATCGGTGAACCCGGCCAGCAGTTCCTCAAGTTCTTCGCCATCGGCCGGGGCCGTGTTGAGTCCGCGTTCCTCAGCGATGTCCTCGCGGATCATGTAGGTACGGAACAGAGCAAAGTTGGGCTTGGGGATCAGGAAGATCTTGTCGTCAAAGATCGATCCTCCACTCCAGTTGTAGGTCGGCATGTTCGCCAACGCCGGGTAGTCGTTGATCGCGTCGCCGGCCAGATACTCGGTCAGGTCGGTGAACTTGGCCGGCAGCATGCTGGGCAACTGCGGGGTGAGAGTGGTCAGCACACAGGTGACGTCGGGCAGGGTGTTGCCGGCGACCATGGTCTGGAACTTGTCGGCAAAGTCACCGGGGGTGGCTCCCTGGATCTGCAGATTGACCCCGAGCATGTCGTTGAGCGACTGCCACCGGGGGTTCTGCTCCACCGGCACCAGCGGTGCCGAGACGATCGAATAGATCGTGACGTCCTCACCGCTGCCGACTGCCTCGTCCAGGTAGGCCGGCGGCTCGGCGGGCAACTTCTCGAAGTACGGTGCAGCGCCATTGGGCGCAGCCGGCAGATCAGGGGTCACACCTTCGTACGGGGTGAAGGCCGGCATCTCGAAGCTCGACCCTGGCGCGGAGCCACCGGTGGGATCACTGGCAGCATTCGGGCCTCCGGACCCGCCGCCCGGCGTGCAGGCGGCCAGGCCGAGCCCGACGGTCGCCGCGCCCGCAGCCCCCAGGAGTGACCGTCGTGTCATCGATGGTGATGTCATGTCTTTTCCTTGTCTGTATGAATTCCTCGGCTCGTCACGGCGTGGTGATGATGACCGGATTGGAGGTTTGATGGGTGCCGTCCACACGGGTGGACACCATCTGGAAGGTGTGCGCACCGGGGCCGACGCGGAACACCATCCGAGCCGTGAGCAGTTCTGTCTGCAGCACGACTGACGAGTTGTGCTGCACGACGAGTTGGTCGATGTCGACGGTCCCCGACGGCACGGCACGCAAGGTGATCGTCTCCCCGGTCCCGACGGGAGAAGGGGACCGATCGACCAGTTCAAGTCGGATGTCGTCCCCAGCCACGAACGCCGGGACACCGCCTGGTCGGCGACACATGTCGTATCCCAGCGACGCCTCCGCGTTCACCAGTGCCCGCGCCTGTTTCACGGCACGATCCGCGCCAGGCGGCAACGGACGGGCCTGGGGGTTCCACCAACTCATTTTTTCGTTCCACAGCCAGGCGAACTCGTCTGCTTTCATGAGTGCGTGGTAGACGTTGTGTCGTAACCAATTCTCGGTGAAGCTGCGGTCCTGGCTGACCCGCTGGTAGAACCCGAGTTGTTGCTCGGCGAACGTGCTGTTGACCCCGCTCACCGCATCGGCGTAGGCAGCGCCTCCGAAGCCGAGCTGGTCGGCTCCGGAGACTGCGTGATCCTGGCAGAAGGCTGACCAGGTGTGCTCGGCGAGCTGGCGGGAGTGCGCAAACTGTCGGGAGCTGTGGTTGAGATAGTCGGTGTCCGAGCCGTCAATGATCTGCGCCTGTGGTGACTTGGCCTCGATCATTCCGGCGGCGAAGTGCGGCAGCATCGCCGACCGGGACGTCTCGGGATGTTCCAGTCGTTCGATCTCGTAGCGGGTGGCCACCAGATAGGTGAACAGGACCACCACGTCAGATTTTTCGGCCTGCAGCGCTGTCATGAAGTCAGCGCCCCTGCGCCGCGCCTGCGCCGCGACTTCGTCGAACGACCCCAGCCGAGGATCGTGCGCCCAGCCGTGTCCGGCAGTTTCCATGTCGAACCAGATGCCACGAGCCCCGCTGGCCCGCAACACCTCACCGAGCAGACGGATCCGCTGGCATGCTGCCGCCCATTCGTCGTCGGAGAACAGGTCGAGGCCTGTCTGGTGCCAGGCGCACGGTTTGGCGGCCAGGAAGTTGTCGGTGAGCGAACTCCACCGGATCGGCTCGAAGTCAGCCGGATCCACATCTGCCAGCCTGAACCCGGGCTTGTCCTCATGTTCGAACAGCTGCCAGACATTGCCGTGACGGTGGTCGGGCTTCACCTCCCACAGGTTGAACACCACACCATCGAAGGGCGCCTCGGCCATCCGCTCGCTGTTGTGGCGCAGGAAGGCAGGGCCGGGCCGATCCCAACCAGCGTTGAGAAGTTTCCGGGGCCCACCCACCTGGGCTCCGCGCAGAACCGCCGACAGTTCACTCATCGAGTCATCATTCACCCGACGATCGCCACCTCGAGGGATTCCCGTGCCGAGACGGGCTGATATCGATGTCCGGGAGCGATGCTGACGACCAGGCTGCGGCGCTCCGGATCGGACTCGGTGTGCCGGGCGAAGGTCCGTACGGTGACCGTCGCTTCTCTCTCGCCGGGCTTGAACACCGCGACCTTGCCGAGACCGCCGTAGTCGTAGCGCTCCTTCGCCGTGCCGGAGGTCGCATAGGCGATCGCCAAGGTCGTGGACAGGTCACCGCTGCGGTTGAAGACCAGGTCGACGGTCCCGCCGCCGGTGACACTGCGTCGGCTCGCCTTGACCGACACCTGCGCATGGGTGCCCAGCAATTCAGTGCTGGTGGTCAGATCGACATCGGTCGGGGAGGCGCCGAAGTCCGCCTGAGGGGCATCCGGGGTCGGCGTGGCGACGTGGATGTGGCCGTGGACATCGGTCAGGCTGTTGCCGTCTCCGCCGTCGTAGGCGACGAAGGCCGGGATGGCGAGGTCGCTGACCACGACGCAGTCATTGAAGTCGGCGGCGCCGTAGCTGGCGTAACGACCGGTGGACTTGTTGCCCGACATCACGCTGATCGGGCCGTACGCGTACAAGGTATTGCCGACATCCCAGACTGTGGTGCGGGTGATCACCACTCTGGCGGCGTCCGCGCTCTTGTCGAACAGGCCGATGCCGCCGGTGTGCGGGTGGACATCGAGGAGGCAGTCGCGCAGCTCGATCTGGCCCCGGCCGAGCCGGTTCTGGTCGGTGAAGGAGGGCATCCCGCCGGCCTGGCGACCAATCGTGGTGTTCTTGACCAGGATCGAGTACGGCACGCTGGTCGCGTCGAGTTTCGTTGTGTGGTTGACGATGCCGTTGCTGTAGTTGTCCTCGAACCAGCACTCGTTGAACACGACATCGGTCAGAGTTTCATTGGCGTGGTTGGGTTCAAGGTCCACACCAGCCTGGGGCGCGGTGCCCTGGGTGTTGACGAAGGCGCAGCCTTCGACCGTCAGACCGTCGACGGTGATCACGCTGAGGCTGTTGCGTCGCGCATTGCGGGACAAGATGTCGATCAGGTGCACGTTCTCGTTGCGGTTCTCGAGGCCGGAGTTGCTGTTGCCGACATAGACTCCGTCGCCGCCGTTGCCGCGCACCATGACCCCGGCGATGACGGTGTCCTTGACGCCCAACAGGTTCAGCACATGGCGCCATTCACCGGAGGAGT
This sequence comes from uncultured Propionibacteriaceae bacterium, assembly GCA_945911015.1. Taxonomy (GTDB): domain Bacteria; phylum Actinomycetota; class Actinomycetes; order Propionibacteriales; family Propionibacteriaceae; genus Avipropionibacterium. Next base: position 47,503 of record CAMDZW010000004.1, read on the forward strand.
ATTCGTTCATGACCAGCTGCGCGCCGTAGCCGGTGATCGTGACACCGCGCTGGTTCCTGATCGTGATCAGGGCGTCCTTGAGTTCGGGGAAGTGGGCCGAACCGAGGGAGCGGACGGTGACGCCGGACTCGATGATCACCTGAACGTTGTCGCGCCGGATGAACAGCGGTCCGGTGAGGTAGCAGCCGGCAACCTTGTCCACGATCACCGTGTCGGCGTCGGAGTCAAAGGCCTCCTGCAGGGCAGCGGTCGCATCGGCCGGATCAGGATTGAGGCTCGAGACCCGCAGCACACTGTCCCCCTCGTCGGCGTGAGCAGGCCGGGCGGTGGCAGCCAGCGAGATGGCAGCCGCGCCGGCTGCGGTGGCAGCGAGGAAGCCACGACGCGAGACGTCGAGGTGAGATTCTGCTTGTGTGGTTGAGATCTGGGACTCCATGATGGATCTCCGTTTCTGCGCAGGCACTGCGCGGCACCGTCGTGGTGATCTGTGATGGCGGCAAAACTATGCAGCCGCGTCGTTAACCGCAAGTCCTGATCGGCACGTACGCGCCGATACTGAGGACATATGCTGTACTACCGGCATGAAGATCTGTCAGAAGCGGCGCGATCATGCCTCCCACTGAGGGTGCGGCATGGATCGGGGCTGCTTTGCGGGCGCGCCGCAAGGACCTCGACCTGACTCAGGCTGAGGCGGCCGGTCGCGCCGATGTGTCGGTCCGGTTCATCCGGGACCTGGAGAGCGGGAAGGAGTCGGTGCACCTCGGCCTGGTGCTGCGCGTCGTCGATGCCCTCGACCTGCGGATGGTGCTCACCCGTCATCACGACCTGCCGCCGCCGCATACGGCTCGCCCGCGACCACGAAGCTGAGTCTGCCCCTGTTGTTGACATCGACCGGCGTCCCAGCAGCGTCGGATGTCAACAACAGGGGCGAAACGCCGATCAGGTCAGGAAGGCGAACAGCGCCGATCCGGGCGAGATCTGCTCGATGTGGATCGGGCTGGCATCCATCCGGGCCTGCAAGGCGACCAAGTCGTCGGCGTACGGCAGGTCGATTCCGACCAGCGCCGGACCGGTCTCCCGGTTGTTCTTCTTCACGTACTCGAAGGTGACGATGTCCTCGCCCTCTGTCAGCACGTCGTCGAGGAAGGCCCGCAGGGCTCCGGGCTCCTGCGGGAAGGTCACCAGAAAGTAGTGGCGCAGACCTTCGTCGATCAGTGAGCGTTCGACGATCTCGTCATAGCGGCTGACGTCGTTGTTGCCGCCGGAGATGACGCACACGACCGGGCCAGCCAGGTCTTCGCGAGTCCGCAACACCGAGCTCGCCAGCGCCCCAGCCGGCTCGGTGATGATGCCCTCCACCTGGTAGAGCGCCAGCATCTCCGTACAGACCGCCCCCTCCCTCACCGTGACGATTTCATCGACCAGATCCCGTACGAGCGGGTGCGTCAACGCACCGACGCGAGACACCGCCGTGCCGTCGACGAAGGTGTCAACGGCGTCGAGGGTGACTGGCTCACCGACCGCCAGGGCAGCCGTCATGCTGGCCGCTCCGGCCGGCTCGACTCCGATGATCCTGGTGTGGGGACTGTGTTCTCTCAACCACAGGGCCATCCCGGAGATGAGACCGCCACCGCCGACCGGCACCACCACGGTGCCGGGCAGCTGGCCGGTCTGTTCCTTGCACTGGTGCAGGATCTCGACCGCGACGGTGCCCTGGCCGAGGATCGTGCGGACATCATCGAAGGGATGGACGAACACTGCGCCGGTGCGGTCGGCATCCTCGCGAGCCGCACGACCGGCCTCGTCATAGTTGCCGCCCTCGACCTTGAGTTCGACCCGACCTTCTCCGAGGGCGAGGATCCGATCTCGCTTCTGCCGCGGTGTCGTACGGGGCACGTAGACCCTGCCGGTGATGCCGAGTTGGGCACAACTCCAGGCCAGACCCTGACCATGATTGCCGGCGCTTGCGCAGACCACCCCGCGGGCCCGTTCCTCATCGGTGAGGCCGCTGATCAGATGGAAGGCGCCGCGGACCTTGTAGGAGCGGGTGAGCTGACGGTTCTCGCGCTTGATGAACACCTGCTGGCCGGTCAGTTTGCTCAGCCGCGGGGACCGGTCGAGCGGGGTACGCAGGATGTGCGGGGCCAGGACGCGGGCGGCCTTTTCGACGTTGGCAGCGGTCAGTTCAGTACCCATTGCGTCACCCTACGACTCCGCGATCCGCGAGCAGAACTACACCGGCGTAATTGTCCACCACCTGGGGACAAGCCTGTGGACAACTCGTATCGCTGAGCGGTGACCCCGTCGTCAGCCGCCGTTCTCGATGGCCGTGGTGATGGCCTCACGTACCTCAGCTGCATCAGGGGTCGTACGGGGACCGAAGCGCCCCACGACGGTGCCGCGGGCATCAATGACGAACTTCTCGAAGTTCCAGCTGATGTCAGCATTGCCCTCGGCGTCGAGCACGCTGGTCAGCTCGACATAGATCGGGTGACGGCCCGCACCGTTGACCTCAATCTTCTCGGCCAGCGGGAAACTGACCCCGTACGTGGTCGAGCAGAACTGTTGAATCTCCTCGGCCGTACCCGGCTCCTGACCGCCAAACTGGTTGCACGGGAAGCCGACCACGGTGAACCGGCCCTCGAGTTCGCGCTGCACCTCCTCGAGCTGGGCATACTGCGGCGTCATGCCGCATTTGCTCGCCACATTCACCAGGAGGGCCGGCCGACCCTGGGTGAGGTCCTTGAGGGTGCCGGGAGTGCCGTCGAGTCGGGCCACGGGGATGTCGAGGATGCTCATGCCTGCCATTGTGCTCCCCGGGCTGTAACTACACCGATGTGAGTTGTCCACGGCCTGTGCACACACCTGTGGATAACTCTTCACACGCGGTCAGGGAGCGCCAAAGCCGAGGTGGAACCGCAAGATGCGCGGATACGCATCTATTGCGCATCCGCAGTTTCTGCGTACACTGAAGGTATGCCGCTCGACCCGACCACTTTGACCCAGATCCGTACGGCCCTCGACTCCGCCGAGAACGCTGACGCTGCGGATGCACTCCCGCTGTTGCGCGACGCCGCGGAGAAGCTGGCCGGGCTGATCGACGCATCGCTGGCCGAAGCCGTCCTGGCCGACGGGGCAAGCCTTCGCGCTGCGGGTGCGCGGGCCGGGCTGAGTGAGAACGCGGTCGGTCCACGACTGGCCCGTACGGCTGCGCTCGCCCCCTATGCCAAGGACGGTCGTGTCACGGCTTCGGCAGTGGAACGGGCCCGCTACGACCGCGAGTCCGGGACACCCCGGGTCGCGGACACCCCACCGAAGCCGATGCGCTTCATCCCACGAAGGAGGACCTCATGACCCGCTCCGACCTCACCCACCTGTACTTCCTGCTCGACCGCTCCGGATCGATGCAGTCCATCAAGACCGACACCGAAGGCGGATTCGACGCCTTCATCGAGGAGCAGCGCGCCTCGGTGGAAGGTGAGTGCCGGGTGACCCTGGCGCAGTTCGACAACGACTACGAGCTGGTCTTCTCCAGCGTGCCCCTGGCCCAGGTCGGACCACTCACCCTGACACCCCGCGGGAGCACAGCCCTGCTCGACTCCATGGGGCGGCTCATCACCGACGCCGGAGCCGAGCTCGCTGCCCTCGAGGAGGACCAGCGGCCCGGCACCGTGGTCGTCGCGATCATGACCGATGGGCTCGAGAATGCCTCGAAGGAATGGACCCGCCCGGCCATCAAGTCCTTGGTCGAACAGCAGACCCAGCAGTACAACTGGCAGTTCCTCTACATGGGGGCCGACCAGGACGCGATCGAGGTCGGCACCGCGATGGGGGTCTCGGCGGACCACTCGGTCACCTACTCCCGCGGCAGGGCCCGGGAAGCGATGGCAGCCACCTCGGCCGTGGTCTCCGGACTCCGCAGAGCGCGCCGGGTCAATCCGAACGCCGCTGCCCCGGCCTACACCCAGGCTGACCGGGACCGGCTCGGCGATTGACCAGTCTCATCGGGCCCCGGTCACCAGGCCGTTCTCACCGAAGGCCCACGCCGCGAGGCGGCTTCCGATGAGCTGATGGGTCTCGGTGTCGGGATGCAGTCCGTCCGGCAGCGGCAGCTCGGCGGCATCAGCTGCCCCGTAGAGGGTGGTCCCGTCGAGCAGGTGAAGGTGTGGATCATCCCGTACGTCGACAACCTCGGCAAGCGCGGCGCGGATGACGGTGAGGGTGAGCCGCCCGAGTGCGGTGTCGCCGGTCTGGCCAGTGGCGATGAACCGCACCTGTCCTGTGCCGAAGCTGGCCGGATCGAATCCGCCCGGACCGGGGGTGTCCTCGTGGATGCCGCAGAAGATCGGGCTGATCAGCACCAACGGCGTGGCCGGATGACCGTCCCGCACGGTGTCGAGGAAACCATGGATCAGCGGCACGAAGATCCGTCGACGCATGGCATCCAGATTGACCACGTTGATGCCGAACTTGAGACTGATCAGGTCGGCCGGCTGGTCCCGGATCTGCCGGGCAACAAAGGGATCCACCATGGCGCTGCCCCCGAAACCGAGGTTCACCAGATCCACCCCTCCGGCCAAGGCCGCAACAACCGGCCAGGTCTGGGTCGGGGAGGCGGCGTTGGATCCTTGGCTGATGGAGCTGCCGTGGTGCACCCAACGTGCCCGGTCCGGAACAGGCGTGACTGGGGCATCGGTGCGGAGCTCGCCGATCTCGACGGATTCGTTGTGCGGAAGGAAGAGCTCGATTCGCTTGTCGATCGACGCAAGACCGGTGAAGCGGATCGTCTCGGTCTCTCCGCGATGGAACTCCACCGCGCCCGTGGCCGGGTCGATCTCGGTCAGGTCACCTGCGGCGAGTGGCACCCGTTCGACCACCACACCGTCAACGACCAGATCGACATGACCGCGCGGACGATGAAACCCTTTGTGGGTGTATCGAGTCGCGTGGAGGTCGAGCTCGACCGACTGCGCCGCCGAGGCAAAGGCCACCCGTACCCCGGACGGTTGAGCCTCAGCCATCATCAGCTGCGGGTCGGGGAACCGTTCCCGTACGGCACGGACCAGCCGGTGGGGCCGTAGGCCATCAGCGGAGGTCTCGAGATCTGCGTGGCCGCGCAGCAGGTCTCGGACACGGATCGAAAGCATGGAGAGTCCTCACGTGTGACAGGGTCTGCAGCGTACGAGATGAGTCGCCTCGGTGCGAGTGCGTTGTTGACCCTCCCATCGACCGTCAGCCCTGGAGCAGGGACTGGGCCCCGTCGATCCAGACCTCGGTCCCCGAGACGTGGCTGGCCGCATCGGAGGTCAGGTAGGCGATGAGATCGGCCACCTGGTCGGCAGATCCGGGTTGCGAGCCGGTCAGCGGGATCTTGCCTTCTGGATATTCGACATCGATCATGACCTCGTCATTGTCATGCTCGGTGTTGTCGCCGATCTCGGTCTCGATCGCACCCGGGCAGATCACATTCACCCGGATCCGGTCCCGGGCGAGCTCGACCGCCAACATCTTGGCCAGTGCCACCTGGCCGGCCTTGCTCGCCGAATAGGCCGTCGCACCGGAGTTGGAGAAGATGCGGGTGCCGTTCACCGATGCCACCACCACGATCGAGCCACCCGCGCGTCGTAGATGGGGCACGCAGTACTTGATGGTGAGGAAGGTGCCGACCAGGTTGATCTCGAGTGTGCTGCGGAAGTCGTCCGAGGTCAGATCATCAATCCCAGCCCAGCGACCGTTGACCCCAGCGTTGGCCACGACGGCATCGATCCGACCGTACGTGTCGACCGTGGTCCGCACCGCGGCGTCAACAGCAGCCTCGTCGCTGACGTCGGCGGTCACCGCCAGTGCGGTCCCTCCGGCTCCAGAAATCTGGGCCACCACGTCGTCGAGCTCCTCGGTGGTCCGACCGACAACGGCCACCGCAAACCCATTGTCGGCAAGATTGCGTGCCGTGGCAGCGCCGATCCCGGAGCCACCGCCGGTGACAAAGGCAACCTGTTGTTCGTCCATGGCTCCCCAGTGCCCGATCCGCCCCCATGTCAAACATGGCTCGTTTCCAGGCCCGCCCATTTCACACCTGCCGGCGTTACGCTGCCGGGGTGCATCAAGAACCGAGGATCGAGCGTTCGGAGCGGCCGGAGTATCGCGGGGACTTCGTCGGCACGCCCACTCTGACCTATGCCCCGCACAAGGACGACGAGCCCGATCCGGGCGAGGTGGTGTGGACCTGGGTGCCGTACGAGGAGGACCACGAGCAGGGCAAGGACCGCCCCGTCCTGATCATCGGCCACCACGACGATCTGCTGCTGGCGCTGCCGCTGACCAGCAAGGACCACGACCGTGATGCGGCTCAGGAAGCGGGCGAAGGCCGGTTCTGGATCGACATCGGCACCGGTGACTGGGATGCCCAGGGCCGACCGAGTGAGGCACGGACCGACCGGATCCTGCAGCTCGACCCCGACACCGTACGCCGCATCGGGGGCCGCCTGCCCAAGGACCGCTTCGACGCGGTTGCCACGCAAGTCATCGCCCGCGCGACGGTCGAGCATCAGATCCTGACCGCTTCCGAGTCCGGCTGAGCATCGCCGCTACAGTGACCCGATGCCGATCCGCGACCTGCCTGAAGCCGAAATCAACCGCATCTACGGGGATTGGTTGCCTCGCACACCGGCTGACCTCGCCGAGCTGATGGTCGGCTATCCCGGTCGGTGGTGGATCTCCGGAGGCTGGGCGATCGAAGCGTTCAGCGGCGTCTCCCGGCCCCACGGCGACCTGGATCCGAGCCTCCCGCGGCACGAGATCTCCTTGCTGCGCGCACATCTGGCCGGTCGACTCGACCTGTGGGCGGCCGAGCAGGGAACGCTGTCGGTGCTGATCCCTGCCGATGACATCACCGTGCCGCGGACCTGCGGCAACATCTGGGCTCGTGACGGCGGCAGCAGCCCGTGGCAGTACGACATCATCGTGATGGATGGTGACGCCGACCGCTGGATCTTCAAACGTGACCACACCATCTCCCTGCCATGGGACGAGATCATCTGGCACCGTGACCAGATCCCGTACATCCGTCCCGAGATCCAGCTGCTCCACAAGGCAGCCGGGCTGCGCCCCAGAGACGTACGCGACTTCAACGCTGCCGCACCGCTGCTGGATGACCCCGCCCGGCAATGGCTGCGGGACTCGATCAGCCAGGTCCATCCGGGACATCCGTGGCTGGGTGAGCTCTGAGCGGCGCCCCAACGAATCGGATGGCACCACAAAGGCCGCCGACCCTGACGACATCGCGTCTGGCCGGCGGCCTCGTGGTTGTGCTTGGGACTCAGGACACAGCGGACAGGAAGGCCTGGGTCCGCTCCTCCTGCGGGTTGTCGAAGATCTCCGCGGGCGAGCCCTCCTCGACGATGCGACCGGCATCGAACATGAGGACCCGGTTGGAGACGTCCCGAGCGAACTGCATCTCGTGGGTCACGATCAGCATGGTGACATCGGTGGTAGCAGCGATGTTGCGCAGGATGCCGAGGACCTCGCCGACGACCTCGGGGTCGAGGGCACTGGTGACCTCGTCGAGCAACATGATCTCGGGATCCATCGCCAAGCAGCGTGCGATGGCCACACGCTGCTGCTGACCACCGGACAGCGACGTGGGATGGGCCTTGGCCTTGTCCGGCAGACCGACCTGCTCGAGCAGCTCATGTGCCCGGGTGATGGCATCTGCCTTCGAGTGGCCCAGGACATGCACCGGTGCCTCGATGATGTTCTCCAGCACCGTCATGTTCGGGAACAGATTGAACTGCTGGAACACCATGCCGATGCGCTTGCGCATCTCGAAGCGGTACTTGTCCTTCAAGACGATGCGCCGACCGTCCTTCTCGATGTGGGTCAGCGGCTGGCCATCGATGAAGATGTAGCCGTCGGTGGAGTCCTCCAGCGTCATCACCAGGCGCAGGATGGTCGTCTTCCCCGAACCACTGGGCCCGATCAGGGTCACTCGGTCACCCTTGCGGACGGTGAAGTTGAGTCCGTCGAGGACGGTGTTGCTCCCGTACTGCTTGACGACGTTCTCGAACCGGATGGCAGGGATCTCACCGTCGGCCAGCTCGACCGCACCGGTGTGCAGTCCGAGTTCGCCGAGGGGGTCAGATTCAGTAGGCAAGGCGCTTCTCCAATCGCCCGATGAGCACAGAGGTGGGATAGCTGGCAATGAGGAACAGGATGCCCGCCGAGACGAACACCTCGGTGAAGCGGAAGTGCACGCCACCGTACTTCTGCGCAGCGCCGACCATGTCGATCACCGCGATGGTGACCAGGAACGGCGTCTCCTTGAACATCGAGATGACATAGTTGCCGAGCGCCGGAACGGTCGCTCGTACGGCTTGGGGGATGATCACTGCGATCCAGGTCCGTGCCGGCGACATGCTCAGTGCAGTGGTCGCCTCCCACTGACCCTTGGGCACCGACTCAATGCCGGCGCGATAGACCTCAGCCATGAACGTGGCGTAGTGGACGCCGAACACGATGATGCCGACCGCAAGTCCGGGCAGCGAGGGCACCGCGTAGTAGACGAACAGCAACTGCACGACCAACGGCGTCATGCGGACGAAGTTCATCACGAAGGTGACGATGGCCGAGATCGGTTTCGGCGAGCTCCGCCGGATCAGGGCGATCACCAGCCCGAGAACCGCAGCGATCAGGCTGCCGGCGAACGTGACCAACAGGGTCACCTTCACGAAGGCGACCAGCATGTCGGGCAGGGCAGCCCAGACATGCTTCCAGTTCCACAGGGAATCGTCGATCATGTGGCAACCCCCTTCGCGTCAGGGATGACGTGGAGCTTGATCCCACGACCCAACTTCGCGGTCGCTCGGCGCTCCAGCAGACCCATCAACGTCGACAGCACATAGGCGATGACGAAGTAGACCAGGAGTGCAATCGTGTACGAGAAGAAGACGCTGGTGTCGCGACGCATGTCGTTGAAGATGGCGGTCATGTCGACGATCGTGATCGTGTAGACGACCGCGGTTCCCTTGAGCAGCTGGATCAACAGGTTGTTCAGCGACGGGATCATCAGCGCCCATGCCTGCGGGAAGATGACCCGCACCATGCGCTGGACGTTCGACATGCTGAGTGCGGTGGTCGCCTCCCACTGCCCCTTCGGGACAGAGTTGATCGATCCCCGTACGACTTCGGCCCCGTAGGCGCCGTAGTTGAGTCCCAGTCCGATGAGACCGACAACGATCGGCGAAAGATTCACGTTGAACGGCGGCAGGGGAAGTACGAAGAACAGGAAGAACAACTGGACCACGAGCGAGGTGCCGCGGAAGAACTCGATCACGACTCGGGCGAACCCACGCAACAGGAAGTTCTCGACCCGGGCGAGTAGGCCCAGACCGATGGCGATGACGACTGCGAGGAGGGCCCCACCGATGGTCAGCTCGACGGTGATCAACAGTCCGTCGAGGATTCTCGGCAGGTACCTCCCCAGAGTCTCGAAATAGTCACTCACGGTGAGTGTTCACTCACTGCAGCGCTTCGAGGTCACCCGTGCAGAGCTGTTCGGTCGTCATGTCGGACGGAGGCAGGTTATCGGCGGAGAATCCGAACTCCTCGACCAGACCGAGGTAGGTCGCCTCGTCGCCGGTGATCTTGGCCAATTCGGTGTTGTAGGCGTCGAGCAGGTCGGTGTCGCCCGGACGGAACACCGTCGCTCCGGCGCCGATCTGCTTGATGCCGTCGATGACCTGGACGAAGGCGCCCGTGGTCTCGAGGTCCGGCATGCTGGAGGTCATCCATTCCAGGGACACTGCCGTCAGGGTGAAGCAGTCGGCGCGGCCGGCCTGGACGGTTTCCAGTCCCGAGGCTGCGCTGTCGACGTTGACCACATTGTCGTAACCACCGAGTGCGGTGACGTAGCCGTCCTCGATCGCACCGGATTGCAGGGCGAGGCGCACGTCTCCGCCCGAAGCCATCACCGAGTCGAGGTCGGTGAGACCCTTCGGGTTGCCAGCCGGCACCGCAAGGGTGGTGGTGTACATGATCTCGGGGTCGCTGAAGGCGGCCTGCTCACAACGCTCCGGTGTGATCGACATGCCAGCGCTGACCACATCCCAGCGGCCCGCATTCAGGCCGGGGATCAGGCTGTCCCAGTCGACCTGCTCGACCTCGATGTTCTCGATGCCCAGGGCACCGAAGATCTCACGGTGGATGGCAATCGTGGCGCCTGCGGCCTCGCCCGACTCATCAACCCAGGAATAGGGCTGCTCGCCATTGATGGCGAGCTTGACCGTGCCCGCGGCCTGCAGACGCTCCAATGTCGACTGCTCACCGTCACCACCGGTGCCGCCGCTACCGCCGTTGCCTGGCTTGTCGTCAGATGAACAGGCTGCGAGGCCTCCGAGTGCGAGGGCTCCGATCCCCGCGATGCCTCCGGTCAACAGTGTGCGTCGGATCATCGTCTATTTCCTCTCCATGTACGTTGCCCCGAGCGCACCGACAGGGCGCATCCCGAGGCAGGACCCAACTACGTTGTCATAATGTCGACCTCGATGCAATCTGATTGTCAAGATGTCTACAATCGGACAAGCCGTGTCAGGTGAGAGAATCTCACCCGTGAAGGAACTGATGGACAGCAGGAGGGGCGACGTGGTGAAGCCGGTTTCGCGGCTCGGTGCACACCGCTCCGTGGTCGCTGTGCCGCGCAGGTCGACCGTCGACCTGATCGTCATCGAGCTCCGCAAGGCGATCTTGGCCGGTGACCTGAGCGTGGGCTCCCCACTCGGTGAGGTGGAGATCGCCGCCCAGCTCGGCGTCAGCCGTGGGCCCCTGCGGGAGGCTGCCCAACGCCTCGTCCAGGAGGGCCTGCTCGTGGCAATCCCAGGGCGTGGCCTGCGGGTGCGACGGATCGAGGGCGCCGAGATCGCCGACCTGTACGAGGCGCGTCTGGCGGTCGAGGCCCACGCCGCGCGCCGTCTGGCCCAGCGTCCCAACGCTGTCGAGACCGCCGAGCTCGAGGCCTGCCTGGCCCGACTCACTGCGGTCAGCGAGGGCGAGGAGGCCATGCCGATCGGCGATGCCGACCTCGAGTTCCACCGCCAGCTCGTCGACCTGGTCGGCAGCACCCATCTGTCCGCCCAGATCTCCACCCTGCTGGCGGAAACGCGCATTGCGAACCTCTCCATGGCTGACGGCTACCAAGTGCTCCGCACGGTCTCCCCCACCTACCGCGAGTTGATCGACGCCATCGTCCGTGGCGACGGCGATGCTGCGGCCTGGGCACTCTCGCGTCAGTTCGAGGCAGCAGTGGCGCGACTCACCGGCAAGGACCACTCCGCCGAGACCATCGAAGCCCCCATCGGCGACGAACCACTCGCCTTCACCCCGATCGAGAGCCTCGAATAGCACCGACGGGCGGAAGTACGTGCCGACCAGCACGCCTCCGTGTGGGCAGCACAGGCCGCACCCCCGCAGGACCCCCACCCGAGAGGGCAGGCCAGCACATGCCGGTGTGGGCCAGCCGGTCCCGATGCGGGTCAGCATTGCCCCGGAGGCACGCTGGCCAGCACCGAGGTGTGCTGACCGTACGGAGGTGTGCTGGCCTCCCGGTGCCGAGGTGCGCTGGCCTTCGGCATGGCGAGGTGCTGTCCGTACGGGGGTGTGCTGGCCTCCGTACGGACGAGGATCAGGTCGAGATGACGAACCGCGCCAGGTCGGTGAGCACCACCGAGGTCCGCGCCAGCGGCTCCTCCGGCGGGCCTCCCTCGCCTGCCCGGTAGCGCGACGGCGAGGTCTGGTAGATGTGGCGGAATCGCTTGGCGAAGTGGAACTGGTCGGTGAACCCGCAACTGGTCGCGACCGCCTTGATGGGGGTGTTGGTGCGCCGGAGCAAGGTCGCGGCCCGGGACATCCGCAGCATCTCGATCATCTCCCGCGGCGGCAGCCCGAAGATCTTGATCGCCAACCGGGTGGTGTGACTGCGACTCAGCGCCAGACTCGAGGCCAGATCCGTGACGCTGACCTGAGTGGTGTCGCCATCGTCCCAGGCACGCCGCAGCACCTGGATCACCCCGGCGACGAACGGATCGGTCGCGAACAAGTTCGAGGACTCGTCGGCGCTACCCAGCACGAACCGGTCCAGCAACATCGCGGTGACGATGTTGGCCTCTTCGCGCTGGTGATTGCCGTGCAGGCGGACCAGGTCGGCCAGCAGCCCGGTCAACGACCCGTTGGTCGGGATGTCGCGGATCAGCGGCCAGCCTTCGGGCGCCGGGAGCCGACCGAAGTCGTCGACCGTGAAATGCGCAAAGGCATGAGCACAGCGCCGTCCCCGCCAGGTGTAGAAGTCGACCATCCCGGGCCGCGACAGCTGCAACTGTCCCGGGCCCAGCACATGGACGTGGTCATCGAGGCGCACCTCGGCGCTGCCGGCCAGAACCCAGACGAACTCGAAGCTGTCCAGGGTTCGCGGGCCGAAGGTCGTCTGCGCGGGCAGTCGGTACGCAGCCGGCGGCCGGACCAGGGACACCGTGGGAACGCTCACGGCCCCATGATGTCCGCCTGCGCCGTGGCTGTCGAGCTGCTCGATGAACACGATTCAGCCCATGTGGAAGTCGAGATGTCGGGGTACGGGGGCGCCCGGGTGCACCAGCTTCCACAACTGGTGCACCGTTCCGCTGCCCTCGGCCAGGTCCGGCACCGTCAGGTCCGCCAGGAGTGTGTCCGCCTCGTCGCGACGGCCCAGTCCGACCAGTGCGAAACCGGCCAGCAGGCGGTGGCGGCCGTGATCCCGTACCGCCGGGGGTGCCGTTTCGAGTGCGGTCAGGGCCTCGGCGAACAGCTCGGCGTCCACCAGGAACTCGACTCGTTCGGTCCACAACGTTCGCTCGTCGGGAGCCAGGATGCACGCCGCCGCATAGCGCGACATCGCCTCGGACAGCTCTCCCCGCGCAGCGGCCAGCAGGGCCAAACCACGTTCAGCCCCGGCGATCCCACCCCCGAGACTGATGGTGGCCTCGTACTCCGCCGCCGCGGTCGCGGTGTCACCGGCGGCGTGGGCGGCGACCGCCCGGGCGTAGCGCACCCATGCCACGTCGTCCCAGCGCGGCTGTGCGAGGACTTCCTGCCATCGTGGCGACACCGGTGGGATCAGGTGGCCAGCGCTGGTGCGTACGAGATCGACGTCACCACTCACCAACGCTCGCCCCACCACCGACGAGTCGTCCACCTCCGGGAACGGGACCCCGGCACCGGCCACGCGAGCATCACCGCGCAGCAGTGACTCCACCGCACCCCATCCGCTGCCGAGGTGCAGCATCTCGGTCGGCCTCCGGTCGGCATGGTCACGCCGCCACCGGTCGTGCCACCTCCTGAGCTGGGCCACCGGTGTGGCCCGGGCGACGGCGGAGGCGACCAGATCGGCAGCCTCGTGGTACTCGAGCCGGGTGACCGATGGGGACACCTCGACCGCCCCGAAGGCCTCGGTCCACGACACCTCTGCGGCGCCGGGGATCTGGTCGTGCTCGAACTGGGTCGGGCACCAGCCGGCCTGGATCTCGGCATAGCGGGTGTCCGGACCGGACAACCATTCCTGCCAGCGGTCGCCGCCGGCGCCGGCGCCCCACAGGAACAGCTTGCGGCCACGCAGTTCCTCGGTCGAGGTGTGGACCAGCCCCTGTCCGTCCGGTTCGACCGCGGCCACGAATCGGTCCGGCGGCGGGCAGTCGAAGAAGTAGTCCACCGCCCGGTTGGATCGCGAGGGAAAGCTCAGGTCGACGCCGCTGTCGTCGGGATACGGGACCGGAACCTTGCTGATGGTGCCGCCGTAGTCAGTGCGCCAGGCAAACTCGGCCGGCGCGAGCACCCGGGTGTCCGTACGCTCGGGGACGGCGATGTTGGTCCAGTAGTAGAGCGGCTTCGGTTCGGGGTCGGGGTTGATCACCCGTGTCGAGGCGACCAGGTGGTCATCGTCGAGGGCCAGATCGATCTGCAGCACCAGATCACGGGTACGTTCCCACTCCCACAACCGCACTCCGGTCCCGGTCCCGGTCTCGATCTGCGCGGCGTGCATGGGTCGACTGGTCAGTGTGGTGTGTCCGGTGGTGCCCAGATTCCACTCGATGCCCCCGGCAAACCAGGCGTCGGTGAGGGCAAGGTTGGCGAACCGCAGCCGCGGATTGACGAACAGCAGCTCTCGCCCGCGACGATGGTCGAACAGTGACCAGACCCGCCCTCCGAGGCTGGGCAGGACGGTCGCGGTGAGCACCCCATTGCTCAACACCACGGCTGGCAGCTCGAGCTCCTCGTCGTCGCGACGGTAGTCCGACTGCCGGGCGTACGGCAGGGAGTGGGTCAGCCTGCCGTACCTCATCCGTTGCTGCATCGCCTCATCCGCACCCTTGGCCTCGATCGCGGGCAGAGCCCGCAAGGGCCGAAATCCTGACAGTGGGCTTTCCGGTCCCGGTAGGGATCCCGTCACCCGCAGCGTGGTCAGTTCAACCGTCGACTCTGTCATCAGTCCCTCTCCAGTCCTTGGTCAGGTCGCGTCCTGGTCGGCTTCCAGCGCTGACCACAGTTCTTCCGGTACGTGATGGCTGGCGTCCTCAACCATCCTCGTCACCTCAGCAGTCGATCGCGCCCCGGCTGCGACGGCGATAACCCCGGGCAGCCGGAGCGGGAAGTGAAGTGCCGCCGTCGACAGACCGACTCCGAAGTCGGCGCAGGTCTCGGCGATCCGCCGGGTCTGCGCAACGATCTCAGCGGAGGCTTCTCGATAGCGGTACGTCGCCCCGGGCACCGGGCCGGTGGCCAGGATGCCGGTCGCATAGACACCAGCCGCGATCACGCCGACCCCTCGGTCACGACACATCGGCAGGAAGTCCTCGGCCGCCGTACGATCCAGCAGATTGAGGTGTCCGGCCAGCATGACCAGATCGAGCTGACCGTCGCGGATCAGGTCGACCACAATGTCCCAGCGATTGACACCCACGCTGACTGCTCCGACCACGCCCTGTTCCTGCAGCTCGCGCAGTGCCGGTACGGCTGCAGCCAGCTCAGCTGGCGTCATGACCGTGTGGTTCTGCCGCTCGTGGATGTGGACGATGTCGAGCCGATCGGTCCCGAGCCGCGCCAGGCTCTCCTCGATGCTGGCGAGCACCCCGTCCCGGTCGAAACCGAAAACCAACTCTCCGTCGACTGTCACCCGGTTGCCGACCTTGGTCGACAGCACGATCTCGTCACGGGGCAGCTCGGTCAGCGCCATGCCGACGCGACGCTCCGCCGTGCCGTAGCCGTAGAGCGGCGCGGTGTCGATCCTGGTGATTCCCGCCTCGACCGCGGTCCGGATCGCGGCCACCGCCTCGTCGTCGGACACCTCGTCGCCGGCCAACGGTGCCGTCCCCAGCAACAGCCGATCCAACGGCGTACCCGATGAGGCGATCATCGCGCACCGACCAGGGTGGGTCGGGCGCTGTGGCGGGCCATCGCCAGATCCAAGGTGATCGTGTGGCCCGGAGCGAGTCGGACCGTGATCTCCGCGGCCGGCTCGAAGGTGCGCTCCACCGTCGTGGTGGCCGGCGACGGCCGGACGCTGAGGCTGTATCCGGTCAACCCCGGGTAGTCGGGTGTCTCGTCGAGCGCGTCGTGGCGGACCCCGGTGAAGCGATGTTCGCCGTAGCCACCCGCTCGGACCGCAACCTCCCTGATGGCTGCGGTGCCGGTGTGGACCAGCTCGACGACGACCCGGTCCGCGGACACCGTACGCACCAGAGCCGCGATCTCCGGCGGCAGTCCCGGTCGACCGGTGGCCGAGTCGGCATAGTGCAGTTGGCTCACCGGGACGCCACTGTTGTAGATCCGCTGCGGGCTGCCGGTGGTCAACTGGAGCAGGGCTTCGGTCAGCACCGGGTTGTAGCCGGTCGCGTGATGCTTCGGGTCGTACGCGAATCTCCCGTTCGCCGGGGCGAAGGCGTCGTCGCCGAGATGATCCAGGTCGCGGTCGTCGGCCTCGATCAGGTCCAGACGATGGTGGACCATCGCCAGCGCGTTCTGCATGGCCCGCTCGGGATAGTCCGGGTTGGCACCGGCCAGGAACCGCAGCCAGGGGGCCTCGTGACCGGCCTCATCCTTGCCACGGAAGGGAAGTACGGCACGCCAGTCGTATCCGCTCTGTTCGTGCAGCTGGTCGAGACGTTGCCAGTCGGCCTCCTTGGCCGAAGCCGCCCACACCGTGGTCGGCAGGGCCAACATCGGCGGCTGATGATCGAACCAGCCCTGAGGTCCATGGCGGTACGGCACCACGAACGTCCGCGGCGGCGCATCGGCGAAGGCCATCCAGCGATCCTGCCAACGGTGCGGCAGGCTCATCGCGTCCCAGTCGAGCTCGCGCTGCTCGCCCATCGCGTACAGGCGGTCCATCAGTCGCCGCGGCAGCTCGAGGTAGCTCTCGTCCCCGCTGAGCAGCAGAGCGTTGGTCCCGGCCACCACTGATGCCATCCCGATGTTGTAGAAGCCGTGCGGCCAGGTCCAGCCGTACATGCCACCCCACCACCGGCCGCCCAGGGTGGCCCCGATCTCGCCGCCGGGTCCGACGGAGTCTGGCGGGATGCCGTCGTTGGCGTCGGCTCGCTCCAGCCAGGCACCGACATAGTCGAGCACCCAGGTTCGGTAGCGCTCCTCGCCGGTGATCAGATGAGCCATGGTGATCAGCGTCGTGGCGCTGAGGCTCTGCGGCCCGTCTCCGGCCGACATGCGCTCGGCCATCGCCCGGCCCATCCGGGCAGCCAGCTCCGGATCCTGAAGATCGTCGTACGTTCTGATGCCGGGCACGTCATGCAACGGCAACCCGTAGATCTTCATGCTCGGCATCCACGGATAGTTCGTCCGGTCAGGATCGGGCGGCTCGACCTGCGGGTGCCGGAAGCGACGGGACCCGGCGTCGTAGTGGGACGGCGCGAGGAGCTGGTCGGCGAAGTGGGTCACCGGTTCGATCCATCGCTGTGGCTCGGCCGCAGCCAACCCGTACAGCACGATCGCCCCCTCGCTGAGGTGGAACCATTCGGTGCTGCGGTCGAACCCTCCCCGGATCGCGCCGTAGCGGGTGAGTTGCTCGGTGATCGCCGGCCAACTCCGAGAGGCCTGCTCGAGCAGGGAGGTCGGGCCACCCAACAGGTACGCATCGGGCCAGTTGTGCAGCGGCTCGTAGAACGCGTCGCTGCGCACCCGGTGTGCCTGTTCGTCGTTCCAGCGCAGGGATCCGTCGGGGCGCAGGTAACGCTCGGCGAACCGCCGGCCCGCGGCGTCGAAGGACTGCAACAGGGCACGTTGCGCCAACGCCCACGCCGGGACGGCGGGACACGGCACCGTGGCGGTGACTCGTGGTGTCGAACTGACCATGCCGTGCTCCTTCTGAACGTCTGGCTCGGTCATCGTGGCTGATCCTGCCCGGCATATCCATGATCAATTGAGGCCCGACCATGGCCATTTGGCGCATGCGTCAAATCGCCATACCCATGACTCGAATCATCATGGCATCGGATGGCGTTGACCGTGAGGATTACCGAATGGCTATCCATGTGGCGCCCGACGGCGACGACCGCGCGAATGGTCGGTCGCCCAGGCCGATCGGCGACGACGGGCCGTTGGCGACGGTGGCGGCCGCCCGTGACCGGATCCGTGACCTGCGCGCCGCGGGCGAGCTGACCGGACCGATCGAGGTGCTGGTCCAGGCGGGCCGGTACGAGCTGACCGAGACGTTGCGCTTCGACGACCGCGACCTGGCCGATCCCGACACTGCCGTGACCTACCGCGCCGTCGGCGAGGTCCGCCTGTCCGGCAGCCGACGGCTCGACGGGTTCGCACCGCTCCCGGGCGAAACGGGACCCGTGGTCACCCGCGCGCTGACTCCCGACGATGACGGGTTGACGTTGCGGCACCTGTGCTACGACGGGACTTGGTTGCGACCAGCCCGGTACCCGAGCTTTCAGCCTGACGATCCGGTGGCCGGGGGCTGGTCCTTCGTGCCCGGCGAGCTGGTCGACATCCACTCCGACGGGTTTGGCGAACCTGACAGCTTCCCGATCGACGACGACCGCCCCGCCACTTGGTCGCACACCGACGGCGTCGAGGTGGTGGTCTTCCCGCGGTACAACTATGGCAACGACATCGTCGGTGTGGCGACAATCGAGGGCGACCGGGTACGACTGGCAGCCCCCGCCTCGTCGGAGATCTATCCCGGCGACCGATACCACTTCCAACATGTGCTCGACGAGCTCGACCAGCCGGGCGAGTGGTGCCTGGACCGCGCGGGCGGGCGTCTGGTGCTGTACCCACCGGGCCCGGTCGAAGACGCTGTCGTGGAGACCCCGGTGCTGGAGTCGATCATCGTGGTGGAAGGTACGGTCCCGCCGCCGGTCCAACTCACACCAGAGAAGGACACCTGGTTCGACCACGACCAGGCCATGGGCAGTCAGCGACGTCCCGAGGACTTCACCGCGGGCCACCTCACCTTCAGCGGCTTCACCCTCGAGGGCTGTTTCGGAGACGCCGTGGTGCTGCGCCACGTACGGGCCTGCCGAATCGTGGGCTGCACGATCCGTACCGCAGCGGGGTTCGGTGTCCGGGTGTGGTCAGGTGCCCACTGCGAAGTCACCGACTGCGACGTCCGCGACGTCGGCAAGGGCGGCATCGAGGTGGCCGGCGGGTACCGCACCGGATTCTCGGCCCGCTACGAATCCTGCGGTCACCGGGTGAGCAACAATCATGTCCATCACTACGGGCAACAGCATGCCCACGTCGGCGGAATCGCCGCCAACGGGGTCGGCATCACGATCGATCACAACACCATCCACGACGGGCCGCGCTGGGGTGTGCTCAGCCGCGGCAACACCAACGTCATTGAGTACAACCACATCCACCATGTCTGTCTCGAATCAGCCGACACCGCAGCGATCTATCTGGTCGACCGGGACTTCACGATGCGTGGCACGGTGATCCGACACAACCACATCCATGACGTCCTCGGCTTCGACCGGGTCGACGGGGAGTGGACGTCGCCGGCGTACGCGTTCGGGATCTATCTGGACGATTTCTCCAGTGGGGTTGAGATCCGAGGCAATCTGATCCACGGGACACCGCGGGCCGGGGTCTACCTCCATGCCGGACAGGACAATGTGGTGGAGGAGAATCTCTGCCTGGGCACGGGTACGGAGGCGATCTACCTCCGGCGGTGGCCCGCCGAAGTCGAGCTCAGACATTGCGGCACCCACGGCCAGGCACTGCGCCGCAACACCGTGCGCCGCAATGTGCTGGGGGCCGCCACCCACCCGTACCGACTGAGCAATCTCCATGACCACAACGGAAACCTCGACCTGGCCACGAACGACATCGGGCAGAACCTGGTCATCGGCCCACCCGGGCCGATCTCGGCCGAGACCGCAACTGGCCCGGTGGCGCGGTCGCAGACGTTGACCTGGCAGCAGTGGCTGGACCAGGGTCACGATGTCGACAGCGTCATCGCGAACTGGGACGAGATCTTCGCCGACGGTCAGTTGCGACCAGACGGCCCCGCCGCAGCGTTGGGGATCAAGTCGCTGCCGTCGACAGTCTTCGGGGTCCAACCCAGCACCACCCGCGCCTCTTGGCCGATCGCTGACTGATCCCGCGCGCACCACCCGAGTGGTGCACGACGTTTTGCCCACCTTTTGGCCCAGTGACGGGCCGCGAACTGTGATGAAAGGAACAACGATGGAGCGACTGTTCACCAGGAGATCGGCCCTGGGCCTGGCTGGCGGAATCGGCACGGCTGCCCTGGTCGCCGGCTGCACCGGCGCGGAGGGTCCATCGGCTCCCGAGGCCTCGCGCCTGCCGGCGCCGACCGAAGCCGGTGGACCCCAAGCCGCCACCTGCGGTACCGGCAGCTGGGAACCCACCTTCCCGGAGGGATTCCAAAAGTTCGACCCACCGGTCAAGGTCACCGCAACCTGGCAACCATCGGCCGGCCTGCAGTTCGAGGGCGGTGACAGCTTCGAGAACAACCCCTTGTACAACCGGCTCAAGGACACCCTTGGCATCGAGTACGAGGCGAAGTTCCAGGCCAACACCTCAGTCTGGAGCGAAAAGCTGTCCCAGGTGATCGCTGCCGGAGATCTGCCCGACGTGCTCCCGCTGACCGGCGCCGACCTGGCCGGGATCATCGACAACGACGGGGCCGAAGAGATCCGCGAGGTGTGGGAGGCGACTGCTTCCCCACTGGTGAAGGAGAAGCGGGAGTACCCCGATGGCGCGGCATGGTCGGTGGCGAGTCGGGGCGAGCAGCTGTTCGGCGTGCCGTACAACACCGGACCGGGCTACAACACCGACACCTTCGGCTACATCCGCAAGGACTTGCTCGACAAGGTCGGCGCGGACATGCCCGAAACCGTCGACCAGCTCGGCGACACCCTGCGTGAGCTGAAGGGCCGGGGCCTGGTTGAGTACGGTCTGGCCACCTGCAAGGAGATCAACACCTACACCGTGAGCATGGATCCGATTTTCGTGGCCTACGGCGCGGTGCCCCAGACTTGGCGCGACAACGGTCAGGGCAAGCTGGAGTACGGCAGCGTCCGGCCCGAGGCCAAGGAGGCCCTGCAGACCTTGGCCTCGTGGTACGCCGACGGTCTGATGGATCCGGACTTCTACACCAAGACGGTCCAGGACGCGCTGCCGTTGGTCTACTCCGGCAAACAGGCTGCCATGTTCGGCCCCTGGTTCTCCGCGCAGGCCATGGTCCCGCATGAGGAGGAGAACCCGGGCGTCGAGTGGGGCATTTTCGGCAACCCGAAGGGTCCCAACGGAGATGCCGGACGGATTGGCTCACCGACCTTTGCCGGTGCCGTGGTGTTCCGGGCGGGTGTCGGCCGTCAGGTCATCGAAGCGGTGATCACCCAGCTCAACTGGTCCACCGAGCTGCACGTCAACTGGGCGAAGTACCACCAGTACGGCGAGTACACCAACAGCTCGGCCTGGACTGAGGGTTACGAGTACGTGGTGAACGACTGCGAGATCGAGGCCGGCCCAGTGGGGACCCAGTACCTGTACCTGAACATGGTCGGCTTCAACTACCCTGCGCTGGCCTACCCGGACTACCAGTCTGACGTCTTCAGCGACCTTCTGGCCTGGCGTGACCAACCCGAGGGTGACCTCAACCTCTCCCAGCAGTTGATCCTGTCCAACGACGCGCTGATCCGTTCGGTCGAGTCCTACGACTACGCCTTCCAGACCCGCGAGCTTGGCATGGTCGACGAGTTCATCGGTGCGGCGACCGAAACCATGCTGAAGAAGCAGGCCGACCTCGACCAGTTGGAGCTCGAGACCTTCACCAAGATCATCGTGGGGCAATCCGACATCAACGCCTTTGATGACTTCGTGAAGGCCTGGCATGACAACGGCGGTGAGCAGATCACCGCGGAGGTGAACGAGTGGAAGCAGCAGCAGGGGTGAGTACCTCCGCAGCGACGCCGGAGGCCCGAAAGGGCCGTCCCTCGAAGCCCCCTGGGTCGTCGTCCGCAGGATCCTCAACCACGGTGTCGGGTCGTTCACGCCCGTCACTGGTGCGACGACACTGGCAGCTCTATGTGATGCTGATCCCGTCGGTCATCGTGCTGATCCTGTTCCACTTCTACCCGCTGTGGGGCGTCTCGCTCGCTTTTGTCGACTACAACAAGTTCCGCGGACTCGGCGGGTCGGACTTCGTCGGTTTCGAGGTCTTCGCCGAAGTCTTCGGATCGGCGCACACGTGGCAGTTGATTCGCAACACCGTCATGATCGCCGTCGGTCAGATCGTGGTTGGTCAAGTGGCCGCGCTGCTGTTTGCACTGATGCTGTACGAGGTGGCATCGCGGAAATTTCGCCGGGTGGTGCAGACACTGGCGACCTTCCCGCACTTCCTGTCCTGGGTGATCGTGGGCGGGGTGCTGATTCAGATGCTCCAGACCACCGGCTACCTCAACGACTTCATTGAGTCGATCGGCCTGCCACGGATCGGGTTCCTGAGCTCGCCAGAAATCTTTCCATGGACGATCATCCTTTCGGATGTGTGGAAGGGATTTGGATTCGCCTCCGTGCTCTATCTGGCTGCTTTGATGCGGGTGAATCCCGAGCTGTACGAAGCGGCCGCCGTCGATGGTGCCGGGAGGCTGGCTCGGCTGCGTCACATCACGTTGCCTGGTATCGCTCCGATCGTCGTCCTGCTGGCCTGCCTGAGCATGGGCAGCGTCCTCAACGCCGGCATGGAACAGATCTTGGTGCTCTACAACCCGTTGGTCTACGAGACCGGCGACATCATCGACACCTGGGTCTACCGCAAGGGGATTCTGGAGTCCCAGTACAGCGTGGCCACCGCTGTCGGCCTGTTCAAGGCTTTGGTGGGCTTCACCTTGATCATGGTGTCCTACTGGGCTGCAGCTCGGTTCGCGAAGTACAACATCTGGTGAGAGGAAACACCTGAGATGGCAATGGTCAAAGAAAGATCACCCAAGGACTTCGCGATCGACGCCTTCCTGTACGTGGTGTTGACCGGACTGGCCCTGGCCTGTGTGCTGCCCTTCATCCACGTGGTCGCGGTGTCGCTGAGCAGCCGTCCTGCCGTCGACGCCCAGCAGGTCGGTCTGTGGCCGGTCGGCTTCAACCTGGACAACTATGAGAAGCTGATCGGCAACCTGCAGTTCCTGCGCAGTTTCGCGATCTCGGTACTGCGGGTCGTGGTCGGGGTGATCGTGTCGCTGGTGCTGGTCGTGTTGACGGCCTATCCCCTGTCGAAGGACCACATCCGGATGCCCGGACGGACCGCCTACAAGATCTGCCTGTTGATCGGTTTGCTGTTCTCTGGCGGCCTCATCCCGACCTTCCTGGCACTGCGGAGCCTGGGGATGATCGACACCTTCTGGGTGCTGATCGCCCCGGTGGCCCTGCAAATCTTCTTCGTCATCGTCATGTTGAACTTCTTCCGTGGGGTCCCACGCGAGTTGGAGGAAGCTGCCGCCATCGACGGGGCATCGGACTTCCAGATCTTGTTGAAGGTCTATCTGCCCCTGTCCAAGCCGGCCCTGGCGACCGTGTCACTCTTCGTCGCGGTGATGCACTGGAATTCCTGGTTCGACGGGGCAGTGTTCATCAACGACTCCACGCGCTGGCCGTTGCAGACCTATCTGTACTCACAGGTGGTCACGAATCCGGGCAGCATGATCGATGCCACGCAGTTCCAGAACCTCACCCCGCAGGGGCAGGTCGCCAGCCTGATCGTGGTGGCTGCCGTCCCGATCCTGATGTTGTATCCGTTCCTCCAGCGCTACTTCACCACCGGCATGGTGGTGGGGTCAGTCAAGGAGTAGCCCCACCCACATGCGCCAAAGAGCCATGGTCGCGCCACAATGGATCATGGCCACGGGCGCGTTGTCTCGACAGAATCGAACCATGGCGACTTTGAAATCACTTGAGCTGTTCCGCGAGGTTGACGACACCTTTGCCGCTCACGTGGCCGAGCACGGCTTCGCGGTCCTGGCCGATGCCCTCGACCCCTCGGAGGTCGCGGCTGTCAACGCCGAGACGCTGCGACTGTGCCGCAGCGACCTCACCACGATCGCCCGCGGCCAGGGTGCCGCGGACGAGTCGATGTCCGACGACGACGCCTTGAGGCGATACTCGGCGATCCACAACCCTGACAAGCTGTCGGAGTATCTCAACGGCATGGTCGCCCACCCGCGGGTGGTCCACGCGCTGACCTCGGTGATCGGCCCCGACGTCAAGTCCATGCAGTCCATGATGTTCATCAAGGCGTCCGGCAAGCCGGGCCAGGCCTGGCACCAGGATGAGTACTTCATCCCGACCCGTGACCGGTCCCTGCATGCGGCCTGGATCGCCCTGGACGATGCGACCGTCGACAACGGATGCCTCTGGGTGCTTCCCGGGTCACACCGTCGCGGGGTGCTCTATCCGGCCGACCAGCAGGACAACGTCGACGAATTCGGGTGCACCATCGAGGCGCGAGACTTCCCGTACAGCGACGAGGACGCAGTCCCTGTTGAGATCCCGGCCGGTGCCGCGCTGATCTTCAACGGATACCTGCTGCATCGTTCGCTGCGCAACTCCGGCCAGCACGGCTACCGGCGTGCCTTCGTCAACCACTACATGAGCTGTTCCTCGCTGTTGCCCTGGCAGCTGCCGGACGGCGTCAAGGTCGGAGACGGCGATTACCGCGACATCGTCGTCGTCGCGGGCACCGATCCTTATGCGTACAAGGGCATCGAGACCCGCCGACGTGCTCACATCCGCCGCGACGGCGACACCGGCTGCGACTCCTGACTGTGGGCGACGAGCAGGCATGGGCGAGCGGCCTCCTGGCCGAGTTCGATCCCGGGGAGTCCGGTGAGCACTGGCAGCTGGTCTGCACCGGAGACTGGATGCCACGCGACGGTCACGTCGAAGCGATGGCTGCCGACCCGGTCAGCTTCTACGGCGACCTCCTGCCGGAGTTGGCGGGCGCGGATCTGCGGATGGTCAATGTCGAGTGCGTGCTGGGCGAGGCGGGTGAGCCGATCCCCAAGGACGGCCCGAACCTGCGGGTGGCCGAACATCTGGTCGCCTCGTTGACGTCGGTGCCCTTCGACATTGCTTGTCTGGCCAACAATCACACCGCAGACTTCGGCGAGCCCGGGCTGCGCCGGACCATCGACGTGCTGGAGACCGCCGGGCTGCGTACGGTCGGCGCCGGGAGCACCGGGGACGAGGCGGCGCAACCGCTGACCGTCCCGGTCCGCGGTGTCGAGGTCACCGTGGTCAACTGCGGTGAGGGTGAGGAGTGCCGGTCCATCGACGGCGGCCCCGGTGTGCACGGGCTCGACCTGATCACCCTCGAGGACCAGATCCAGTCGGAGAAGGAAGCCGGGAGGGTCGTCGTGGTGGTCTTCCACGGCGGGCGCGAACATGTCCCCGTACCGCCGCCGTACGTGGTGCGCGACCTGCGAGCCATTGCCCGGATGGGCGCCGATGTCGTGCTCGGCCACCATCCACATGTCCCCCAGGGTTTCGAGGTCCACCACGGTGTCCCGATCGCCTACAGCCTGGGCAACTTCGCGTTCTGGTTCGACACCGAGCGGTTCTTCCACCACGTCGGGTATGCGGTGCAGATCGACTTCATCGACACGGCTGTCCGCACCGTCCGTGCTGTCCCCTACCTCATCGAGCAGCACGGGCTGCGCCGATTGACCGGTCCGGCGCGGGAGCGGTTCAACCGGGCGATGGCCGCCGCGTCGGCGGTGCTCACCGACGACGCCGCGATCACCGATGCCTGGAATGCCGCCGTGGACCATTACGCGAACCCGGATGAGGTCCGCAAGTGGATGCTGCGCGGAGCCGACACCCTCGCAGCCGACGACCGGCACCGGGTCGGCGGTCTGGCCAACCGCTTCCTCACCCCGGCCCACACCGAGCTGCTGAGCCGCGGCCTGTTCCGCCACGCCCATGGCGTCCGAGGCACTGCCAGCGAAGCCGCCCGCAGTCTGCTGAACCAGTACCTCAACTGAGCCACGCCGAACCGGACGGTCAGCACCCCACCACGGGGGGCCAGCACATCCCGGTGTGGGTCAGCCGGTCCAGAGGCGGGCCAGCCCTGACCCGGAGGCACGCTGGCCAGCACCGGGGTGTGCTGACCTTCCGGCACGGGGTTGCACTGGCCCGTACTGAAGTGTGCTGACCTTCGTGCGGGCCCACAGTGCGTGGAGTTTCTCAGTCAGGCGGCCTCGCCCGTGGAGCCGGTGTCCGACTGGAGGTGGGACAGCCTCGCTCAGGGTCGACCGAATTCGGTCAGCGAGACACCCCAGCCCAGTGCGCGTGAATCGACGAGGCGCCAGCCGGCCTGCGTCGCGCGCTCGGTCACCTTGGCCACGGTCCGTGGCGGCACCCCGATCGCGGCCAGGCCGAGCAGTGCGTCCTCGGCACGGCCCGGACTCAGCGCATCGTGGTCAGTGGATTCAATGACCACGAGCCGGTCGGTGACCCGGCCGAGCTCGCTCAGCAGCCCTTCCGTCTCGGCGTCGGTGCGGTGACACAGCTCGTACGCAATCACCGCGACATCGCAGTCGGACCAGTGTGACTGCCACTGCCACTGGGGTTGCGGGCGGTCCAGGCTCTCCTGGAGCACGGAGATGACGTCGATCCCTGCCACGACAGTGATCTCGGGCCCGTCGGGCAGTGCTTCGCCAACGATCCCGGCCGCCGCACCGGACAGGCTGACGCGGGCACCCGCGCCAAGTCCGGCCCACAGCTCAAGGGCGGTGATGCCGGTCGTGAGGTAGCGCAGCTGGCCGGCATGTTCGATCAGCTCGGCGAATCGCTCCGGATCCTCGTTGGCCTCCTGCCACAGGGATTTCCCCCGCGCCGCCTGCCAGGGCGGCGCCCCCGTCTGCAGGGCTCCGGCCAAGCCGGCAAGGCTGAGGAGTTGATCGGCCTCATGTCCGACCAATTCGTCGACGAGGTGATCGTCATCGAGCAGCTGCGCACCCACCGGACCCATCCGCCAACCATGGTCGTCATGGCTGACCACATCGGCCTCGGCCAGCACCTGGAGCAACGGCACCAGCGCCGTGGGCGGGACCTCTGCCCGTACAGCCAGGTGGTCAGTGGTGCGAGGACCGGCGGCCAACTCCTGCAGCACACCGAGCTGCAGACCCGCCCGGGTGGCGAACCAAGCCAGCGGCGACGGCGGACCGGCCGGTTCCGGTTCGCCCTCGGCTTCGACCCGGTGCCAGTAGCCGGTGACATCGATGTGTGTACGGGGAAGTCCGCGTTCGTGACGCAGATGGCGCCGCAGCGGGAGCAGCGCCCGGGACTCTCCGGCCGCCCAGGCGTAGACCTGCCCGGTCCACCATTCGAGCTCCCGGACAGCATCGGGCAGCTGTTCGGGTTCGGTGACCCAGCGCACGGTGTCACCCTCCCGTACGGGCAGAGGGATCCGACTGTCGGCGGGGCCGGCCAGGACCAACTGGGCCGGCCGGTCGACCGGCCGTTCGTCGAGGAAGCGGGCAATCGCGGGCAGCGCCGTCTCGTCGCCGACCAGCAACAGCCAGTCGATGTCGTCGGGCAGGACCGTCGACGCCTTCGGCCCGACGAACCACAGCTCAGTGCCCGCAGTGGCCGTACGTGCCCATCGGGCCGCAGGGCCGTCGCCATGCATCACGAACTCGAGGTCGAGCTCGCCCGCCTCGAGATCAATCCGTCGCGGCGTGTAGTCGCGGCTCACCCGTTGCGGCGCCGGGGTCCATTCGATCCCGTGGGCGAGCTGTACGGGCAGCACCTCGTCGATCGGCCCGTCCGGATTGAAGATCAGCTTGATGTGGTCATCGAAACCGGGAGCCGTGAATGGCGTCAGGTCGAGGCCGTCACGAGTGAAGGCGCCCAGCTGGTCCCCGGTGAGGGTGATGCGCCGCAACCTCGCTGAGACGTCCACGACCCGTTCCACCCGGACACAGCGGACGACGAGTGGATGGGAGATCATCTGCCGAGCGGCCATGGATCAGCCGAACAGCTCTGCGATGTGGTCGATCACGGCCAAGGTCTGGTCGTAGTCCGCCCGGAACGCCCAGTTGGGCAGGTCGTAGGCGTGACCGTTGCTGAACGACGGCAGACGGGAGAAGATCGGATCCTTGCCGACCGACTCGACCGTGGCCGCATTGTTGAGGAAGCCACAGACGAACAGGCTGGGCTGGTCGGCGAGCTCTCCGACCTTTTCCATCGACATCTCGAACATGTCACCGCCGGGGGTGTACGGCTCGAGGCCCTCGTCCTCGGCAACGGTCGACGGATCGAGGCCGAGCTGGTCGAAGAGCTGCCACAGCGAGGAGTTGGGCATGAACCCGTACGGCTTGGTCGGTTCCGAGAAGGTCACGGCCAGCACCGGACCGGGCGGAGGCGTGATGGCGGCGCGGACCTCGGCGATCCGATCCTCGAAGGCCGTCACCAGCTGGGGCGCGGCCTCCTCGGTGCCGAAGGCCTGAGCCATGAACTCCAGCTGTTCCTGCCAAGTGGTCAACGATTTGTCGACGATCACCGTCGGAGCGATCTGGCTCAGCCGGTCATGGTTGTCGGTGGCGACCACCCACGGCAATCCGACGCCACCGGCGACGATCAGGTCGGGATCGAGAGCGGCAATCTCCTCCATCGCGAATCCGTCGACAGTCCAGGTGAGCATCGTCGTGCCGGCGGTTTCCGCGGCTTCGGCCCAGAACTCACTCGGTTCGCCGGTGGCGACATCGGAGGCCTCGGTGGTGGCGCCGACCACGGGAACGCCGAGATGGAAGGCCAACCCGGTGAGGGCGTAGTTGAGCATGACCACCCGCTGCGGGGTACCGGGCACAGTGATCTCGCCCTGGGCCGTCGGCACCACGCGGGTCGCCACCGCCTGGTCAACACTGGTGGCCGGAGCGGTCGGATCAACCGGGTCAGCCGAGCTGCAGCCCGCCAGGCCCACCCCAGCGATGACGGTCGACAGGGCAGCCGAGCTGAGCAACGTACGCCGCGAGAACATGAAGCACCTTTCTGTGGCGGGATCTGGACCCACCCGCCGTCCTTAGGCGAGCCTAACTATACTGTGGCGTGGGCTGGCCGACAGATCTGACATCGGTACGCCACAGCTGACGATTTCTGCTCAGCCGGACTCGGGAGGAGCCCCATGACGGCCACCTTGACCACCGTTGTGCCACGGACTGCGGTGCGATTCCGCAGCCATGGCACTCACCGGCACGACATGGCCCACCTGATCCATGTGATCCGCGGCGAGGCGACCGTGGTGGCCGACGGAGAGCCGTACCATCTGGCCGAGGGCGAGACCCTGTGGCTGGCCGCCCAGGTGCCGCACTCCTTGACCGGCCACGACGACACGATCACCTTCGGGCCGATGGTGGGGCCGGCTGCGGCACCACCCGAACGAGTCGTCCGGCTGGGACGGCAGGCCGAGTTGGCCCAACTGCTACTGACGGCCATGTCGGCCGCACCGCAGACCGACGAGGAGATCCGGCCCTTCCGCCACAGCATCGAACAACTCCTGCTCGACCTGCGAGAACGCCCCTGGCCGCTGACCGCCCCCACCCAGCCGGCCGCCCGCCGCATCGCTCTGCGCCTCATCGCCGGGCGGGATCTTGCGCTGCCGTTGGACGACTTGGCCGGTCACGAGTTCACCAGCGTCCGGCAGGTGCAGCGCGCCTTCGTCGACGAGACCGGCCTCACCTTCTCGACCTGGCGGACCCGCGCCCGACTCAATGCAGCCGCCCGCTCGCTGCGTGCCGGCGTCGGATTCGGCAGAGCTGCTGTCACCGCCGGGTACGCAACCCGGGACGGACTGCTCCGCGCCATCGTGCGGGAGACTCGGCTGCCTGCCAGCCAGGTCCAGGCCGACCCGGTGGCCGCGCTCCGCGCGACGACTGGCGACACTCCCGGTGGTTCAGCATGACGGTCGCCGAGTTCTGGGCACGGGCCCGGGCCACCACACCGGGGCTGCCGGTCGATCCGCCGAGTGGAGAACCGTGGGGGTTCGGTGCGACACCCGAGCACGCTGATGCGCTGCTCGCGCTCGTCCTGGCCGGGATCAAGACCGGCACCTCCAGCTATGTCTGGGAGTACGAGGCCGACAACGAACCCTTGCCGCAGGCCGGACAGTACGACGTGATCCTGGACGGCTCCGGTCAACCGGCAGCCATCCTGCGGACGGTTTCAGTCGAGGTGGTCCCGTTCAATCGGGTGACTGCCGAGCACGCCCACGCCGAGGGCGAGGATGACCGTACGCTCGACTCGTGGCGTCGGATCCACCGCGAGTTCTACGAGCAGCACGTCAACCTCGGCCGCCAGTTCGCCGAGGACATGCCGATCGCCTGTGAGCGGTTCGAGCTCGTGCACCCCACCGGTTTGGACTCTGCCGGGCGGATCCGATAATGTATCGCCTCGTTGCACTGGCGCGCGGGCCCATAGCTCAGACGGTTAGAGCGCTGCCCTGATAAGGCAGAGGTCGGTGGTTCAAGTCCACCTGGGCCCACCATTGAAACCCCTTCTGGCAAGGGGTTTTTCTGGTTCCAGGGGTCTTCTGGTTCTGACCACCGTTGGGGCGAAGGCATCCGCAGCCGGTCACCCGCTCAGCCCGGCCAGGCCCCGAGAGCCAAGGTGACGATCTCGTGCAGCCGGGCGCGAGGAACGCCCGCATTGGATTGGTTCGACAAGCCCTCCCACAGGGTGCGGACCCAGTCGGCCAGGATTGCTGGGTCGGCCTCGGAGCTGAGCCGTCCGGATCGCTGGTCCGCCTCGATCCGCTCGGTCAGGATCGCGGCCAGTGACAACTGGTGCTCCTCCAAGGCCTGGCGGACATCAATCGTGTCCGAGCCGCCATGGATCGCAGCGCTGACGACCAGGCAGCTCATCGGGCGCACGGGGTCGGTGAACTCGTCGACCGAATCGCGCAGGATGCGTTCAGCCGCCTCCCGAGCAGTGGGGCTGGTGACGGCTTCGATGTAGATCGCGGTGTAGCGCTGCATGTATCCCTCGACCGCCTCGGCGAAGAGCGTCTTCTTGTCGCCGAAGGCCGCGTAGAGACTGGAAGGCGATATCCCCATGGCCGCAGTCAGGTCCGAGAGCGAGGTCCCGTCGTAACCGCGAGCCCAGAACAGGCGCGTTGCAGCGAGCAAGGCAGCGGTGCGGTCGAAGCCGCGGGGTCGTCCTCGGGTCCTCACCCCACAATTCTAGTTGGGTTGCTCCAGAAACCGAGGTAGCCTCAATCAGGAACGATCACTCCAGAACGGAGCAGGCGAATGGAGTCACGACGGATCGACCGCGACGGCGTACCGCTGCACGGGCTGTGGCGGCCCGGGGACGGAGTGCCAATCGTCGTCGTGCCGGGGGCGATGGCCGACGCCGAGTCGTACGCGCCGGTGGCCGAGGCGATCGACCATCCAGGCCCGGTGCTGGTCCTTGACCGTCGTGGGCGCTCGGCCAGTGGACCCCAAGGCGATGGGTACTCAACCCAGACCGAGGTCGACGACCTCCGGGCCTGGCTCGATCAGCTCGGCGAGCCGGTCCTTCTGGTCGGGTGGAGCTACGGGGCCGTCATCGCGCTGGAGCTGGCCGCTCACGACCCGCGAGTCCGACAGGTCATCGGGTACGACCCCGTACTGGGCCCGTTCGGGGCCGAGCTGCTCCCCGCCCTGCGTGAGGCCGGTCCGGATCGGCGGGTGGAGATCATCAATCGCGATCTGTCCCGCGTGCCGGCAGAGGCCGTGGCCGAGCTACGGAACAGCCCGGCCTGGGCGAGCCTGTGTGGCTTGGCCGTCCCTGTGGTCGCCGAACTCGAGGCCATCAACGCGTTCCGACCGGGCCCGGAGTGGGTCGAGCTGTCGCCTGCCCTCATCGTCGGCGAACGGAGTCGGGACGTCGAGCCGTACGGCCCTGCCTTCGAGCGAGCCGCGGCGCTGCTTCCGAAGGCCACCACCACGGTGCTGGTCGGGCACGGACATCTGGCCCATGTCGAGAACCCGACCGCGCTCGGTCGACTCATCACCGAGCTGTTGGCTCACTGACACGACGCCACAGACCAGTCCCGACCGTAGGCACAGAACAGTTCTGCTTCGGGATGGTCAGGGGTGATCAGCGCCAGCGCCCGGGCCGCGTCGACCCCGGCCGCAAGCTCTCGATGGTAGGCAGCCATGGCCTCGGTCAGGGCCTCGTCGCGGACCGGCGCAACCGCAGCGATCACCGATTCGACTCCGCAGGCGAGCAATGCTGCAGTCAGTCCCAGGGGTTCCTCGCCGGGGCGGACCAGCGCCCTCCCGACATCGCAGGCCGAAAGCACCACATGGCGGGCCGTGGTCCCGGCTGACTGCAGCTCGTGGGCGAACACCGGCCCGTCGGCGAGCAGGATGGAGGAGAACAGCGGACTCTGTTCGTGATGGCTGCCATGGGCAGCGACATGGACCACAGACCTGTCCCGCAGGACGGCGACCAGGTCCGCCCCGGTCGCCGCCGGTCGAAGGTCGGTCTGCGAATCGAGCCAGACCTGCGTCACTGCCGCAACTTCGGCGACAGCGCCTGGCAGCCCTGGCCCGGCGATGGCCGCGGTCCGCAGAGTGGTCGCGGCTGCCACCGTCCGGCTGCCTCCGGATCGTCCATCAGCCCAGAAGGTCGCCGACGGGCTGACGGTGACGGTCTTCCCAGCGAGCTGGGGCACCATCCGCCAGGGCACCGAGGCAAGCAGCGGAGACGGCAGCACGACCACGCGGTCGGTGGCAGGGATGGCCGGCGCGAGCAGGGACCCCAGCGCAGCCATCGACTGCACAATGGCGGTGCGGATCAGCCGGCTGATCCTTGGATCCGAGGATCGTGCCAGCGATGTGAGATCAAACGACACGCTCTGGGCCAACTTGGCGACGTCACTCACGGCTGCCAGGTCGGTGAGCCGCTCACCATCGGAGTCGACCGTCACCGACCACAACCGGTCCCGGTGGACGAACAGACTGATCAGGCCGGTACGACCCCGCGCGGCCAGCTGCTGCCGGATTGTGGAGATCCCTGCCGCCGGCGCCACCGTCCATTGGTCGGGTGGGCCGTCGAGGTCGCTGGCGCCCCAGTCGCGACGCTGGATGTCGTACTCCAACTCCGCGGCACGCTGCCGCAGCTCCTCGGCGTCGCCCCGCGCTTCCCGCAGCGACAACTGGACCTGGCGCAGAGCGGTGAGTCGACCGGCCAGCTCGGAGTCCTCGACCACGGTCACGCTCGGCAGCCGTTGGGAGACGCCACGCCACCGCTCACAGGCCTCAAAGATCGCCGGCGGCGCGCCCGCATCCATGGCGAGTTCAATGTCCAGGTCACGCAACCGGCGACCGTGGAGGGCCATCGCCGTCCGCGTGTCGAGCCCGGACCGCCGGCCCAGCTCCTGCCCGAGCGCGGCCACGGCTGCCCGTACATTGCGCCGCACCTTCTGGGTGTCACCGCTGGACGCCGCAATCGTGACCCGGACCAGATGCCGCTGGAGCCGGTCGGGCAGGCTCAACCGGTGCCGACCGACCGCAGCCAGCCGGACGCGTGCCTGGTCGAGCTCGCCCGCCCGGGCGTGGGCCTCCGCGGCCAGCAAAGTCGCCGTCGGGCCGACACCACCGGCTGCCGCCGGACCGTCAGCCAGAGCTGCGGCGCGCCGAGCCACGTCCGGCGGGGGTTCACCGGAGGCCAGACCGGCCTCGATCGCGAGCAGTTCGGCCTGAACCTGCCAGGCCGGTTCCTGCTGCTCGGCAAAGGCTGTGGCAGCCCGCCGCGCCCTCTCCCGGGCGAGCGGGTGGTCCCCCAGCAACAGCGCGAGCCGGGCGAACTCCATGGTGATCTCGGCCAGGTCATGCACCAGGTTCTCGTCCTTGGCGTCCTTCTCACAGGAAGAGAGAAGTCGGTCGGCCGCGTCGAGCAGGCCAGCATCAAGCAGCACCCTGGCCTGGTCGAGATCGGACTGGGCGATCCGCACGTCCACCAGCCTGCGGGCCCGGTCCATCAGGGCGAGGGCACCGCTGAGATCGCCGCGGACGAAGGCGAGGCGTCCTTGATTGTGCACGGCCGCGGCCGCAAGTTCGTCGAAACCGTACTCACCGGCCAGCCGCTCGGCCCGTTCCAACTCGGCGGCGCTGCCGGCCACGTCGCCGAGGAACTGGCGTGCCAGTCCCGCGTTGATCGCGACCACGGCATCCGCACGGGGGCTGACCTTTGCGGCCGAGTCGCCGAGTTCCTCCATCGTGGCCAGGGCTGCCTCCCAGTTGCCGAGACGGCCCTCGAGCCCGGCTCGTTGGATCGCGGACAGCACGCGCACCGTGGTCCCGGCAGGTCCGGTCGCCAGATCGACCGCATCGTCCAGCAGAGTGAACGCTTCGTCGCGGTGTCCGGTCTCGAACCGGGTCAGGGCCAGGGTCACCCGGGCGCGGCCAGCAGCCAGGATCAACTCATCAGGGACTGCCCCCGGCCCGATGCGGTCCAGCACCTCATCCAGCAGCTGTTCGGCCAGGGCGAGCTTGCCGGTCGCATTGGCCTGGACGGCCTGGTCGATCGAAGCAATCAGAAGGTCGGCTTCCGGAGCGATGTCGGGTGATGGTTCAGACGGGGTGATCGTGTCCTCCTGGCAGGTCGTCGCGGCGTCAGAGGGCGAAGTACGGCGTCATCACGGTGATGTCGTCGTAGCGGAAGACCAGTTGTGCCGGGCCGGTCTCGACCTCGTCGAAGGTGTAGCGACCGACCTCGTCGGATTGGGTCTGGTGGACCAGCGGACGGCCGCGCCGATCGCGGGCAAGCACGCGCATCTCCACGGCACACTCCGGGACGGTCACCCATCCGTCGACCCGGACCATGTCCGCGGCGAGGGAGGCCACGGTGACCATGCTGCTCAACTGGTCACAGCGGAAAGTGAGGGTGTCGGTACGGACAGGGGCGCCGTCACGGAACGCACCGGCACCGGCCAGTTCCGGCACCTGCGATGTCGGTTGCACCCCGTCATCGGCATCCCCGTGCAGTTCGGCGACTTCGGCGTGCAGCGCCTGCACACTCAACCGGAACCGGATCTCGAGGGTCAGGTCATCGGGGACCGGGTCCAGGGTGTCCCACAGGTCGCCGAGTTCGGCCAGGATCTGGAGATCGGTGTCGTCGATCGGTTCGTCAGGACCATCATCGGTGATCATGATCGTCCCTCCCATCGGGGATCGGCCAACAGGGCAGCCCGCAGCTTGGCCAGACAACGTCCGCGGGTTGGACCGATGCTGCCCACCGGCATCTGCAGTCCCGCGGCAATGGCGGCATAGTCGGGCCGATCACCGAAGGCAATCACCCGCAACAGCGTGCGGCATCGCTGGGACAGCTCGCTGAGATGACGCCACAGCGTGGCCTGCCGACTGCGCAGGACCACCCGCTCGTCGGGACCGGGCGCCGCCTCGGGATGAGGATCCTCAGGGTTCAGTTCGTCAGTCGCGGTCCGGCGATCACGTTGTACGAGGCGCCAGGACTCGCGACGAGTCGTCATGACCAGCCAGCCGAGTACGGCCTGGGGGTCCTTGATGCGATCGGCATGTTCGACCAGCCGCAGCCAGGTTGTCTGCACCACGTCACGGGCAGTCTCGTGCTCCAGTCCTTGTGCTCGGGCGGTGTGCCACAGCAGTGGGGTGAGCAGCTCGACCAGTTCGTCCATCCGATCCATCTCGCCGCGACGAAACCCGGCGAATGCCATCGCCGACTGCCGGGCCAGGCCATGGGTTTCGGAGGCGTCGGCCGTGTCGGGCGCCCCGGCCCCTGCCTCACCGCCGGTCATGATGCACCGCCGGTCATGATGCCGCGCTACGTCGTCGGATGGCGGCCACGTGTTCTTCGCGTTCGGTCAGGACTGCCTTGACCGCTGCAGGAACATCACCGGTGCGGCAGGCCCAGGTGGCGATGTCGCCGGCCACCCAGGGTGCGGCAAATGACGTACCGCTCCAGATCGCGAAGCCGGACCCGAAGTCATCCGGATCGATGGTGCCGCGCATCATCGGGTCGTCGCGTTGCACTGCGATCCCCCGTCGGAAGCTGCCGGTCAGGCCCACCGGCACGGTGCTGACCACTGCGGCGCCCGGGGCATGGGTGGTGACCCAGTCACCATTGTTGGAGAACACCGCCACCGTGTGGTCATCCGGGTTGAGCGCACCGACACTGATCAGTGGCAACGGATCGGTCAGCTGACTGCTCAGCCCGGCGGGATAGAACGGGACGGTGGTGGCCCCGTTTCCGGCAGCCGCCACGACCGCCACCCCACTGTCGGCGAACGCCCGGAGCAGGCCGGCGAGCGGGGCCGCGGCACGGGGGTCGTCGGGTGACTCGTGGTAGTAGCCCATCGACAGGTTGAGCACGTCCAGCTTGCGGCTCTCCGCTCCAGTGCCGGTGGGGATCTCTTCGCGCCGGTGCAGCCGCAACAGCCCCACCAGGGCGAGGAGCACATCGCTCTCGGCGACGACGCCATCGGCAGCCATCACCGGGACGTCCAGCAGATGGGCGCGGGCGCAACGTTGCCGGACGACTCCGGCCACGAAGGTGCCGTGGCCGGCCAGGGCGTCGATCACACCGTTGAGCGGGTCGGTGACCACACCGGTGAAGGTCGAGTCGGGATGGTCGAGATGGTCCAGGACCGTCTGGTCCACTCCGGGCCCCCGGTAGCGGGAGAAGCCCTCGCCCTCGGTCGCGAACCAGGGATGCTGGCCGATGCCGCTGTCGACCACCGCAACCACTGGCTCGTACTTCGTACGGGGTGTGGTCGTCCAGGGATCGGGCGCGCTCCACACCACCGGGGTGCGGCCGTTGTAGCCGGCCATGGACTGGGCGGCCGAACTCCCGACACCGGCCCAGATACCACCGACCCCGGCCCAGATACCTCCAACGCCGCCCCAGATCCCGCCCTGTCGAGGGCCTCCGGCTGCCATCAGATGGTCCAGGGCCACGTGGTCGGCGATCTCGGGCTCGTCACGGAGGTCGTGGCGAAGCTGTTGGAGCACGGTCCAGGCGTCGGGTGGGGCTGTCGGTGAGTCTCCTGCCGCAGCGATGTCGACGGCGGTGTACATGACCTGTTCCAACATCTTGTGCTCGTGAGGGTCGACATCCTTGACGGCTGCGCCGTGCCGCGGGGCGACGGTCCATCGCAGTCCCAGGTCACGTTCGTCACTCCAGGCCTGGAGGCGTTCGACGATCCTGCTCGCCGAGCCGTCCGGCAGACCACGTACGAGGAGGCGCCGCGGGAGA
This sequence comes from uncultured Propionibacteriaceae bacterium, assembly GCA_945911015.1. GTDB lineage: Bacteria > Actinomycetota > Actinomycetes > Propionibacteriales > Propionibacteriaceae > Avipropionibacterium. Next base: position 84,283 of record CAMDZW010000004.1, read on the forward strand.
TAGATCGTGGGATTGACGGTGGCGCCGGGTGGCTGCACCGCAGTGTCGGGGTCGAGCGTTCGCGCGCCGTGGCGGCTGAGCAGGAACTCCGGTATCGCCGGGACCGGCGGTGGTGGTGGTGTGTCCATCGTTGGATCCTTCTGTCACGAACGTCGGTAATGATCAGTTTAGGCAGCTGTGGCCTCGGTCGGCCAGTGTGCGACCACCAGCTGGGCCGGCTCAGGCTGGTACGGGTGTCGCGGCCGCGGTGGTGCCCACGGGTTGGGCGAGACGCGCCAGCATCTCGGCAGCCTGGAGGACCATGGAGGTTGGTGGGACATCGGCCTCGAGGAAGGTCTGCACGATCTGGTGCGCTCGAGCAAAGTCCTTGGCGAGGATCGCGCGACGGACGCCGGCATCGGCGATCAGGCTGACCAGGGCACCACGGTCGATGACGGCCGAGGAATGGATCACCTTGATCCACTCGGGTTCACGGTCGCGTGGAGGCATCAGTGCGAGCAGCCGGTCGGCGATGGCCTCCCGCCCTGGTGGCGACGGCGCAGAGCTGCGGGGCACAGGCTGCCCGGTGCGCAGGATGGCCGCCATCAGCAGGCCCCACACATAGACGGTGTGGTAGCTCTCCCGGAAGTAGTACGCACCCTGCTCGGCCGGATCCAGCTCGGCACAGGCATCGCTCTGCAGGGTCATCGACGGCAGGATCCCGAAGGAGTCGGTGACCTCGGCCAGGACCTGCAACGCAAACGTCGCGGTGGGGGTCCAGCCGGCACGAAGGAAGGGCCAGCTGAACAGGACTTCCGCACCGAGGTCATAGTCGTCCTCATCGAGGCAGCGGGCTGTCATCGCCTCGAGGTCGGCCGTCAGGTCAGCCTCGGGTCGGGCCAGGACCGGCCGGTCGGCGCCGAAGTTCGAGGCATAGATCAATCCATGGGTGACCGCGTAGGCAGCTTCCCGGGAGCCGCAGATGACATCTTGACCCTGGTTGTAGGCGGTGCGCCTGGTGGCGGCTGCGATGTCGAGTTCGGGCAGGGGCGCCCCCAGTGAGCGATGCCATCCGGCCTCGAGGTCCTTCCACGCCGCACGTTCCGACGGCCCGACACTGGTCTGGGTCAAGGAGGCGCAGTACTCGGCGTGGAAGTCCGGATCGGGGCGACCGTAGGCGGTCAGGCACAGGTGTGCCACACCGAGTTCGGCCGCCATGGCAGGGCGCAGCCGCATCCACAGTCTGGTGTCGTGGTCACGGGCGAACGGGGTCAGCAGGTCGGCGATGTGGTCGAGCCGGTCGCTCAGCTCGGCTGGTGGATCGGGTACGTGGGAAGCCAGATGCAGCAACAGGCTGGTTTCACACACGAACTTGGCACGGTTCAGGAAGACCGAAGGGGCGGCCTCGTCCAGCTGGTTCCAGGCCGATGGCAGCAGCAGGTGATGGGCGGCTTGTTGGGCGTGGTCCAACGTGGCGGCGAGACGCGCGATGAGCTCGTCCCGCCGCCAGTGGATGCCCACGATGGGCTGGTTCATGGGATCAGATCTGAGGCCGCTGGAAACGGTCGTTGAGGTCGCGAATCTTGCCGAGATCCTCGAGGCCCTGCGCCGCAATGCCGGTGTTCCAGATCTTGAGCACCGACGTGTATCCGGTCACGATGTAGTCGTCGGCGACAGTCCCTGGGCTGAGCACGGATTCCGGCATGTTCTTCACCATCTCCGCGACCCTGTCGAAGTCCACTGCGCCGGTCTTGCGCAGGGTCTGCAGCACTTCGAGCTCCTTGGCTCCCTTGGTTGTCTGCTTGTCGGGCATGATGTCTCCTTGCTGTGGTTGGGGCCCACGGAATGTGGACTCACCCAACAAGGAGCGCCTCCATCCCCCGGTGATACATCACAGTGCGAACAATTTCCCAGCCGATCCAGGTCCAGGCCATCGGGGTCGGGCCAGGTCACGATCGGCTGACCGCGTTGGGACAGTTCCAGTGCCTCGGCCAGCGAGTCGGCAAGAGCGACGGCATTCCCGACACGCCGGGCATCGGCGAGGCGACAGAGAGGTCGGTGGTTCAAGTCCATCTGGACCCCACTTTCATGCCCGGACTCGGCCGAGGCTCGCACACGCTTTGCAAGGGTCGGTGCCCTACCAACGGTTCTACCCTTGCAATCGGTGTGCCACCCTGACCGTCGACAGTGCGCGGTCAGTCCAGGACTGCGGCGACGGCCTCGATCTCAACCAGCTGGTCGTCGTAGCCCAGCACGGTCACTCCCAGGAGGGTGCTGGGGACGTCATGGTCACCGAAGGCGTCCCTCACCACCTCCCACGCTTCCACGAGGTCGGCCTGTGCCGAGGAGGCGACCAACACGCGAGTGCTGATCACGTCCTGGAGGGTTGCCCCTGCCGCTTCCAGTGCGGTGGTCAAGGTCTCGATGCAAGCCGCCGCCTGCCCTGCGTAGCTGCCAACGGCTGCTGTCGTGCCGTCATCATTGAGCGGACACGAGCCCGCCAGGAAGGTCAGCCGCGCCTCCTTGGGAGCGGTGGCTGCGTACGCGTATTCGGCAACGTCGGAGAGCTTGGAGGAGCGGATCAGTTGAACGGCTGCTGGCATGGCTTCAACCTAGTGGTCGGTTCGTGTGACCGACCAACGGAATCTGTCAGTCAGGCGGCAGTCTGGTTCGATGCTGACCAGTGCCCAACAGCCCGCGTGTCCCGACAGAGAGGCCGCCATGATCACCATCGTCGACTACAACCCTGATTGGCCCGTGCAGTATGAGCGCACCGCAGCCCAGTTGGCGACCGTGGTGCCGTCGTCCTGGACGATCGAGCACATCGGATCGACCAGCGTCCCGGGACTGCCCTCCAAACCGATCATCGACCTCGCGGTTCGGGCGGAGACGCTCACGGCCGTCGACGAGTTGATTCCACAACTCCGTGCGATCGGCTGGTATCCGATCATGACCCAACCAGCCGGGCACCGTGTGCTGGTCAGGATGAAGGGCAACGAGCGAACCCACATCGCGCACTTCTTCCCGGTCGCCGACTGGGACGACGTCCACCAACGGGTCTTCGCTGCTTGGCTGCGGAACCACCCCGATGACCGTGACCGATATGCCCAGGCCAAACGCCAGGCTTCGCTGGAGGCGGAGGATGGACAGGACTACACGCTGCGCAAACGTGCCGTGGTCAAGGAAATCACCGATCGTGCTCGCGCGGCCCATGGTCTGCCAGCGGTGTCTGACTGGGACGCCTGACCGTTGTTTCGACAGTGTCAGCGATCCAGGACCGAGCGTACGAGGTCGACGTCCTCGTCGGAGTTCCAGAGATGGAAGGCGGCGCGGACCCGACCGGCACGGCCCGAGGCAATGATCCCGGCAGCCCGCAGCCGATCCAGGTCACGACCGTCGGGGTCTCCGCCAACGCCGGGTCGTGTCCGTACGTCGACGCCCAGCGGTCCTCTCCGGCAAACCACCCAGCCTGTACGGGGGCAAGTCGGCTCCACAGTGGGTCGGCGACGGTGAGGAAGGACAGCCCCCGCGGGCAGGAGAGCCATTTGTACGTGTGGCAGACGGTCGCATCCCAGTCGTCGGCCCGGCACGGCACGACCCCGGTCGCTTGAGTCAGGTCGCACAAGGTCATCGCTTCAGCCGCTGACGCCCGGCTCCGGATCGCCTCCACGTCGGCGATCCGGCCATCAGCCGACTGGACCAGCGCGAAGGCGACCAGTGCCGTACCCGGTGTGATGGCTTCAGCCAGTGCATCGAATGGGACAGCGATGACGTCGAGGTCACCACGAGCCAGGAACGGGTAGGTCACCGAGCTGAACTCGCCTTCGACGGTGACCACTCGCGCATCGGGCGGGAGCGCCTGCGCAACGACTGACACCTGGACCGAGGTCTGCGATCCGACCGCCACCCGGGACGCTTCGGTGCCGACGATCTGTGCATAGGCCGTACGGGCCCGCTCCACCAGCGGATCGAAGTCAGTGGCCCGGACGTTACCGGCCTCCCACGCTTCGAGGTGGTCCCGCACTGCGGTAAGCGTTGCGTGGAACGGAAGTCCGAGCGCGGCCGCGTCCAGATATCCAGGGCGAGTGGCGAAGAGGTGGTCAACCACACGCGGATCGAAGGCAACCGGGCGAGCCATGTCGGTCAGCCTATCCCTGAGGCTTGGCCGGCCCGTGACAAGCAGCTGCCGATGTCGCCTTTCGACGTACAGCGCGTGGAACAGAAGTCGCAACAGAACGCGCGCAGAGGCTGATGTGTGGCCGTGAACGCGAACCTAGCGTTGCTGGCATGAACACATTCAGGTCTCTGCGTTGGCTCCTCATCGTCGGTCTCGGTGCGCTCGCGCTGATCCGGCCCGTGGTGAACATCGTGGAGGACCAGCTCGGTGTCAGTGGCCCTCCTGCGATGTCGCTCATCATCACCGCGGTCATCTCCGTCATCTGGATCGCTGTCGTGGGGCTGGGCCGGATCGCTCAACCGGTGCTCACCCTGCTCTTCACCGGACTCGTCTATGCGGTGTTCGCGGCCATCCTCAGCGGCATCCTCTCCCCCATTCTGACCGGCGAACTCCAGGGACCGTTCGCCTCGCCCATCGCGATCATCCCGTTGCTGCTGGTCAACACCGTTTGGGGTCTGGCGGCCGGTGGCTTGGCCCTCGTGGTGCAACGGCTGCGTGGGCCCCGCAGTGTCGAGGCCGTCTGACCTTCCCAGTCGCATTCACTGAAGGAGGACCCCATGCGGAAGATCGGTGTCGGCGTACTCGGCCTCATCGGGGGCGTGCTGCTCGCGATCATCATCCAAGACATCCTGGCGACCGCCCTCGTCAACAGCGGAAGATCCCCGCGCGAGCTCGGTGTGGTGACTGGCCTTCTCATGCCCATCCTGGCCGTGCTCGGCGCCGTCGTGACAGTCATGCTCCACAGCCGGAGCGGCAAGCACGGACGGGATCAGGCTGCCGACGACTGAACTGCGTGATGGCTGATCTCAGAGTTCGTCCAGCACGACATCGGCACGGTTGTCGAGCACCAACTGGAGCAAGGCTTGCAGCTTGTGATGAGTCGGCTCCGGCAGCGCGTCGACCGGGAACCAGCCCACCGCCGTGGACTCCTCGTCACCGACTGCCGCCTCGCCACCGACCCATCGCGCCCGGAAGGCGTGGTCGAGATACTGACACTGGTCGCCGTTGGCGTAGGTGATTGGTTGGGTGACCACCATGGAGACCATCCGTTCGATCTCGATCTGGACCGACGCCTCTTCGGCCGCTTCCCGCACGGCGGTCTGGGCCGGATTCTCCCCCGGGTCAACAATTCCGCTGATCGGCGCCCACCGGCCGCTGTCGGAACGCTTCACCAGCAGGACTTCCTGCCCGTCAGTGCCGTCTCGCAGGACGATCGCCGTCGCACCCATCAGCCACAGCGGCGCGGTCCCGATGTGAGCACGGAGGTCGAGGACAAACTGGGGTGTCGGCACCTGTCCGCTCTCCCGTCAGCTGAGCTACAGCCGCAACGGTAACTCGCCCTTGATGACCAGAGACAACGTGTCGGCCATGTGCTGGCACTCCCCCAACGGGAGGCGCTCTCGTCGATGGGATCAATCAGGCGAGCGCTGATGTCTCGTAGGGCTCGTGGGGCTTGCTGATGTCGACCGAAGCGTTCACCCGGACCACGAAGCTCGGTGCGTGACAGTGCTGTTCGGCGACGGAGCTTTCGCCCGGCCAGAAGACCACCAGTTCGATTTGCTCGGCCCGCGCCTGGGGCGGTGTTCACGAACACCTCCTGCCGACTCATCGGACTCGATGTCTGACTCGCTCGGAGCCTACGGACGAAAGATCATCCAAAACCGGCGATCGGCAAGCCTCACCTGAAAGTTCACCCACCCTGCTTCAATGGTGAGCATGACCACAGATCGGCAGTCGGCCGAGGCGACACCGGACCACACTCCGGCCGAGACGGCCCGGGAGACGGCCGCTCGGACCGATGAGCTGACCGAGCACGTCGGCCCCAAACCGGAGCCGCGACAGGCGGCAGTGATCTACAACCCCGTCAAGGTCGACCTTGACCAACTCAAGGCGGCAGTGGCTGCGGCCGAGCAGGCCGGTGCCTACGAGCCGTCACTGTGGCTGGAGACGAGCGAGGACGATCCCGGGGTGACGATGGCGCAGGAGGCCGTGGCACGTGGGGTGTCAGTGGTCCTGGCCGCAGGCGGGGACGGAACGGTCCGCGCGGTGGCCGAGGGAGTCCGGGGCGCAGACGTCGCACTCGCCCTGTTGCCGCAGGGCACCGGCAACCTGCTGGCCCGGAATCTGGAGCTGACCCTGGACAACCTCGAGGAATCAGTGTCAACAGCGTTCGCCGGCGCGGACCGGCCCATCGACCTCGGCGTCGCCCGGTATGTCCTGGCCGATGGCGGTTCGGTCGAGAAGGTGTTCGTCGTGATGGCCGGCCTCGGCCTGGACGCGCAGATGATCGTCAACACCGACGAGGACCTCAAGAAGAAGGCCGGCTGGTTGGCGTACGTGCAGGCGCTCGGCAAGTCCATCAAGGGTGGGCGTCGGATCAGGCTCCGCTACACCCTGGACGACCACCAGCCGCGGGTCTCCCGCGTCCACACTCTGCTGGTCGGCAACTGTGGCTCGCTGCCCGGCAACGTGTTGTTGCTCCCCGAGGCCGCGGTCGATGACGGCATCTTTGACATCGTCGCGCTACGGCCGGACGGCCTCATGGGCTGGTTGAGCATCTGGTCCAAGATCCTGCTCGAGAACGGGATCCTGCGCCGGACCGAGGTGGGCCGCAAGCTCACCGGCGGGGAGAGCGGGACGGACCGGATCCGGGCGCTGCGGTACCTGCGCGGGCAGCAGCTGCGTGTCCAGGTGCACGAGCCCGAGGAGTTCGAGCTCGACGGTGACACGGTCGGCGAGATCCGCGAGTTCACCGTGTCGGTCGAGCCGGGAGCGCTCCGGATCCGCGTGCCCGGCTGACCCGGGCGCGACCAACTGGCTGCGAACCCGCAGTTACGACAATTCTCCGGCCGCCAGAGGTGCAGCATCTGCCCGGTTTCCAGTACGCGGAGTGGGGCCCGCGCCTTCACCGGCTACCGACAGCCGCCACGGAAGATGCTGGCTACATCAGCAAGCAGCAGATCGTCCCGGTCGGCGATGTGATCGAGGACCTGGGCGGCACAGGGGTGTTCCCCCAGAACCTGCTCGACCTGCTGACCGTGAAGGACGCGATCTACTCCGTCCCGTCCAACATCCACCGTGCCAACGTGGTCTGGGCCAACACCCAGGTCCTCGACGACGCCGGGATCACAGCCGTCCCTGCGGATCTGGACGCCTGGATGGCCGACATGGAGACGATCAAGTCCAAAGGAGTGTCGACACCGCTGTCCATCGGCGGCGCCTGGACGCAGGTCCAGCTCCTCGAGACCGTCCTGCTGTCCACCCTGGGCGCTGACGGTTACACCGCCCTGTTCACCGCCGACGGTGACTGGGAGTCCGCCGAGGTCACCACCGCCGCCGAGAAGTACGACCAGCTGCTCGACTACGCCAACACCGCCTCCGACGGCGACGATTGGCCACCTGCCACGGACATGGTGATCGACGGCAAGGCCGCCTACAACGTGATGGGCGACTGGGCGGTGGCCCAGTTCGCCAGCAAGGACGTGGCCGAGGACGCGTACAGCTACTTCCCGGTCCCGGGCACCGACGGGGTCTTCGACTTCCTCGCCGACTCGTTCACCCTTCCGAAGGGAGCCAAGAATCCGGCCGGCTGCAAGGACTGGTTGATGACTGTCGGCTCGGCCGAGGGACAGCTCGCCTTCAACCTCGCCAAGGGATCGATCCCGGCCCGCACCGATGTTGCCCCCGATGAGTTCCCGGCCTACCAGAAGAGTGCGATGGACTCGTTCGCCAACGACACGATCGTTGCCTCGATCGCTCACGGCGCGGCCGTCAGCGAGGCCTGGTTGAGTGACATCACGACTGCGGTGTCGAAGTTCTACGGATCGAGGGACACCGAGACCCTGGTCTCCGATCTCGCCGCCGCCGCCAGCAAGCACGCCGGCTGACGAGCGGCCCGGCATGCGTCAGCTCAAACGCTGGGGCCCGGGACTGCTGCTGGTCAGCCCGTCGATCATCCTTGTCGGGGTGTTCGTCTACGGGCTGATCGGCCGCAACATCTGGACCTCCCTCGGTCGGCGGACCGACTATGTCACCGACCGCGTCCTGAATCCCGGCGGATATCTCAACTATGTGCAGTTGTTGAGCGACCCGCGCTACCACCATGCGCTGTGGAATCTGCTGGTCCTCACGGTCGTGTTCGTCGCCGGCACGATGTTCTTCGGCCTGCTGTGGGCGTTGCTGCTCGAAAAGGGCGTCACCGCCGAAGGGGTGTTCCGCAGCATCCTGCTGCTGCCGATGGCGGTGTCGTTCATTGCCGCCGGGGTGGTGTGGCGGTGGCTGTTGTCACCGGCCCAGGGTGCTGACCAGGCGATCGGCCTGAACCAGCTCTTCCTCAAACTCGGCATGCCCGGGTTGCAGAGTGCCTGGTGGTCAGACCCCGGCCCATTCGCGATGGCGGCCATGGCGGTACCGGCGATCTGGCAGTTGTCCGGCTATGTGATGGCACTCTTCCTGGCCGGATTCCGCGGGATCTCCGACGACCAACGGGAGGCGGCTCGCGTCGACGGGGCGACCGAGTGGCGGATCTATCGCCACATCCTGTTCCCCCAGTTGTCCCCAGTCGCACTGTCGGCGCTGATCATCGTCGGCCACATGTCGATGAAGATGTTCGACCTGATCTACTCAATCGCCGGGTCGAACTCGTACACCGCCGAAGTGCCCGCGACCCTGATGTGGATCCAGCTGTTCCCGCAGTCCGACCCGATCGCGGCCGCCACCAACGCCACGGTCCTGTTGACCATCGTCGCACTGGTCGTCATCCCGTACCTGGTCCACACCCACCGCAGTGAACGGGGTGACCGCTGATGAGCACCACCGAACTCGACCGTCCAGATCCAGACCTCACACGCCGTACGACACCCCCGGGCCGCGGTCGCGGCCAGGTCTCGGCCGGCGCGGTGCTCCGCTATGCCCTGTTGGTCCTGAGCGTGGTCATCGTGCTGGTGCCGATCTACGTGTTGGTGGTCACCAGCATCAAGGACGCAGCCACGATCTCCACGGCGACCGCCTGGGATCTGCCGTCCAAGCTCTCCGCAGCCGGGTGGGTCTCGGCCTTCGAACGACTCGCTCCGTCGATGGGCCGATCGCTGATCCTGGCGGTCGTCGCAGCCGCTCTGTCGTCGATGCTCGGCGCGATGAACGGCTTCGTCTTCTCGAAGTGGCGGTTCCCGGGTGCCGACATCATCTTCACGATGTTCCTGTTCGGCATGTTCATCCCATACCAGGCCGTGATGATCCCGCTGCAGGCCATGTTGTTGAACCTGCCGCCGGGCTTCGACGGCATCGGCAAGCTGATCATCGTCCACACCGTGTACGGGATCCCGATCTGTTCGCTGATCTTCCGCAACTACTACGCGACCGCAGTGCCGACCGAGATCATCGAAGCGGCGAAGGTGGACGGCGCCGGCATGATCCGCACCTTCATCTCGGTGATCCTGCCGGTCTCGTTGCCCGGCTTCGTCGTTGCCCTCATCTGGCAGTTCACCTCGGCCTGGAACGACTTCCTGTTCGCGCTGTTCCTGACCCAGCCCACCAACGGCCCGGTCACCTACGCGCTGCAGGAGCTCGCCGGCGGACAGAACCCGAACTATGCCCAGATCTTCGCTGGAGTGTTGATCGCCTCCTTGCCGACCCTGGTGGTCTATCTGGTGCTGGGCCGGTGGTTCATCCGGGGTCTGATGTCAGGCTCGGTGAAGTAGCGGACGGTCATCCAGCGGGGATGCGCAACACGTGGACTCCGAGTGCGTCGAAGTCCAGATCGATTTCGCCACCTCTGATCCGTACGTGATCGTGTTCGTACGGCAACTGCGCGACCCCGCCTTGTCGGCGGATGCCCGACAGCCGGACCGACACGGGCTCGGTGTGGGAGTTGACCATGATCACGTGGAGCACTCCTCGGTGCCGCTTGGCGAGCACCTTCACCGACGGCAGGGTGATGTCCTCCTCCATCCCGTACGGCAGGAACGGGTCGGACTCCGACTGGCCCGCGATCACCTCAGCGGTGATGTCGGGAGCGTCAACTCCCAACTGCAGCACGGTGTCGAGGCGATCACCGCTGGTGAGCTCGGCTGCAGCCTGGTTGTAGCTGACCAGACAGTCCTCCAGCGCCGGGCCGCCGTTGCGGCGGTAGAAGGAGTAGATGAACACCCCCAGGGCGCCCTCGGCCAGAGCGGCCCAGAAGTCGTGGTAGACGCCCTCGGGGGTCGCCCACTCCGCCGTCGAGGCGTGGTAGAGCTCGAGCGCCACGATCGGTGTCTTCTGGCCAGCGAGATAGTCCGGCCCGATCTCGCACCCGGCCAGCGCGATCGCCTCGTGCAGCTGCTGCAGCCGCCAACGCACCCAGACATGGGGCTGCTTGGCATAGGTCGTGTAGGTGCTGATCGGGACAAGATCCAGGTACGGAGCATAGTTGGCGATCGCCGCTGCAGAGTAGTGGTTCGGGGTGTACATGTAGACCGGGCGCTGCAGCGGATCGTACTTCCGGATCCATGCGCTGTAGTTGGTGACGATGTCGATCTCGTTGCGGACCCAGTAGCGCATCTCCTCGGGGATGTCCCACCATGCCAGCGCCGGGCTGCTGGCTCGTTCGCCGACCCAGGCCGCCACATCCTCTTCGGACCAGCCGACCCGGCCACCCGGATCGTTCACCCCACCCTCGGCGGGAATCTGCATCAGCGCAGCCATCTTCGCCTCTTCAGCCAGCCTGAGTGTTTCCAGGGTGATCTGCGGGGCACGGGGCTTGTCGTCGAGGTAGCGGTGCACCATGTTCCAGCCATACTGCCGCTCGGTCTGCATGGCGTCGAGAGGATCCATCGGCTCGGGCACCTGGTCGGCCGGTCGATCGGCACCGATGTCATACCACCCCAGCGGGAACTCGGGACCAGCCGGCCAGATGGACGTGCCGCGACCGGGTGCGGCGGCGGCAGCCAGTTGAGGCCGCCACAGGGCTGCGGCGGTCGCGGCCGCAGCGCTGCCGGCCAACAGGAGCCGGCGGGACACCGGCTGTTCGAAGGGGGACATTCCACTTTCCTTTCCTGGTGGCACGACCGTCGTGCCGGGCGAAGATGATCAACGACTCACAATGGCGACATCGAGTGCTGGCACGGTCACCGTCACGACACCGCCGTCGCCGGTCACTGGCTCCAGCCCGGAGACCTCCACGGTGACCGGGCTGGTCGCGCTGTTGGTGACCAAGGCGTACTGGTGACCTTGGTGCTCCACCACACGGACGTCGTACGAGGGCAGAGTGATCGGCGCATCGACGCCGTACGGCTGGAAGGGTGCTGCCTGCGCCGGTCCCGAGACCAGACCGGTGGCCACACTGACCACCTCACCGAACAGCAGGGCCGACGCCAGACCTGGCGTGTTCAGCAAGGTGTCGATGCAGTCGTGGTAACTGTCGAGAGCGGCAGCCAGCAACGGATCATCCGTCCGATGAGCCCACGAATAGATCATGATCCCCTTGGCTCCCCCGGTGAGCGCAGCCCAGAAGTCGTGACGCGCATCGGCGGCCGTCATCACCGGTTTCCCTGCCGAGGCAAACAATTCGAGCGCTGCGGTGATCGTCTTCTCGCCCGCCAGATGATCGGGCCCGAGCGTGGCCGAGACCGAGTCGACCGCCTGATGCATCTGCTGCATCCGCCACCGGATCCACGCGGGCTCCATTGCCGCATATGACCGATAGGCGCTCACCGGCAGGATGTCGAGGTGGGGCACGTACTCGGCGAAGGCCGACGCTCGGTAGTGGTTGGGCAAGTACATGTGGTTCGGACGCTGCTGCGGGTCATGCTGACGGGTCAGCGCGACATAGTCGGTGACCACCGCCATCTCGTTGGCGTACCAGTAGCGCATTTCCTCGGGCAGGTCCCACCAGGCAACCGGAGCCGAAGCTCGGTCGGTGATCGCTGCGACCGCAGTGGCCAAGGGCGGCATCTGCTTGGGTTCTGTCGTCGAGGCCAACGGGAGACGACAGAGCGCAGTCAGATCGGCGTCGTCGACCTCAGCCAGATAGTCGACGGCCGTGGGAACGTCCACCGGTGCATAGATGTGGGCGATCGTCGCTCCGTTGTCCCGTTCCGCATCAAAGAACTCGGGACGTATCGCGTACCAGCCGACCGGAAAGGCTGTCCCCACCGGGTAGGGCTGGGGGCCAGCGGCAACGGCAGATCGAGCTGGCCCCCCGGCCACGGCGCCAGCACCGATCACGGAGCCCATGGCCAATGTGCCGGCCACCATCGCTGATCCGACAAGGAACTGGCGGCGGTGAGGATTCGGCGGTTGGTCACCTGGCTTGGGGGCTGGGCCGCGTCGCATGGTCATGGGAGATTCCCCCCTTCTAGGCTTGGCTGTTGCTCAACAGGAGCGGACGGCTGATGACGGTCATGGCGACCTCGCTGACTCTGGTCAGGGATCGCCGCATGGTGCTGCCCTGCACGAGATGATCGGCGGCCATCCGACCGAGATCTGTCCAGCGCGGCCGGACCGAGGTGAGCACGTAGCCCTCTGCCGATTGGAGACCTTCGAAACCCACCATGGCTGGCCACAGACTGCGATCTATCCCTCGAGCCCGGAGCTCGTCGGCCAGATGGGTCAGAACAAGGTCGTCGGCACCCACGCAGGCATCGAACCGTGGTAACTGATCTGCGGCGTGACTGGCCACTTGGCTCAGGGCCCGCTCATAGTGGCCGGCTCCGCTGCCACGCGGTGGATCTGGATGGATGCTGACGAGGTCACCGCGCGGCTGGCGGCGCCGCATCGCCGTCTCCCATCCTTCGGCGCGCTGTCGCGACCAGCCGAAGTGAGGGACACCGGGAGCGTGCAATCCCAGAAAGGCGATCCGCTCATGACCGCTGCGCAGCAGTGCTTCCGCCGCGAGTCGGCCACCGCTGACGTTGTCCAGATCGACATAGGTCACTCGATCATCCTCGGCGCCTTCCGGAGGTCTACGGCCACCCAAATACACCACGAGTCGCGCGAAGTCATCGAGGGTGCTGAGGATGTCGGTGCTGCTGCCCGCCACGAAGGAGAAGATGCCGCGGACCGGTGGCAGTGAGCCGGCTGCGTGCTGGGTAAGGTAGTCGTCCACCGTGAGCACCGCGCAGGCACCACCATGCCAGGTGATGCGGTCCTCAAAGCCGTGGCTGGTGTTGTGCAGCGGCGGGCCCTCGAGGCCAGGGCGGTCGGGTCCCGTGAGCATGACATAGCAACCGGGCCGACGATCCCGTACCTCGCCCACGAACATGCCCACCGACGGCACGGCGCACAGAGTTCCGTCATCGAGCAGGGGCTGGAGGGTGGCCAGCACGGTCGGCTTGGACAGTCCGTAGCGCTTCGCCAAGGACACCAGCGACGGGATCTGGTCCCCGGCTCTGAGCTCAGCTCGCTCGATCGAGCTCACCAGATCCCCGACCATCGCGCTCTTGCGCTGCGCCGCCTCTTGCCTGGTGGTCACCGCTCCTCATTCCTCGTCAACGAGAACCTCACGGAACTACCGGTTTCTACCGGTCCTTCAAGGCAACCAACGTCTCCGGGAAAAAGTCAAGGGGTGGCCGGCTCAGGCGGCATCGAGCCGTTCGCGCGCCGAGTGCCGGACGACCGGGACCGACGCGGTGGCCTTGGCCAGTCCCATGACGGGCGTGCTGCCGTAGAAGGTCTCGGCCCCGGACACCACATAGGTCTCGTGCCAGATGCCGACGGCGCCCGGGTTCTTGCGGGCTCGTCGATTGAAGGTGCGCCAGGCCGGCCGGTGTTCGGCGGCCGGGTCGCTGGCATAGCCGTAGAGCTTGTCGAGGGAGTCCCAGTACTGGACGACGACCGGGTTGATCCCCTCCAGAGCCACGCGGAAGCCCAACAGACCGGACTCCGGATCGGAGGCGAGTTCCTTGAGCATGCGCGGCATCGCGGCGAAGGCGGGGACCCACTGGTCCGGCCGCCACGGTCGATTGATCGTCATCCCGATCAGGAAGACGACCAGGTCTCCGTCGTGCTGATGGGTCATCCGGCCGGGCTGGATGCGTGCCATGGGTTCCTCCACATAGGATTGGATAGTGCCGCTCCCCATTATTGGGGAGTACGACTATCCAATCAAGAGGTTTCCATGCGTATCTCCGAGTTGAGCCAGACCAGCGGCGTCCCGACGGCAACGATCAAGTACTACCTACGGGAGGGACTGCTGCACGAAGGCGAGCTCACCTCTGCGACCCAGGCCCAGTACGACGACAGTCACCTCTCGCGCCTGGCCCTGATCCGCGCGTTGGTCGGTGCGGGGGGACTCAGCCTGGCCGCCACGCGACGCGTCCTCGACCAGCTCGACCGCACCGACCTCGGCATCCACCAACTGCTCGGCGTCACGCAGGACGCAATCCTGGCCGACGAGGAACCGGTGGACACCACCGATGCCGCCGAACTGGTCGCCGACCTCGGCTGGACCAGCTACCCCCAAGCGCCACCGCTACGTCGCCTGGCCAAGGCGCTGACAGCGCTGGAGGCTTCAGGCCTCGAGGTCCCTCGGGCCACGATTCTGGCCCATGCCCAAGCGATGGCCGACGTCGCTGAGCGCGATGTGGCCGACATCCCGACCGTCTCACGCCCTGCTGCTGTGCGTCATGTGATCCTCGGCAGCATCCTGCTCGAGCCCGTCCTGCTGGCGCTGCGCCAACTCGCCCACATCGATGCCTCGGCTCGTCGGTTCACCGAGGAGTGACAGCGTGACCAGCCCAGAGCAGCTTCGCAGACTCAGGATCCAGAGCAGATTGACGTCCAAAACTGCCGCCCACAGCGCTGATGGCTCCATATAGCGCCCATCTGGTCCCACAGCGGCAGAGTCGGTACGGGTGGGCTGTGCCGACCCATACTGGACGGGGCCGGGATGGACGGGCCGGACTGAAATGGAGTGAGCGACCTGGTGCCCAGACCCCCTCGAGGGGCCCGGGCACCAAGGTCAGGATCAGCGCACCTGCACGGTGGCGCTGCTGACGTGGTCGTCATTCTCCAACGACACAGCGACCGTCCAGTCCTTCGCCTCTGAGGCGCCACCGGCCACCGGGATGGCGACCTCACGAGCCCCGTTGCCGCTGTCCAGGGTCGTGCTGCCGAGGATCTTCTCCCCGTCCCACACGAAGGCCCGCACAGTACCGCCGGTGGTCGTCACCACTCGTGCCCGGACCTGGTCACCGACGAGGCGGGCGGCACGCACCTTGACCGGTCGCCGCAGCGCCGGCCAGCCACCGAGCGGGACACCGTCCGCGCTGGACTGCAGGATCGACTGTGGCGACTCGACCGATCGGGCCGCGGTGTCGGGCAGCTTCGGTTCCTTCGGTGAGGACTGCTGGTCCGACAGGCCCGGCACGGTGCACAGTCCCCAACGCCAGGGATCGGCCCGCATGCCCGGGTAGGTGGACCAACCGGTACGGGTCTGGGCCGCCTTGTCCTGGGTGTCGGAGTCGTTGATCACCACGTTGAAACCGAGATGGTCGGGGTCGATGTGGTCAGGGAGCACATCGAACGGGATCTTGGCCTCCACGTCATAGCCGGCGTATTCCTCCTCCGTCGAGGCCATCACCACGGCCACATCCATGCCGGGTGCTGTCTCGTCGGCCTCGCCCTGCCAGTTGTCGCGGTCGCGGCCCACTCCGGGAGCGCCGGTCATCGAGTCCATCGACGGCATGATGCCCGCGATGAAGGTGTGGGCCGTGTTGGGCGCATCACCACGCGGATCGACGTAGATCTCAATCGAATCGGTCCGGCGCTGCCGCTTGTTGTCGTCGGCCGGCAAGATCGTCCCCCGGATGTCGTCGACGACCCGGACGAAGACGAACAGATTGTCATCATCGTGACTGATCCACGCCGAGCCGGAGACATCGTCGGCGGTCGTGGCCTGTCCGTCCCACAGTGCCGAGATGTCCAGCTCGTCCCCGGGATACTTCTCCTCGGACCACTGCGCGTCCACGGTGGGGTCCTCGACGCCGATGCGGGGCACCGTGGTCGTGGGAACCACATTGAGCGTGACGGTACGGGTGGCTGAACCACTCGGTGCCGACGTGGTGATCGTCACCGGCCACCGTCCCTCGTTGGGCGCCTGGTTGGCCGGAGGCATCGCCGGGTCGGTCTGGGAGAGCTGCACCGTGACAACGGTCTGCTCACCGGCCTCGACCGTGGGGTAATCGATCGTGGCCGGCTCGACTGTGAAGCCCTCGGGGACATCGATCGTGACCTGCCCCGAGGCCGCTGCCGAGGAGTGGTTGGTGACCACGATCTCGACCTCCCGGGTCCGGCCGACGCCGATGGCCATCAGCTCGGGCACCAGTGCGTCGAGGTGCTCCATCTCGACCTCCGCGGTCCAGTCGCGGAACTCCTGGATCTCGGCCAGCGGCCGGATCGTGGCCTCGACGGCCCCGCTTACCCGTACCTGGGCGATCGTGGCGCCACTGCTCTCACCGACGGTGTAGACAACATCGAGTCGTACGTCCTCCGGCTCAGCATCAGCCGGCGGGGTCACGGTCAGCGTGGCGTTGTGCGACTGCCCCTTCTTCAGGGCCGGCACCGCGACCTCATCCGAGCTCTGCCAGCCCGACGGCGCCTGCACCACGACCGTGCCGGCGTCCAGGGCGGTGTCCTCGGGGGCGCGGAGGGTGACGTCGACCTCGAGTGGCTCACCGGGGACGACGGCGAACCGTTGGGGCCGCGGATCGATCAGGGTGCCCAGCGGCAACCCGTCGGGGATGGGCAGGTAGGCGCCCCTCAGCGCCGCTTCGTCCCCGGAGGTCGGGTCGGTCAACGGTGTACGGGAGTGGATGAGGGTGAACCAGTTGCTCGAGATCTTCTCCGGGTCCTCCGGGCTCGGCGCCCGGCTCGCCCAGCCCTGGGTGACGTACGCCCAGATGGCCCGGTCGCCGATGGCTGACCACCGCTCACCGGCTGCTTCGCTGGGGGTGCCCTTCCACGTGCCGAAGACGACCTCGCTGGGCACGGTCGGGGTGTAGCCCTGCTCGACCGCATCCGGACCGGTTGCGCCGGTGCCGTTCGCTCCGGACCGCAGGATCCGGGACGGCTGCCAGGGGGCGAATCCCTCGGCACGATGCTCGGGGAAACGGTTCTCGTCACCCGCAGCCAGATACGCCTCCACGGCATACATGGCCGCCTGCTGGTGGTTGCCGTGGTTGCCTTCGACCGCAGAGGGATTCATCGTGACGATGACCTCGGGCCGGGTCGCCCGGATCACCCGCACGATGCGGTTCAGCACGGCGTCTCCACCCCACACGTCGCGCGACAGGGGTGCGCTGGCGGTGTAGTAGAAGTCCACGCCGTCGAGGTTGAACACGTGCTCGATGCCGGCGTAACCGACGGCAAGGCGCTCCTCGGCCTCACGCATCAGGCCCAACGGTGGTCCCTCCTCGAGACCGACCGCGTTGCCGCCGCCCTCACCACGGGTGATCGTGATGACGCCGGCTCGTGCGTCGTGGAACTCCTTCCACTGGCCCAGGGCGGGTAGGGTACCCGCCTCGTCATCGGGGTGCGCGCCGATGAACAGCACGTTGAGCTTCTGTGTCCCGCCCGGTGCGGCCAGAGCCTGTTCGGCGGGGGTCAGCTGGCTCAGGGTGAGGGGCGCGACCACGGCGCCGAGCCCCAGGGCACTGCCGGCCTTGAGGATCGTACGGCGGGTCGGTGTGAAGGGATGCGGGTTGGGGGACATCGGGTTCCTTTCGACGGTGCCACCACGTCAGCGTGGGCGGTCTCCTTATATTTCAGAGCCTGAAGTAACTTCCGTCAAGGGGTACGGCAAAGTTCGTGTGATTTCGCGTCCCAGCACAGCCTGTTTGAGGGAAGTTTCTTCACGAATCGATCACGACTGGTTGCGGATCTGGGTTACTTCTGGCTATAAAGTAAGTGTGATGTCGCCCATCTCCACCCAACGCCGCGGTGAACCACCGACCTCGCCGGCCGCGTTGCGAGCGCTCCGACTGGAGAGCGCCGTGACTGCCCTGCTCAGGCGTGGACCGCTGTCACGGACCGAGCTGGCGCAACTCACCGGATACTCGCCGTCCTCGATGACCAGCACCATCCGGGAGCTGATGGCCGCCGGGCAGGTCCGTGAGCTCGGCTTTGCCGCCTCGACCGGCGGGCGGCGCCGCACCCTGCTCCAGTTCGACCGGACGAGTGTTCTGGTCACCCTGGTCGGCATCGAGGCGTCCCACGTGACCGTCACCCAAGTCGACCTGGACGGTCAGACCCAGGTCCAGATCCGCCGCCAACTCGACCCGGCCGACCCGCTGGCGAGCATCATCGAAGGGCTGAAGGCCCTCCGCACCGCTGCCATGGCCAGATCCCAGTGCATCATCGTGTCCCTGCCCGGCGTGGTGTCGGCCGAGGGCAATGTCTCCTTGGCCCCCTCCCTGGGCGCAGCCGCCGGTTCCCCGGTCGACGAGGTGCTCGCGGCAGCCACCGGACTGCCCGTCCTGGTCGAGAACGACGTCAATCTCCTCGCCCTCGGCGAACACACCAGTGGCGCTGCGCGGGACACCGCCGACTACGTCCTGGTCTTCGTCGGGGAAGGCATCGGCGGCGGTCTGGTGCTCGACGGCAAGGTCCGCCGCGGAGCCAACCAGTCCGCCGGCGAGCTGGGATTCCTTCCCTGGTCGGGTCAGGCACAGACCACCGGAGGAGCCGTCGGCCCGCTCGAGTCAGCCTGGTCGGTCCCCGCCCTGGAGGCCCGTAGCGCCGAGCTCGGCCTCGACCTGGGTGACCGTGGAGTGGTGTCCGCCCTGGCGGCCTCCGACCTGACCCCGGCCCAGACCCTGCTCGACCAAGCGGTCGAGGCATGGGCGTACGCCGCTGTCGCCACCGCCTGCGTGGTCGATCCCCCACTGATCGTCTTCGCCGGCGCAGCGACCTCTCTGGATCCTGCTCGGCGGGAGCAACTGGCGCAGGCCGTTGCCCGGCAGAGTCCATCCACGGTGCGGGTGGGTTTCGCCGAACTGGGTGAGGGCGCCATCGTCCATGGCGCGATCGCCCACCTCATCGCACACCCCCAACTCATCCTCGCCGCGCCAGCCGGCGCCCCCGATTGACCCGACAACCCACGCACCCGTGCTCGGAGCACGGAATGCCCCATCAAAGGAGAACTGCACCATGGTCCAGCGTCGACACCTGCTCACCGCAGGCCTAGCCATCGCTCCCGCCGTCGCCCTCGCCGGTTGCGGCCTCGACAACGGCGGTAGCGGAGACGGAGGGGACTCGGGGAGCCCGACCCCCTTCACCATCTACACCGCCCGTGACAAGGCGCTCGCCGAGGATGTGATCAGCAAGTTCGAGGCCGCCAACCCGGAATGGGAAGGGATGGCCACCCTGCTGACCCTCGGCGCCCAGGAGGCCCTGGAGCGCATCCGGGCCGAGAAGGCCAACCCGCAGGGCGACATCTGGTGGGGCGGCACCCGTCAGCAGATGTCGCTGGGCGCCAGTGACGGGGTGTTGGCTGCTGCCCCCCAGGCGGTTGTCGACGCCGTGCCGGAGAAGTACCGCGACCCGGAGGGTCTGTGGGTCGGCGAGATGCTGTTGGCCGAGCTGTTCATGATCAACACCGAGATGATGCCCAAGGACCAGGCCCCGAAGGACTGGGACGACCTGATCACCTCGGACCTGAGCGGCAAGCTGATCATCCGCGACGTCGAGGCCTCGGGCACCATGCGCTCGATCTACTGCGCGATGATCGATCGCCTCTACGACGAGCAGGACTCGCCCGAGCCCGGCTACGAGTGGCTCACCCAGCTGGACGCCAACACCAAGGTGTACGCCGCGAACCCCACCGACCTGTACCAGCGCCTCAGCCGTCAGGAAGCACCCCTGTCGCTGTGGAACCTGCAGGACATCATGCTGCAGAAGTTCGGCGACTTCCCGATGCTCGACGCGGTCGTGCCCTCCTCGGGCGCACCGATCTTGGTCGACGGTGTCGCCAAGGTCGCCGGCGGCCCGGGCAGTGCCGGAGCCGATCTCTTCCTCGAGTTCCTGATGAGCGCCGAGACCCAGGCCACCCTGGCCGAGGAGCGCTACCAGATCCCGACCATCGAGCTCGAGTCCGAGCCCAGCTGGCTGGCTGAGCTCGGTCTCAGCGAGATGGAGCTGGACTGGGATCGCATCGGCGAGAACGAGAACGACTGGATCGCCCACTGGGCCAGCACCATCAAGGGCAAGGGCTGACCCACGCCCCTTCCCGCACCACCACTCACGTCAGGAGTCCCATGACCTCCGTGTCACTCGTCGATGTCACCAAGCGGTACGGCCAGGCGGCGCCATCGGTCGATCAACTCTCCTTCACGATCGCCGACGGCGAGTTCTTCACCCTGCTCGGCCCGTCCGGCTGCGGCAAGTCGACGACACTGCGCATGATTGCTGGGTTCGTGGCACCCACCGAAGGCACCATCCGCTTCGGTGAGAGTGATGTGACCGGTGTCCCGCCCTACCGGCGGGACACCGGCATGGTGTTCCAGAACTACGCCCTGTTCCCCCACATGGACGTCACAGCCAATGTGGCGTACGGGCTGAGGATGCGGCGGACCGCGAAGGCCGACCGTGCCCAACGGGTACGGGAAGCGCTCGACGTCGTCGGCCTGGGACCGTATGCCGACCGTCGGATCCAGGAGCTCTCCGGTGGCCAGCAGCAGCGTGTGGCCCTGGCCAGGGCCCTGGTGATCCGACCCTCGGTACTCCTGTTGGACGAGCCACTGAGCAACCTGGACGCCAAACTGCGCGAGGAGACCCGGAGCCAGATCCGTCAGCTCCAGCAGGAGTTCAAGATCACCAGCGTCTACGTCACCCACGACCAGGCCGAGGCCATGGCCGTCAGTGACCGGATCGCGGTGCTGGAAGCAGGTGTGCTGCACCAGTTGGGATCCCCCCGTGAGATCTACCACCGGCCGGCCACCGCCTTCGTGGCCAACTTCATCGGCCGGTCCAATGTCATCGCCGGGACCGTAACTGATCGCGACGACACCTGGCTCGGGGTCAAACTCGACGACGGATCGGTGCTTCAGGCATCGGTCCACCCCGACACCCTGTCCGCGACCGCGGAGGTCGGCGACGAAGTGGCACTGTCCCTGCGCCCCGAGGCGATCGAGGTGGCCGGGCCCGCACCGGCGGCAGCCGATCGCGAGATCGGCACCCTGCACGGTCGTGTCACCGCGGTCGAGTTCACCGGCTCCACCAGCCAGATCACCCTAGAACGCAAGGGCGGCGACGAGATGCTGGTCAGCGTCACCGACAGCGACGACCTCCCCGAGGTCGACACCGAAGTGGCGCTGCGCCCGGATCCGGCCCGGATCTGGACGGTTCAGCCGTGACCACCGGAACCGTACCGACCGACGGCATCGTCGCGGCCCCGGCCAGGCGACGCCGCGCGATCACCGCAGCAGACCGCTTCATCTATGTCCTCGCGGTACCGCTGGCGCTGGTGCTGTTGATCTATGTCGTCATGCCGATGCTCGCGACGGTGGTGACCTCCTTCAACAATGGCGGCACCGCCTACCGGGCATTCCTGAGCAGCGGGTCGACCTTGTCGGCGCTGCTGACCTCGGTCGGCATCTCGGTGGTGTCGGTGGTGACTGCCGGAGTGCTCGGATCGACCTTGGCCGTCCTGCTGACCCGCTTCGACTTCCCGGGCCGCCGGGCGCTGCGGGTGTTCGCCATCCTGCCGATGGCGCTGCCGCCGCTGATCGGCGCGATGTCGTTCTACTACTTGTACGGATCGTCGGGGATCATGCCGCGTGCGCTCGCGGCACTGACCGGCATCTCGGCCGACGCCGTGGCCGCCGATGGGATCGCCGGTGTGCTGCTGGTCCACACCCTGACCATGTATCCGTACTTCTATCTCTCGGTCACCGCTGGCCTGGCCGGCAGTGACGCCTCCCTCGAGGAGGCCGCCCTCAACCTCGGCGCACGTCGCTCCACCATGTGGCGTACGGTGCTGCTGCCGATGCTGACCCCGGCTCTGGTCTCGGGCGCATTGCTCACCTTCATGGTGTCGATGGCCTCCTTCACCGCACCGCAGTTCTACAACGTGAACACCCTCACCATGCGTATCGTCGGGGCCAAGACCTCGGGGGACTACGAGCTCGCCGCGGCCCAGTCCACGGTGCTGTCGGCGGTGTCGATCGCCTTCCTGCTGGCGATGCGGTGGTACCAGAACCGCCGCTCCACGGTGAACGCCTCCAAGGGCACGCCGCAGGCAGCCACCGCTGTCCAGGGCTGGCCGATGCGGATCCTGGCTGCGGTCGGTTCGCTGGTGGTCATGCTGATCCTGGTGGCACCGGTCGCCGCGATCTTGCTGTTGGCCTTCACAGTGGACGGCACCTGGACCGTACAGATCCTGCCTCCGCAGTACACGATGTCCAACTTCGTGGAGATCTTCACTCACGCCCGCAGTCTGCGGCCGCTGCTCGT
Organism: uncultured Propionibacteriaceae bacterium; assembly: GCA_945911015.1. Lineage (GTDB taxonomy): Bacteria > Actinomycetota > Actinomycetes > Propionibacteriales > Propionibacteriaceae > Avipropionibacterium. The sequence continues at coordinate 106,868 of CAMDZW010000004.1, forward strand.
CTCGGCCCAGATGTCGGGCCTAGCCATGGTGATCTCGATCCTGATCGGCACCCTCACCGCCTGGGTGGTCGGACGTTGGCGTGGTCGTGGCGCCGGAGTGCTGGATGTGATGATCATGTTGCCGTGGGCGCTGCCCGGCACCGTGGTCGGCATCAACATCGTTACCGCCTTCGCCGCGCCCACCCCGTTCAACCTCGGGCAGGTGTTCATCGGCTCACTGTGGATCCTGCCGCTGGCGTACGTGATCAGGTTCGTCCCGCTGGTCTTCCGCAACGCCGCTGCTTCCCTGGCTCAGATCGACCCCTCGGTCGAGGAAGCCGCCCAGAGCCTGGGCGCCGGGCCGTGGCGGACCCTGCAGTCGGTCACGCTGCCCTTGATGGCCAAGGGCGTCATCGCCGGTGCGCTGCTCGCCTTCGTCCAGGGATTCGGCGAGTACGTGGCGTCGGTGGTGATCTATCCACCACGCTTCATCCCCTTGTCGGTCGAGATCTACAACCGCCAGTACGCCAACGAGCTCGGCTCGGCCTTTGCGTACGGTTCGCTGCAGATGGTGGCGATTCTGGTGGTGCTGATCATCTCCGAGCTGATGGACCGACCCCCGCGCCGACGTTCCCGAGCACGTACGACACCATCGTGACGTCGTTGACTGCCCCCATCCATCCGCTCCCCATTCCCCTGTCATGAAGGACTCCATGCCTGACCAACCGCTCGTTGACCGTGATGACCTGTCGATCTACTGGGACAACCATCTCCGGGTCGCCTTCGAGACCTCGGCGCCCCACGACCTGCCGGCGATGGTGGAGGCGTCCTTGGCCCACGTCCTGATGTTGGGCGAACGGGGCGCCCTGCCCGCGGAGCGTTCCCAGCGGCTGCTGCGGGGCCTGCTCGAACTGTGGCAACAGCTCGGTCCCGGTCAGAACCAGGCCGCCTGGCAGCCGCGGGTGCGGTCGTACGACTTCGACGGCAGTGTCGAGGATCCGTACTACTACCTCGAGCAGCAGCTGGCCAAGGCCTGCGACATCTCCACCGACGACCTCGATGTCCAACTGGCCCGGTCGCGCAATGACCTCGACGCCGGTGTCTTTCGGATGATTCTTCGCCGCGGGATCCTGGATGTCGCCGAACTGCTGGTCCAGACCGCAACCGATGTGCTCGCGGCGTCGGAGCGCACCTGTGAGGACGTGGTGATCGGGCACACCCATCGCCGTCCGGCACAACCAACCACCATCGGGCATGTGCTGTCCGGACTGGCTGAGACGTTGATCTCGCAGGCCTCGGATCTGGTCGGGGTGTACGACGAGATGAACGTCTCCCCTCTGGGCTCGGCGGCCTTCACCGGGACCGACATCGACATCGACGCCGACCGGCTCGCCGAGCTGCTCGGCTTCGACTCTGCCTTCACCGCCAGCTACGAGGCAGTGGCCGGCGCGGAGCACTTCATGCGACTCGCGGCGGTGTTCGCCCGGGTGACCTCGACCGGTGCGCGCTGGGCGCGGGTGCTGCAGGAATGGATGAACCTCGGGTGGGTAGCCACGCCTGCGTCGTTCAGCCAGGGCTCGTCGATCATGCCGCAGAAACAGAACCCGGTTGTGCTGGAGCACCTGGTGTCGATGGCGGGGGCCTCCAATGCCGACATGCTCGCGACGTACACCACGATCGCGGCCGGATGGTACGAGGACTCCAACAATGCGACCACCGATGTGCAGAAGCATCTGTGGCATGCGACCGATCTGGTGGTGCGGTTCCTCCGGTTGTACGACGGGGTGATCCGCGAACTCGAAGTCAAGGACCTTCCCGATGACCTGACCATTGTGCGCAGTGGCGCCACCACGACTGCGGTCGCTGAGGCCCTGGCCCAGCGGTCGGTGCCGTGGCGAGCTGCCCATGGCGTGGTCGGCCAGCTGTTCCGTGCCGGGGACCCGACGACCTGGGATGCCACTCAGGTGGCATCGGCGCTGACGGCTGCCGGCGTCGATCCGGAGCCGTCGGTGGTCGAGCTCGTGATGACCTCGGGCCGCGAACCCCGTCGGGTGCTGGACCGACGCCAGCCGGGAAGCCCCGGAGTGGCTGCCGTGCACCACGCCAATGCGGGAAACCGTCGCCGTGTCAGCGAGCTCGTCGAGACTTTTGCGGTGCGCCGCCGTCATCTCGACCGGGCCAGGACCGACCTGTTGGTCGCCGCGCAGGCCTGCGTCGACGGCGCCTCAGCGGGACGGCGACCCCGGCTGGCCGTGGTGGGCAATGCAAACCTGGACGTGATCGTCCATGGGATCGAGCAGCTGCCCGAGCCGGGTCGAGAGCGCATCGTGCCAGCGGTGGAGATCCGCCTCGGTGGCTCGGCGGCGATCAGTGCCGTCCGGGCGACGCACCGCGGGGTCCGGGCCGATCTGGTCTCCCGGGTGGGCACCGATCCGGCGACCGATGTCCTGCGCGGCCTGATGCGCACCTCCCATCTCGACCTGCACCTGGTCGACGACGCCACCGCACCGTCTGCTGTGACGGTCGCGCTGGAGTCCCTCGACCGAGACCGCTCCTTCTGGTCATCCCTGGGCGCACTGTCCACCTTCGGCCCCCAGGACGTACCGGCCGATGCGCTGACCGCCGACGCCGTCCTGTTCAGCGGATATCACCTGCTGCCCGAGCTGCAGGGTGCCGCCCTGGCCGAGGTGCTGAGGACGGCACAGGAGTCGGGGGCGATCACCGCCCTCGACACCGGGGATCCCAGTGACGGCTGGACCGCACAACTGCGTCAGGAACTTCTCGAGTCGGTGCTTCCCCAGGTGAACATCTTCCTGCCCAATGAGAGTGAGTTGTCCGGGCTGTCCGGTGAGACCGACCCTGAGCGGGCGGCCCAGGACATCGTCGACCGGACCGGGTGCCAGGTGGTCGCGAAGTTGGGGGCCCGAGGCGCTCTGGTGGTGGACGGGTCCGGGCTCACCCGGCATCCGGCGCCCGAGGTCCAGCCCCTCGACACGACCGGTGCCGGCGACACCTTCAATGCCGTGCTGCTGTCCGCGGTCCTCGGCGGTGCGAGCCTGGCAGAGGCTGCCGACGCGGCCGTGCGGGTCACCTCGGCAGTGATCGCGGTCCCCGATGCCGAACGCGCGGATCTGCTGCAGCGGCTGACCTGACCACCGTACGGAGGAGAGTTCTCACCAAACCTGCCGCTGACAGCGCTTATGGCCCTGTATGGCGGTTGTCTCCCTCCACAGCGGCAGAGTTGGTACCAGCCGGGCGGGGTTGGTGGCTCTCAGCCCACCCGGCCAAGGAAATCTGACGCATCAGGCGTACGGCCGGCGTCAGCTTCCCGCCACATCAGGTGAGCAGCCGCCCAGACCGACTCCAGGCGAGAGCCACCTCGGACGACGAGGACGCCGTCGCTGATCGAGGCCCGTGCCTCACCGACGGCATATCCGTCTTCGCTCGGATGCAGCACCAACGGCGGATCAAGCAGCGCGGCGAGGCTGTCACCGATGTGGGTGGGGCGCCGGTCGGGGGCTGCAGTCAGCAGGTCCCGCGGCCCGTGACTGCCGCTCAGCGCAAGCATGCAGTCCAGTCCGATGGCTCGGGCACCGGCGATGTCGGTGTCGAGACGGTCACCGACGAAGATCGGCGCCGTTGCGTCGTGGCGGGCGAGGGCCGCCTCGAACAGCGGTCGGTGCGGCTTGCCGGCGACCTCAGCTGGCCGACCGGTGGCGTAGGTGATCGCGGCGACGGCAGCGCCGTTGGCCGGGACGAGTCCGCGGTCGGTCGGCACGGTGCGGTCGTCGTTGGTCGCGATCCACTCGATCCCAGCCTGGATGGCCAGGACGGCGTCGGTGATCCGCTCCCAGATCGGCGCCGCACCGCCACCTTGCAGCAGGCCCACCGGGTCGTCGGCGATCGAATCCACCGGCACCATCCCGGCCGCGACCACGGCGGACTTCACTCCGGCGCCTCCGACGACCATGATGCGGGCGCCCTCGCCGTACCGTTCGCGCAGCAGTGCCGCGCCGGCCTGGGCCGAGGTGATCACCTCGGCCTCTGTGGCGGGAATGCCCAGTCCCGACAGCCGCTCAGCCACCGCTGCGGGCGCGTGCCCGGCACCGTTGGTGACGAAGCCGACCGGTAGGCCACGATCACGCAACTCGGCCAAGGCCCCCACGACACCCGGGACTGCCGCCGGACCGCGGTAGACCACCCCATCGAGATCGAACAGTGTCAGGTCGTACTGATCGATGAGCGCCGTCATTCCTCACCCGTTCCCGTCGTGTGCGTCGCGCACATCCTTGCCGGAAGATCGCTGCTGGGGCAAACCGTCGCCGCTGTGTGACACGACTGACGTGCGCCGGCGCCAATGGGTACGGACCTGCTGCACATCAGTTGCCCAGACATGACAAGCTGGGGTCATGTCGTTGTTCCGCCGCGGCCGCCATGTCGAGGACGGCCCCGCCGATCCACACCTGGCTCCACTCTCGGTCGATCAGGCCGAGCAGCTGACGACGCTGGCCTGTGAGGCATTCGCCGAGCTCGGGATCGAGGTGGCCCCTGACGGCGAGGGAGCGTTGGAGACCGAGGACGCCTCGTACGGGCTGAGGAACCTCGCGGCGACGGTGAGTCGCCTGCCCCGCAGGAAATGGACCAAGGCCGTACGGCGCCATGTCCGGACCGTGGTCGAGGCGATGGATCTCGATCCGGACGAGGACGACGGGCTGCTGTTGTTCAAGCTGCGCCCGATCAGCCATGTCGAGGAGCCGCCGAGCTACGCACCCGAGGTGCTCCCGGGGATCTTGTTGGTCGCTGCGGTGGACTACCCGACCCATGTCCAGGAGCTGCTGTCCGACGACCACGTCGAGGAGTACGGCGGCTGGCCCGAGGCCTACCGGACCGGACTGGCCAATCTGCGGATGCTTCCGCCCCCGCATCACAGCACCGTCCATGGGGAGAGCCGCCACCCGGCGACCGAGATCCACATGTTCCAGTCCGAGGACTTCTTCGGCGCCAGCCGGATCGCGGTCCTGCCCGAGCTGCTCGCCGAGATCGGCATCGAACGCCCATCCCATGGCGTCCTGTTGGCCATCCCCAACCGTCACCTCGCTGTGGTCCACGTGATCACCGAGGACGGTCTGCTGGACGCACTGCGGACGATGATCCGGATCGGCCACGGCGAACACGACGGTCACGAGGGGGCCATCTCTGCCGAGGTCTTCTATCGTGCCGCCGACGGGGAGACCCAGCAGCTGACCTGGACCACCAGTGAGCGTTCGGTGGAGCTGCGGGTGAGTGGCCGCTTCGGTGAGGTCGTCCAGGATCTCAACCTGGCCCTTGATCCGCGCCAGGAGTGACCATCCCCTGTCGTTGAGGTGAACGACACGAATCACACGGTTGTAGTTGTCCACGGCTTGGGGACAACCCTGTGGACAACTTCTACACTTGCGCCATGTGGGAGTCCGTGGGTGACGGGACCGGGGACCGGCCCGGTTCCGGCCGTCGCCGCCATCGATGGGGAGTCGCCGTTGCGGTGGCCATCGCCACGATCATCTGCGGGATGTGGTTGGTCAGCACCCTGGGAGCGGGTCCGCGTCCCGAGGTCGGCGCCTGCGTCCAGCTTGACGGCGCGGCCGACGACCTCCAGGTCCGCACTGTCGACTGTGCCGACGACGACCAGATGACCTGGACCATCGCCAAGGAGGTCGCCACCGGCGATGACTGCCCGGCTGACAACTACACAGCCGTGCACACCGACCGCCTCCGTTCCGAGGCCGACACCATCTGTCTGCTGCCGAAGCTCGACGTCGACCACTGCTACCGCGAGGTCAACGATGTCGACACGCTCGCCGTGGTCCCCTGTGCCGAAGCCGACTTCAAGGTGGAAAGCGTCCACAACGCCGAGGACCCGACTCTGTGTGGCGATGTCGGAGTCCCGTACGCCTTCCCCGAGCCGGCGCTCACCTACTGTCTGGTCGACCCGGAGCAGTGAACGTGGCTCATCCGATGCTCGCTCCTCACGGAGCAGTCCGCGATCAGTCCTCGGCGAGGGTGACCTCGAAGCCACCGAGCATGGTGGCGGCCAGGTTGTAGAGGAAGGACCCCAGCGTGGCGAGTGCCGTCATGATGATGACGTTCACACAGGCGAGCAGCGCGGTGACGCCCATGACCCGTTCCCAGCTCAGGATCTGGCGGATCTGGAATCCGGAGTCCTCGGTCTGGGTGTCGAAGACCAGTCCGACGAGCTCGTCGATCTGGTCGAACAGGCCGGATGCCTCGACCACGGTGTAGATCAGGGCGGCGGCAGTGAAGAACATGATCCCGCCCGCGATCGCGAACAGGAAGAACGTCTTCATCACCGACCACGGGTCGACGCGCGACACCCGCAGCCGCGCCTTGCGGGTGCGCCGCGGCCGGGGTGTCGGCAACGGATCCTGCGGGGCCGCGGCAGGTGAGGAGATCGGGGCCGGCATCGCCGTCGGGGTGGGCGTGACCGGGCCGCCCGCCGCGGCGGCAGGCGCCGGGCTGGGCGTTGCGGCAGCACTGGTGCCAGCGGACGTGTCGGCACCAGCTGTGGCGGAATCCTCACTGGGCCGCTGGAATGGCGAGGTTTCCTCCGCCTCGTCCTCGGCCTGGAGGCGTTCCAGGGCGCGCTGCCGTTCGGCCTCCTGAGAGGCCTGTTTGGCCTCGTACTCCTTGCGCGCCGCTTCCTTCTCGGGCGGGGCCGGGAGCCGATGCATGATCCGCTCGGCCAGGGTCGGCGGGTTCGTCGAGTTGGCCGCGGGCGTGCCCCCACCGGCCGGCGAGTTGCCGTAGAAGCTGCTCGCCGGCCGGATCAGGGTGTCATCCTCGGCCACGGGCGCCGGGCTGGGCGCGTTGCTGGAACCACCCGCGCCGGAGGCGTTGCTTTCAGTCACCGAAGTCCCCCTCAGGGCTGGTCGTCGGACTCGTCCGTCGGAGCGACGATACCCGTCGCCTCCTCAGGGTTCACGTCCTCGGCGGATTCACCGGTCACCTCTTCGCTCACCTCGTCGGTGTCATCGGCCTCATCCTCGGGACGCTCCGGGTTGATGGTGATCGCCACGACCGAGTCCTGACCGCGCACCCCGATGAACTTCACACCCATCGTGTCGCGGCCCTTGACCGGCACCTCGGCGACCCCGGATCGGGTGATCTGGCCGCTGGCCTTGACCGCAATGACCTGGTCGGACTCACTCACCACGAGCGCGCCGACCAGATGGCCACGGTTCTCGTTGAGCCGCATCGCCTTGATGCCCAGCCCGCCACGGCCCTGCTGACGGTACTCGTTGACCGTGGTCCGTTTGGCGAAGCCGCCGTCGGTCACCGTGAACACATAGCGGTCGTCCTGCGGCATGTCCGCGTCGATCACCGACATGCTCAGCAGCTCGTCGTCGGCACGGAACTTCATCCCCGTCACCCCCGAGGTCGCTCGGCCCATCGGCCGCAGCTGCTCATTGTTGGCGGGGAACCGGATCGACTGGCCCTTGCGTGAGACCAGCAGGACGTCGTCGTCGACCTCGCACAGCGCGGCGCCGATCAGTTCGTCATCCTCCTCACGGAAGTTGATCGCGATGATGCCCGCCTGACGTGGCGAGTCGTACAGGTCGAGCTTGGTCTTCTTGATCAGGCCACGGCGGGTCGCCAACAGGAGGTACTCGGCCGAGGCGTAGTCGCGGATCGCCAACACCTGGGCGATCTTCTCATCGGGCAGGAAGCTGAGCAGGCCGGCCACGTGGCTGCCGCGGGCATCCCGTCCGGCCTCGGGCAGCATCCACACCTTGGTGCGGTAGACCCGGCCGGCATTGGTGAAGATCAGGATCCAGTTGTGGTTGGTGGTCGCAAACATGTGGGCGACCTCGTCATCGGCCCTCAGGGCCGCACCCTTGACGCCCTTGCCGCCACGCCGCTGCACGCGGTACTGGTCGGTGCGGGTCCGCTTGGCATAGCCACCGCGAGTGATGGTGACGACCATCTCCTCGTCAGGGATCAGATCCTCGTGGGAGAGATCTCCGTCAGCGGCCACGATCTGGCTGCGTCGGTCGTCGCCGTACTTGTCGACAACCTCGGCCAGTTCCTCGGCGATGATTGCGCGCTGACGTTCGGGCTTGGCCAGGATGTCCTTCAGGTCGGCGATCACCCGCTCGAACTCCGCCAGGGTGTCGATGATCTTCTGCCGTTCCAGCGCCGCCAGGCGCCGCAACTGCATGTCGAGGATCGCATTGGCCTGCAGCTCGTCGATACCGAGCAGCGCCATCAGACCGGACCGGGCCTCGTCGGTGGTCGGGCTGCGCCGGATCAACGCGATGACGTCGTCCAGGGCATCGAGGGCCTTCACATATCCACGCCAGATGTGTGCGCGGGCCTCGGCATCGGCCAGCCGATATTCGGTACGACGCTTGATCACGTCGATCTGGTGGTCGACCCAGTACCGGATGAACTGGTCCAGACGGAGCGTACGCGGCACCTCGTCCACCAGGGCCAGCATGTTGCAGCCGAAGGTGTCCTGCAAGGAGGTGTGCTTGTAGAGATTGTTCAGCACGACGCGCGGCTGCGCGTCCCGCTTCAACACGATGACCAACCGCTGACCCGTACGAGCAGAGGTGTCGTCACGGATGTCGGCGATCCCCTGGAGTCGTCCGGTGTTGACCAGCTCGGCAATCTTGAGCGCAAGATTGTCCGGGTTGCACATGTAGGGCAGCTCGGTGACAACCAGGTTGGTCCGCCCCGAGCGGTCCTCCTCCATGTCGACCACGGCCCGCATGGTGACCGAACCGCGTCCGGTGCGGTAGGCATCCTCGATGCCCTTGCGGCCCACGATCAGTGCACCGCTGGGGAAGTCGGGACCCTGGACCCGTTCGATGGAGGCCTCGAGGAGCTCCTCGTCGGTGGCTTCGGAGTTCTCCAGGAACCACTGGGCCGCCGAGGCGACCTCACGCAGGTTGTGGGTCGGGATGTTGGTGGCCATGCCGACCGCGATGCCGGTGGAGCCGTTGACCAGCAAGTTCGGGTAGCGGGCCGGTAGGACGGACGGTTCGCTGGAACGTCCGTCGTAGTTGGGCTTGAAGTCGACGGTGTTCTCGGTGATGTCGCGGACCATTTCGAGGGCCAGCGGATCCATCTTGCACTCGGTGTACCGCATGGCCGCCGCACCGTCGTTGCCCGGGGAGCCAAAGTTGCCCTGCCCGATGACCAGCGGATAGCGCATCACCCACGGCTGGGCCAGCCGGACCAGGGTGTCGTAGATCGCGATGTCACCGTGCGGGTGGTAGGCGCCGATCACGTCACCGACGACACGCGAACACTTGTAGAAGCCGCGGTCGGGAAGGTACCGCCCGTCGTACATGGCGTAGATGACGCGGCGGTGGACCGGCTTGAGGCCATCGCGAACGTCCGGCAGTGCCCGGCCCACGATCACGCTCATCGCGTAGTCGAGGTAGGACTTCTGGATCTCCTCCTGGAGATCGATCGGCTCGGTCCGATGCGCGGGCGTGGGAATGTCAGTCATGAAGTCTCCTGGAGTCGCTCTGGCCGATCAGATGTCGAGGAAGCGGACATCTTTGGCATTGCGCTGGATGAAGGTACGGCGCTGTTCGACGTCCTCGCCCATCAGGATCGAGAACATCTCGTCGGCCCGGGCGGCATCCTCCAGCGTCACCTGCAGCAGCAGTCGCTGGTCCGGGTCCATGGTGGTGTCCCACAGCTCATCAGGGTTCATCTCGCCCAGACCCTTGTAGCGCTGGATCGGGCCCTCCTTGGGCAGGCGGCGACCATGTTCCTCGCCGAGTTTGAGCAGGCCGTCCCGTTCGGCATCGCTGTAGGCGAGTTCGTGCGGGGCATTGGTCCACTTGATCTTGTACAGCGGCGGCTGGGCGAGGTAGACGTAACCGCCCTCGAGCAACGGCTTCATGAACCGGAACAGCAGAGTCAGCAACAACGTACGGATGTGCGCTCCGTCGACGTCGGCGTCAGCCATCAGCACGACCCGGTGGTAGCGCAGCTTGGCGATGTCGAAGTCATCGTGGATCCCGGTGCCCAGAGCGGCGATGATCGCCTGGACCTCCTGGTTCTGCAGGATCTTGTCGAGGCGGGCCTTCTCCACGTTGAGGATCTTGCCGCGGATCGGCAGGATCGCCTGGGTGCGTGGGTCACGGCCACCGGTGGCCGAACCACCGGCGGAGTCACCCTCGACGACGAAGACCTCACACTCGGAGGGCTCGGTGGACTGGCAGTCCTTCAGCTTGCCGGGCAGACCGGATCGGCCGAGCAGACCCTTGCGGTCGCGGGCAGCCTGCTGGGCCTTGCGGGCAGCGATGCGAGCGATCGCGGCAGCCTGGGCGCGCCGAACGATTTCCTTGCCCTCGCTCGGATTCTCCTCGAACCAGTCGCCGAGCTTGTCGTTGACCACCCGCTGCACGAACGACCGGGCCTCGGTGTTGCCGAGCTTGGTCTTGGTCTGGCCCTCGAATTGTGGCTCGGTGAGTTTGACCGAGATGATCGCGGTGAGGCCCTCACGGATGTCCTCACCGGCCATCCGGTCCTCCTTCTTCTTCACCAGCCCCCAGGTCTCGCCCCACTTGTTCACCGTGTTGGTCAGTGCGGCGCGGAACCCTTCTTCATGGGTGCCGCCCTCATGGGTGTTGATGGCATTGGCGAAGGTGTGGACCGATTCGACATAGGACGCGTTCCACTGCATCGCGACCTCGGCGCTCAACCCGTGTGCCTCGTCGTGGTCCTCGACCGAGATGACGCTGGGGTTGATGATCGGCTTGTTGCCGATCAGGTGGCGTACGTAGTCGGCCAGGCCATCGTCGTACTTGAAGTCGTCGGCGAACTTCTTGCCGTTCTCGTCGACGTGGTCGGGACGCTCGTCGGCGATCATGATCCGCAGACCCTTGTTGAGGAAGGCCATCTCCCGCAGCCGGGTGGCCAGCGTCTCGTAGTTGAAGTCGACGGACTCGAAGATCTCCTCGCTGGGCCAGAAGGTGATGGTCGTGCCGACCTCGTCGGTCTCCTCACCCCTGGCCAGGGGCGCAACCGGGACGCCGAGGCGGAACTCCTGGGTCCAGCGGTAGCCGTCGCGGCAGACCTCGACGATGAATTTCTGGCTGAGCGCGTTGACCACCGACGAGCCGACCCCGTGCAGGCCGCCGGAGACCTTGTAGCCGCCCTGGCCGAACTTGCCGCCGGCGTGCAGGACGGTCAGCACGAGGGTCACGGTCGGAATCTTCTCGACCGGGTGCTCCTTGACCGGGATGCCGCGGCCGTTGTCGACGACCTTCAGACCGCCATCGGCAAGGATCGTCACGGCGATGGTGTCGCAGTGACCAGCCATCGCCTCGTCGACCGCGTTGTCCACGATCTCGTAGACCAGGTGGTGCAGGCCGCGTTCACCGGTCGAACCGATGTACATGCCCGGGCGCTTGCGGACGGCTTCGAGGCCTTCGAGGACGGTGATGTCGTCGGCGTCATAGGCGCCAGGGGTGTTGCCGCCCTGAACCGGATACTTCTCCTCCGGTGCAGTCTCCTCGTCAGGCGCGTTCGCGTCATCAGCTGTGCTCACCCAGGTCTCCTTCAGGTCAGTCGGTCACTCGGCGGGACGTTGGGACAGGTCCGCCTCAGAAGTGGCCTCGGTCATTCTAGCGCGTTTGACAGCCATAGGCGTGTTCCGACGTCGGCCGGACTCGTGTCAATTGCCGTTGGTGGGCGCTCACTGGCCGCTGGGAGCGACGATCAGGGCCTCTTCCGACCCCGGATACGGCTCATGACCCCCTGAGGCGTCCTGATCCGCTTCGACCGATCCCTCCCGCCGGGGTCAGCGAGGTGGGTCGCCGAGGCCCTGGACCATCGGCAACCGGACCTGGTAGGAATGCCGACTCGGGACGAGGACATCGGCCTCGGGATGACCGGTGTTGGAACGGTTCTCGGTCTCCAGCCAGGCAATGCGCAGATCGATGAAGTCCGACGGTGCGAACTCAGGCGGCAGCTCGACCTGCAGCTCCACCGGGACCATCGGCATGCCCGGCTGGAACTGGGCCCCGTACGCACGAATCTGCCCGACCAGCGACACAGTGGCGTTCTCGGCGAAGCCGGATCCGTCCACACCGATCGCGGTCCACCGGCTCGACAACTGGCCGGACCGGTCGGCCGTGGTGCGGCCGAGGCCGTACACCCTGATCCGCCACCCCTCCCGCGGGCCGTCGCGGTAGCGTCTCTCCCAGATCTGGGCGTCGGTGAAGACCAACTGGAACGGACCGGTCTCGAAGGTCTCCCCCGGCTGGACGGTGATGACATCGTCGGTGCGTTCGTCCAGACCACCTGCGGCCCACAGACCACCGAGCACCACGGTCAGGGCAACCACCACCGCCAGGACGACCCACACCGGCCGGGTCGACCTCGGCGCCGTCCAGTCGCCGAGGGGCTGGTCGTCCAGCCAGATCCGCGCGGTCATGGCCGGATCACCTGGACATGCACCGAGTCGGACTGGACGATCAGCCCGTACAACTGGTCGACCCACTGCTCGGGGACCAGGTAGGTGAGGGTCAGCGTGGTCGGTGCCGGGCCAGTCTCGGAGTCACAGCGTCGCACCAGGTCATCGTGGACCGAGACCGGCTGCCAGGTCCGACCGTCGGGTCCGAGGAGCTCGAGCTGGCAACCACCGATCACCGTGTCGGTGACACCACTGACCTCCACGGTCGCGGTCACCCAGATTGCACCGGGAGCCGGCACGCCACGCTCCTGGTCAGGAGTCTGTACGGGTGCGCGGTCGACGAACGACTCGGTCTCGATGGAGAGCACCCGGAAGGTGACGCCCTTCCATTCGGCCGGTGCCCCCGGCGCCTGCTGGTGATGGATGTCGACGGTGTGCAGCTTCACATAGGACGCCCACACGACCCCGTACCCGGTGGCCAGGCCGAGCACCAACAGCAGCGCAAGGATCCATCGCAGGCGCCAAGCATGTGGGGGTGTTGGGGCATGCGGGGGTGTTGGTGTCATCGCGTCACCACCAGGGTGCTGCGGACCGGGGTCAGGACGGTCAGCTCATCGTCGCTGATCTGTTGGGCCGTGAGCTCGGGCCGCCACCGTACCCAGTGTTGGTGGGAGAAGATGATCTCGCGGGGACCGATCTCGAAGGTCAGGTCGTCGAGGCGATCGACCGGCACGTCGAACAGCGCATAGCGGATCGAGGTGAAGCCCGGTGGGGCCGATTCCTCGCTGCTGTTGAGCGGGTCGTGCAGACCCGGACCGGCCCGCAGTTGCGGGTCGAGGCCGCGGACCAGCCGCTCACCGGCGCTGATCTCGAAGGTGACCATCACCCACCGGCCGATCGGGGCGATGCGCTCGGAGTCAAGGATGACGCTGCTGCCGGTCTCCACCCCGGTGATGCGCACCTGGGCGCCGTGGTCGAGTTCGACCGGGACGCCGAGCTCGGCGGTGACGAAGAGCTGGCGGTCACGGTCCTCGACACCCTTGGCGGTGCGGACCAGGATCCCGGCGACCAGCACGGCGGCGATCGTCAGCGCGACAGTGACCAGACGGGCGAGTTTCATCTCCTCACCTTCTCGGCGGTCGGTACTCGTTCACGGAAGTGGACCAGACAACGGTGGAAGGCAACGGCGAGCAGACACATCCGCAACGGCTCGGTGAGGCCTTCGACCAGCGCCACGAAGGGCTGCCAGGTCAGCCAGAACATCACCTCATGGCCACCGATGACCCGGATGACCAGCTGGGTCCAGGCCGTGTCGACCACCGTCCAGAGGGCATGGACCAGCACGTACGAGCCGAGGAATCCGATCCCGGCGCGCAGCACCAACCGCAACGAATGGAAGGTCGGCAGGTACTTGTCGTCGAGGTCGCTGAGGAAGGCCTCCCGGAACTCGATCCACAGCCGTTCCAGCCGTGGCCGACCCCGACTGGCCTCGAGGGCGCGGAGGCGTCGGACCTGCCGAGGGGCCAGCGCACGGGCCCGGCTCTCCAAACCCTTCTGCCACAGTTCGGCCAGCGAGATCAGCTTGGAGCCGTAGACCAGAGCGGCGACGGCCAGCCACACCACCGGCTGCACCAGGGCGTCCAGGGTCAGGGGCCACAACACGTCGCTGACGAATCGACCCAGCGCGGCCACGAGCGCCGGCCAGCGGATGCCGAGTTGTTCAGCCAGCCCGGCGATCGCCACCCCCATCTGGTCGAACCACTGCAGGACGGTACGGCCCTGCCACCAGTCCTTCGCCGCGCGCAACACATGCTGGCCGGACAGGATGACCACCAGCAAGAAGTAGGCCTCGAGCAGGGTGACGACCACGCCCAGCCATCTCCAGCCCACACGGTGATGCAGAAGGTCGACCCCTCGCCGTACGAGATAGGTCGTCACGATCAGGCCGACGACGAAGGCTGTCTTGCCGGGACTGGTCAACGGGTTGAGCTCGGTGAGGATGGTGCGGTCGGCGACGATGCCGGACTGCAACAGGGCCAGATTGGTGAGCTGTTCGGCGCGGGCGGCGACCTCGTTGACGGCGGCATAGATGCCGAGGAAGGGCAGCAACGTGAGCGCGAGGACATGGCTGAGAGACTGGCCGTGGCCCCTACCGGCCTCCTCCGGCGGGACGAGTTGGTCGATGTCGAGGGCTCGCGCGACGACCCGCAACATCAGCACGATCGCGCCGAGAGTGCCGAGCAGGCCGAGAGCGAAGACGGCCAGAGCGAGCCAGACCAACTCAAGCGGAATCTGGGTGGCGATCCGGGTGGCCAGCTCGCTGACCAGCCAGCCGCCGATCCAGATGACGGTCAGCTGCGGCCACAGTCGAGCCCAGACTGACACCGTCCCGGCGGCAAGGTCGACGGTCCCGGTGGCGAAGGCGGTGAGCGCACCGGTCGCGGTCGTCGGCCTGGCCGAGCCAGGAGCGGCGGCGGGGGTGGGGGCCGGGCGTGGGTCGGTCCGGGACATGGCTCAGCCGTAGGTGTCGCGTGGCCCGCGGCCACCCTGGACCCGGCGTCGACCGCGATTCCAGGAAGGGACGTCGGGGCCGAGGACGTTGATCCGCATCACCGTGCCCTGACCGAGCTGCTCGTTGAGGCTCGCCACGATGCGGGGAGCGAGACCGCGCAGCTGGGTGGCCCAGGCGGTCGAGGTGGCACGGACGGTGATGATGTTGTCGGTGTAGGACTCTGGGGTGGTGTGCTGGGCCAGCATCGGTCCGACCAGGACCTCCCAGCGACCCAGGATGGTGTGGACGTTGACGTCGGTGGTCCATCCCCGGGCATCCATCAGCCGGTCCATCGCCCGGCCCAACAGCTGCGGGTCACGGTCGTCGGGGTGGGCGCCGGACACCTGGACGCCAGTGACCTTCGGTTTCGTACGGCGTCGTCTGCGGTGGGTGCTGGTGGCGCCGATCGAGGCCGCCATCTGGCGTGCGAGGTCCAACCCGGTCGGGTCGTGCTCGAGGTCCTCGTCAGCCATGGGTCTGATCCTAATGGGGCCGACTGACAAGGTCATTCAGGATCGGCGCAATCCGGGCGGCGATGTGGGCACAGCCGGCGTCGCCCGGGTGGAGGTCGTCGACCAGCAGGTCAAGATCGTCGGGGCCGAGGAGTTCACGGCCGTCGAGCAGGTGCAGGTTGCGGTCGCCGGTGGCGGCGAGGACCTTCTGGACCCCTTCGTGCACGGCCTCCCGGATGCCGGAGACGCTGAGCCCCAGGACATTGGGCACATCACGGGCGGGGCGAGCGGCGATCGGACTGATCACCAGGAGCGGGGTTTCGGGCGCCCCTCGCGGATGGTGTCGAGGAAGCCGATCACCGCCGGGACGAGGCTACGCCGGTTGAAGGTGTCGGTGTGCAGCACGTTGATCCCGAGGCAGAGGCTGATCACGTCGGCGGGCCGGTCACGGATCAGCCGTGCCACCGGCGGATCAAAGAGGGCCGTGCTGGCAAATCCGAAGCTGGTCAGCTCCCAACCGAGCGTCGTTGCCGTACGGACCGGCCAGGTCCCGTACGGTCCGTCGGCCTGTTTGTTCATGGTGATCGAGGAGCCGTGGGTGGTCCAGCGGATCGGGTGCGGCGCGACCGGGGTCGGGGCATCGTCATCGAGGGTCAGGCTGCGGATCCCGGCACAGCCGTACTGCGGCAGCCAGATCTCCAGCAGTCTTCGGCCGTTGGCCGGCCCGAGCTCCACGGTGATCGGGGACGTGATCGAACGGCGTGCGACATGTTTGCCGTCGACGACGATGTCGACCGGAGACGAGTCATCGAGGTCGACGACCAGATCGAGGGTGAGCCGGGTCGCGGTGGTGTGGAAGCCGAGGCGCACCCCGGCCGGAGTGCCTCCGTACATGATCCCGATGTCGAATCGTGGGTCACGATGGTGGTAGCGCCAGGCCCGTACGCCGCCGTCGACGAGTGGCTCGAGCTCGACGATGCCGTGCCACCACACCGGGTCGGTCAGATCCATGGCGGCGAGATTATCGAGTGGACTGCCGGTGGGTGGGCACCGCTGCGGCGGCGAGACGCGGCCGCACTACTGTTGAGGCCATGGCTATCACTGCATTCAAAGGCGCCCCCGTCCAGACCGTCGGCGAGCTTCCGGCCGTCGGCTCCGCTGCACCCTCCTATGACCTGGTCGGCGACGGCCTGTCCCAGGTGACCAACGCGAACGCCGCTGGCAAGCGCGTCGTGCTGAACATCTTCCCCAGTGTCGACACCGGCGTCTGCGCCGCCAGTGTGCGCAAGTTCAACGAGCTCGCCGCCGGCCTGGAGAACACTGTCGTGCTCAACGTCTCGGCTGACCTGCCGTTCGCCCAGGCACGCTTCTGTGGCGCCGAGGGCATCGAGAACGTCGAGGTCGGATCGGCGTTCCGCTCCTCCTTCGGTCAGGACTTCGGGGTCACCATGGCCGACGGTCCGCTTGCCGGACTGTTGGCCCGGTCCGTCGTCGTGCTCGACACCGACGGCACCGTGAAGTACACCCAGTTGGTCGACGAGGTCACCACCGAGCCCAACTACGACGCCGCGATCGCTGCCCTCGGCTGAGGCGCCGCTCAGTCGACCAACACAGCGTCGAAGGTGAAGTAGGCATTCCGGGCAGCTGACCTCTTCTCACCCGTGGCCACGATCGTCACCACATGGACACCCTCGGTCAGAGTCCCGGAACGGAACACCTCCCGCTGGTAGACCGGTGACGCAGCATAGGTGTCGACCGTGTCGAGCAACTCCCCGTCACAATGGATCTCGACGAACCCGTTGTCCACCGCACTCGTGGCCAGGACCGCGAAACCCGTGCCGTGGAAGGGAATCTCCACAGTGGCTCCTGCCGACTCGAGTCGCTTGACGGTGCCACCGTAGTAGTTGGAGTTCGAGAACGCCTTCATGGCCCCGGAGTACTGGACGAGTGGATCACCGTCGTCGACGGCATCGACCTGCTGAGGCACGAGAGTGAAGCCGACCGCAGTCGAAACACCGCCCGTCTGGTCGAGGGCATGGATCACCCAGGTCCCCACACCGAGGCCGTTGGTGCTGAACTGGCCGCTGCCGGCGTCCACCTCAGGCACGACGAGACCATGTTCGGCCGAGGCAGCAACGATGGCGTCGGCGATCGGGACGGTGCCTGTCGGGACGATGTGCAGGTCACACGCGACGGAGCAGGTGAAGCCCAGCTGACCTCCCACGACCTGATGGCCGGTGACCTCCGACAGCACCGGGGGCGTCGCCCGGCCCACCCGTAGGTCGAGCACCACCGATCCCCCGTCGGTGACGACGCCAGCCGCCGACACCGTACGAAGGAATCCTTCCTTGGAGACAGTGACATGTCGGGTGCCGACCGGGACCCCGGTCAGGGTGTAGGTGCCGTCGGCGGCGGTTGTCGTCGCCGTCCCCGGCAGACCGCTGACCGCGACCGACGCCTCAGTGAACGGTGCGTCGTCGGGACCGGTCACTGTGCCGGTGACGGTGCCGGTCGCCAGTTGCGGGTCGGTTGCCGGACCGTCCCACTCGGTGAGCAGTGCGATCCGCCATGAGTGTGTGCCGGTGGGCCAGCGAGTCCCGGGGTAGGAGGTCTGATGGCTGCCACCGGCTCCGCCGAAGGCAAATCCGGGATCCTGATCGGCCAACACCAGAACCGTCGACCCGTCGGACGAGGTCACCTCGCCGACCAGGAAGGCGCGGGTTCGACCGTCAGGGTGAGTCACCACGACGTGATGCCCGGCGGCCTCCGCCGGCACCGGTGCATCGACGACAAGCGCGTCGATGTCGTCGCCTGCGACGCGTTGCATCGTGCCAGTCACCAACCCGGTCACCTCACCGGCCCCACTCACCGAGAGCGGCCCCACCGTCAGCTCGGTGCCACCCACCAGCTGGACTGCCGAGACCTGTCCGTCGACCATCCGAATCAGGCCGAGCTCTCCTCGTACAGTCGTGCCGGCGCCCGTGATCGTTGACTGTGGGTGTCGAGGATTGCTGACGACCAGATCGATCACATTGCCATGGCTGATCTGGACCGCCACGGCCCCTGCCGGCGCATCGGTGATGGGCAGTCGGTCGACGGCCTCGATCCGATGCCCGTTGAGCTCGGCGTGAGGCTCGAGGGTGGTGACGAAGGTGCTGGCCAGATTGCTGCCCTCACGGCGATGTACGAGCTTGGGAAGGTCGTACAGCTCGACATCGTCGTTGTTGTCGCGACCGGATCCGTACAGGCGGGTCGTCCTCAGTGAGGGCGCCCGACCGAGGAACAGTTCGTCGCCGGCCTCGGCGGTGCCGATCACCCCGAGACAGGCGCGGGCCCCTGTGGAGTCAAAGGTCGCCAGGGTGACCTCATAGCCACCGTCGGGCTCACCGCGCTGGACGTCGCGGACGTAGATGTAGGCCGGATAGTGGCCCTCGGCGCTTCCGGACTCGCCCTGATGGGTCGCTTCGACGGCCGTGACACCGGGCGGGAGGAGGCGATCACCATACGGCGACATCTCCACCTCGGTGAGGAAGTAGGCATCGCGATTGGCATCACCGTTGAGGGTGTACTCGTGTCGCTGACCGCCGCTGACCCGGAACAGGTCGAGGACGTAGCCCTGGTCGCCGTCGATGTCGAACGGAATGTGCCACAGTTCACGGCTGTACTCGCTCGTGACCGCATAGGCGTGGCTCTGGTTGGCCCGAGTGATCCGCGCAGCACCGTTGACGACGAACTGTTCGACCGCGCCACCGTGTTTTGCTGCGCCCGCAGAGGTTGTGTTGGCCGCATCAACCACAACGGTGTTGTGGCCCAGGGTCGAGATGGCGAAGTAGCGTCGCTTGGAATGGGTGTAGCCCAGATCCGGGAGCAACTCCTGCCCACGGGCCCAGAGGCTCAGGTTCAACGCATCAGCGTGATCATGTCCGTACAGCGGCGGGAAACCCAGGTACACCTGCTCCTGGTCGTCGCCCTCACCGCGCGTCAGTCGGGCAACACCACTGGCTGGCAACACAAACGAGCCTGCCGCCAGATCGGCCTGGCCAATGGCCGTGCTGGCCCAGGTGTCCTTCAGCGGGAAGGTCCGGCTGTCGGGATAGACCAGCTGACGTGAGATCTGGAATGCTCGGTCGAGCACCGGATACGCCCCGGACAGGTCAAGGTTGTCGAACCGGACCCCGGTGCGCGGTGACACATAGCCCGCAGGGTCGGTGTAGCCCTGCAGATTGTCGATGGCCTGCTGAAGTCCGTTGGTCGACTGCCGGTGATACGACAGGGCGACCTCGAACCATCCACCGTCGGAGAGGTGCCGCTTGGTCGTGTAGTCCTCGATCCAGCTGATCGCTCGGTGGGTCGGATCCGGATCCCCCAACGCCTTGCCCATGGCAATCAGGCCCGCCCAGATGGAGAAGTCCATGTTGGCCAGGGTCACCGGGTAGCTGAACAGATAGTCCGCCGACGGGAGGAACATTCCCTCGACCAGGCGCTGCTCCACATCGACACCGAGCTCATCGCTCAGCACCTGCAAGGCATCGGTCTGGACGACCACACCGTACGCGCGCAGCAGCGGCCCCAGCGAGGAGAGATCGTTGAGGTGCCATCGGTCCCAGACCCCTCCCCAGTAGTTGTAGGGCGGGCCGGAGGTGGCGTCGAGCAGGAAGTTGTACCAGACCTCGTCCGTGGTCGGGACATAGGCCGGATAGACCTCGGTGAAGCGGTGCAGGAGCCGCGCTGCACCGAGTGGATCGTTCGCGGCGACGTTCGGTGTCTGGCCGACAACATGCTTCTTCTGCAGGAACCACAGGTGGGAGCTGAGGAAGTAGCGCAGCCCGTTCTCATCCTGGTGGTACGTGTATTCACGTTCCTGCCCGTCACGGCCCACCACCGTGAGCGACTCGGTCTCGGGATAGGTGTCCACATCGAGCGGCTGCCCGGTTTCGGCGACGACCAGGCGTTCACCGTCGGTCGAGAGCGTGTACAGCCCATCGGGTCTCAGTTCCTCGCCTCGGTCGGGTCGGCCGACAAACCGGAAGCCCGGCATGGGCGGGATCAGGCCAAGCAACCTCTCCACCTCCGGCGAGGCCGGGGTCGGTGTCACCGAAGTCTGTGCCGGCCGCGGTGGCACGAACCCTTGGGCAGCTGCCCCTGCACGGACGAGGTCCTCACGGTCGAAGCTGAGGATCGTCACCACCTGTTGGGATCCGTCGTGGTCGGCGGTGACCCGCAGTTGGTACGAGGCAGCGATCCTCGGTGCCGGGTGCTGGAAGGACAATGTCACCACATCGTCATCAGCAGATTGGTCGATCTCGAGCGGCAACCAGGGCCCGTCGGCCTCCTTCCACGCGATCTGCATGGGGGTGACCCTCGGGCTGTACAACTTGCGGAGTCGACTGTGGCCGGTCGGCGTGGCGGTGAAGGTCAGGGTCTTGCTGTCGAAGCCTGTGGTGGTGAGTTGCCAGTTGCCCGGATCGCCGAGGTTGCCTTCGGCTGGCGCGTCGAACAGGAGACTGCCGAGCCGACCTTGGTCGGTGACATTGCCCGACCAGGTGACTTTCCCGCCGCTGCGGTCCATGTAGCGCGCAGTCCGGATCGGATACCACGACCGCAGAGGGACGGTGTTGACATTGTGCACGTGGATCACATTGACCCGCCACTCGTCACCTTCGGTCGGGCTGGATCCCAAGCTGGCAAAGGGAATCGCGACCTCGACGCTGAACCGGTCGTTGGCGTCATCGCGATCGGTCGCAACCTGATAGTTGTCGACGTCGGTGCGAGCAGGCTGGTCCCGAGGCTGGAAGGCACGGTCCCACTCGGTCTCGGTCTCCCGTTCTGGACTGACCGGCACGGTGACCACCTGATGGTCCGGCCCTTCGCCGCTGGTGGAGACAAGAATCTCAACCAGCGCAAGGGTTTCACGTTCCGACGCAGTGAATTCGCCGCCCACGTACAGGTGAGTCGCAGTCCGTCCCAGTCGATAGGTCGGACCGTCCTCGACCAGCTCGTCGCGAAAGGTCGTGCGAAATCCGGAGAGCACCGCCGCAGTGGCCCACGCCGCGTCGCTGAGCGTCCCGTCGATCGACGGCCCGTCGGACCACAGCGGCACCCGAGCCCACCGATCGACGTGGATGACAACCCCAGCCTCACCCGGCCCCTGAGTGCTTGGGTCCTCGGCATGCGCCGGTCGAGCGGTCACACCCACATGAGCCGCTGCGAGCCCCACTCCGGTCGTTGCGAAGAGCCGTCGGCGGCTCACCGTCACATCGCCCAAGCTGGTCATGTCTCTCCTCTGAGATGTCCCAGGATCGTCCATGGAACCGATCCATCAGAATGATCCATCTGACTGACTCAAGATGACGCATCGCGAATCAAACCGCAAGACCTTGACGAAGAATCGAGATGATTCGTATACGAATCGGGGTGCGTGGTCCAGTGTTGGCCGACCCGGAGCTGGGATCGGCGGACTGCCAGTTCGTACGAGAGTCAGCGTTCGATGACGCGCAGCGACTCGATGGCGTCAGTGCATGCAACGAAATCGGACATGCTGGCGAAGTGGGGGCTACGGAGCCGAACCGTGCTGCCGGAATGCTTGATCTGGTAGGTGTGGATGCCGTTGTAGCTCTGCATCGAGGTCTTGCGGATCTGCCGTGGGTCGATCGTGACCACCGCACGGCTGTACTCACCCTTGGGGACCTGGATCAGGTCCGGGGTGATGACCACCTCGCGGGCACCGGCCATCCTCGACACGATCGCCATGATCAGCAACATCAGCCCGAGCAGGACGAAGAAGCCGTAGAACCAGCGCGCCGTCTCCGGCTCAAGCTCGACGGCGTACAGCCTGATCGCCCAGCCGTCCCAGATGCACCAGGCACCGCCGGCGACGAAGACCAATCCCAGGAGCACCGCCATCACGAAGGTGCCGACACGAGTGACGTAGGCAAAGCGCAGTTCCATGGGATCTCCATCAGGCGGGATGGAACAGAGCCTACCGATCAAATGCCCGGCCGAGATCAGATCTCGTGACGTCCGGCCCGGCGTCCCGTCGACAGTCCAGCCACGCCTCCAGGGGCAAGCAGCAGCGCGAGGCTGATGGCAACCAAGGGTGCGACCGCGGGGGCACCGACGGCCGACGTTACGACTCATTGATTCTCAAGGCAATAGGTCGTCACATGGTGAGAAGTTCGACCGGGCACAATGGCGGACAACGAATGGTCGGTCTCGTTCGTCTTGGCAGTGACGGATGGAGGACCCGTGGACGATCCCGATGTGCTCGGTGAGCTCGTACGCCACCGGTGGCGGGCACTGGTGGGATACGGCCATGTCCTGTGCGGCGAGGTCACCGAGGCCGAGGAACTCGTCTCCGAGGCGGTGCTGCGCACCTTTGCTCGCCGGCGAGTCCGGGAGACCGGGGCGGCGGAATCGTACGTACGCAGCACGATGTTGAGGCTCTACATCGACGGCTGGCGGCGGCAACGGCGCTGGTTCGGTCTGCGCGCCCGCGTCGTCCAGCCCGACCGAGTCGAACCGGTCGATCTGGCCGATCGTCTGACCGTACGGGAAGCGCTCGCCTCCCTGCCACGCAGGGAAAGGGCCTGCGTCGTGCTGCGCTACTGGGACGACTTCACGGTCCCCCGGATCGCGGCCGAACTCGATCTGGCCGAAGGCACGGTGAAGCGCTATCTCAACCAGGCGATGGCCCGGCTGGGAGATTCCCTCCGTCCCGATGACGATGCCGCTGTGGTGTCGCCGACCTCGAAACGGGAGCAGCTGTCATGACGGACTGGAAGGATGAACTCTCCGCACTCGATGCCGAAGGGCAGGAACGGGCGGCCGGCCCGGATCTGGACGTGCTCCGCACTCGGGTGCGGCGCCGGCGGGCCGTGCGGACTGTGGTCCCTTCCGCTGTGGCGGCTGTGATCATCGTGGTTCTGGCGTCGATCTTGGTGCCGTTGCGGGGCCCGCAGCCACGTCCGGCGGCACCGGTCGAGGGGTGTGGACAGACGGTCCAGCAGGCGGCTCGTACGGCATTCGGGGTGGCGGAAGTCCACGACTCCGGAGAGGGACCGGTCACCTTCGAGCTGAGTGGCAACGCCGTCCTTGACACCGGACTCGACAGCACTGGATTTGGCAGCCAGATCCGCACCGACGACTCCTATGCACTGGTGCGCTCGAACAACACCACGATGGCCGCCTGGTTGACGATCGATGGCGAGGTCGTCGCAGTCCTGCGCCCCGAACACGTGGGTGACATCACTGGACCGATCGCTTCCGATCCGATGCAGTGGTTCGACACCGGGTGGCGGGTCGAAGGCTGTGGTGGCCAGGCGATCGAGGCGGGCGAGTACGAGATCGTCGCAGCTGTCGCCATTGCCCCGGGCCAGGATCGGACAGCGAGCGCCACAGCGGTGGTGTTGTCCGAGCCGTACGGGATCCGATTCGAGGACCCCGACCCCTATCGCAATCTCGGCTGGTGCGCGGGTCCGGACTGGCCCGGCGAGCAGGTCGTCGAGGACACTGACGGTTGGAAGCTCGGCCTGCGTCTCGACAGCAACATGCCGACCGAGATCAACCGTGACGAGCTGTCGTCACTCCAGGCCGATGTGTTCGTCACCAATCGCAGCGGCGGCCCCCTGAACGGGTCGACCGGACATCCGGTGATGGCCGTCGTCGCCGACGGCACGGTGATCGGAGGCACGCAAGGGGTGCTCGACATCGCGCTCGTGGCCGACTTCGACACCGACGCGACCATCACGTACGAAGCTGGAAGCTTCCTCACGCTGTGTGACGGCAGCCCGCTGCCGAAGGGGACCTACGAGCTGTATGCGGTGATGGAGTTCTTCTTCGACACCCCGGCCGGCGAGGACGGGCCCGAAGGCGACCGGACCGACGTCCGGGCGGTCGGCGGGCCGTGGAAGTTCACGGTGAACTGAGGCCGATCCCGACCGGCGGCCGATGATCCGTGCGAGACTCTGGGTGATTGGTCAATGACATGGTCGTCGAACGGAGAATCACCGTGGGATCTCAACGAGTGGCGGGGCGGTTCATCGTCGGTGCCGTCGCCATCGGATTGGCGCTGGTGGTCGTGATGGTGCTGGTTGCCGTGCTGAAACCGCAAGCGGGCCCGCAGGGACGACCCGCGACACCGGACGCTCCGGTCGAGCGGTGTGGCTACACGGTGGCCGAGGCGGCGGAGAAGGCCTTCGGCGTTTCGCAAGTGCACTCAGTTGGCGACGGGGCAGTCGACTTCACCATCGGCGGCAACAAGGTGGTCACCGTCACCGTCACCGACACCCACCTCGCCCTCCACGGATCGATCGTCACCGACGGCGACTGGTCGGTGGTGGCGGTTGGCGAGACCGTGATCGCGGGCTGGTTGAGTGTCGACGGCGATGTGGTCGGGCTTCTCAACCCGGCGCACACCACGGATCTGACCGGACCGATCGGAGAAGATCGGACCATGGGTTTCGACAGTGCGTGGACCGCTCAGAACTGCAACGGAGATCCCATCGGTGCCGGCGAGTACGAGGTGGTCGCGGCCCTGGCGATCGCACCCGGTGATGATCCGGACGCAGCAGCGACGGCGGCCGTCCTGTCTGCACCGCACTCGGTACGGATCGACGATCCTGACCGATTCGCCGACCTCGGCGCATGCGATTCCGCGTGGCCCGGCGAGAAGGTCATCTCCCAGACCGACGGGTGGGCGATCGGACTGCGGCTGGACAGCAGGAAGGGCGCCACCCTCGAGGTGAACAACGGTGTCCACGCTGTCACGGTCGAGGTCACCGTCACCAATGATGGCGACCACCAACTCGAAGGCACCACCGGACACCCCACCGGCATCATCGTCAAGCACGACAGGGTTGTCGGCCTCCCCGGGCCGATGGTGGACGTCGGCTTCGATGCCTCGCTGCGACCGGGCGAGTCCCGGACGTACGAGAGGGGCGGTGCGCTGTTGTCCAGCTGCAACGACGGGACCCCACTGCCGAAAGGGACCTATGAGCTCTACGCGATCATGGGGTTCTTCCTCGACAGCCCGGCCGGCGTGGACGGACCCCAGGGCGTTCGCACGGATGTGATCGCCGTGGGAGGCCCCTGGACGTTCCGGGTCCGCTGAGTCAGGTCTCGTCCACGTCGATGTCGCCGGTGGTGGTGCGGATGTCGACCGGGATGGAGCCGCCGTTGTCGGGGATCCGGACATCACCGGTGCGGGTGTCGGTGTTGTAGAGATAGTCGTGCCCTGGCAGGGAAATCTCGACCCCACCGGTGGTGGTCTCGACGGTGACGCGGCCCGGCTGCTCGGCCAGGCGGAGGTCGACATCGCCGGTGGTGGTCTCGATCGAGACGTTGTTGATCTCGGCATCGGTGACTGCCACCTCACCTGTGGTGGTGCGGATGTCGAGTGCTCCGAGCGCGAGCGCGCCGACCGTCACATCGCCTGTGCTGGTGTGGATCCGG
This sequence comes from uncultured Propionibacteriaceae bacterium, assembly GCA_945911015.1. GTDB lineage: Bacteria > Actinomycetota > Actinomycetes > Propionibacteriales > Propionibacteriaceae > Avipropionibacterium. The sequence continues at coordinate 132,735 of CAMDZW010000004.1, forward strand.
ACCGTCGCCCCGGGCGGCGCGTGGACGGTCACATCGGTGGTGCTGCCGTCGATCCGAGCCGTGCCGTCGGCCGCGGAGAACTCGGGCTCGTTCCGTTCCCGTCCCCGCCACTGCGCCGACCAGACGTCACCGGGCAGGATCGTCACTTCGCCGGTGGACATCACGATCTCGAAGGTTTCGGTGTCGGCAGGCACGGCCCAACTGCCCTCACCACGGCCTCCTCCACCGGGCAGCCCCCGCCATCGGGCGAATCCGACAAAGGCAACCGCAGCGCCGGCGCCGATGATCAGGTTGCGACGCCCCACGGACCGACGGGGCTGCTCGGATTGCGGCGGCACCGGTGGCTGGTGGAAGGGTTCGTACGGTGCCGGGTTGTCGCTGGGTGCATTCGGATCAGGAGCTGGCTGGTAGAGCGGAAACTCATCCTCCTGATGGCGGTCCTGCGAAGGTGGCTGGGTCATGGGGTCCTCACCGTTGGAACTCGTCGATGCTGATGTCGCCGGACCCGGTCGTCACCGTGACCGGGACCTCGCCGCTGTCGGCAGGCACCTCAGTGGCACCGGAGTCGGTGTCGATCTGATACCGAAATCCCTGCCCCGGCAGCGTGATCGCGACATGGCCCGAGTCTGTGGCCACACTCACCGAGGTGGGCATCGGTTCGAGTCGCATGCGTACATCCCCGGTTTCGGTGGTGGCTGAGACGTCACCCACCACCGTACGGTCAATGGTCACGTCTGCGCTGGAGGTGCTCACCGACAGGGTCTCGAGCACCGGAAGATAGAGCATCAGCTCGCTCTCGCCGGCCATGATCCGGACCAGGTCGCCCTCGGTGTCGACCTGTGGTTCCGGGCCGGCCGACCACCGCCCCTCCGCCGCACCGCTGCCGCCGGTGATGCTCACCGCACCGGTCGTCGTGACGATCTCGAAGCGGCTGCCCGACGGCAGGGTCAACGGACCGTCCTGAGCGTCGCCCCGTCCCCGCAGCAACGTCGCGGTGACGACGACTCCGAGCCCGACCACACCCAACCCGACCAGCGCACCGCGACGGCTCACCGGAGGCGGGCCGTCGACCGGCGCCGGATCGGGATCGGGGGCGGGCGAGCTCATGGCCCAGACGGTACCAACCGATCCCTGGGCCTGCGTGGGCGATCAGTTCTGGGCGGCGTAGGCCTCCTCGTACTCACCGCGCGCCTTGTCACCGACCGTCGAGCGCCACTCGGCAACCACGCCCTCCCAGTCGGACATCGGTTTGCGCCCCTGGATGATCTCGCCGATCGCATCGGAGACCTTGCGCTGCTGGATGGGTCCCTTGGAGTCGAAGGTGTCGGAGTAGAGGCCGTCAGCCGCGTCAGCCTCACCCGTGGGCATCACCGCCGAGAGGAACTCGTGCTGGCGTCGCACCATTTCGGTGTCGCCGGGGATGAACAGCTGGGCATCCGCCTGCGAGCCCAGGTAGTCGATCTTGAAGAACTCCTGCTGGCGCTGATCGGTGACCTCCGGTGCACCGTCCACCATCGTGTAGTGCTCACCTTCGATGCCGTAGTTGACCGACAGCCATTCCTTGGTGCCGAACGGGGACGCGATGTGGTTGATGACATTGAGGATCTCGCGGACCCGATCGGGCGAGTCCTGCTTGCGGATCGCACAGAACGAGGGATAGGCGGCATCGGTCAGGTGCTTGATCGCCGGGCCACCACCCTGGGCCTTGGGTGCGACGATGCCGCGGACGTCCCAGTCGGCATATTTGCGGACGTAGTTCGTCCAGCCTGCGACGCCGTCGATCACCAACGAAGTGGTGCCGGCCTCGAGCCAGGTCAGGGCCTCGGGGTGGGAGAACGCCTCGGGGTGCATGACCTCGGCCTCCCAGATCTTGGTGGCCTGCTCCAGAGCGGCCGCCATCTCGGGCGACTCGTACTGGTGGGTGAAGGCGCCGTCGGTGACCCGCCAGCCGTTGGGGGCACCGAAGATCTCGAGCAGCAGCGGCATCAGCCAGGACCGGGGGTCCTGCCCGATCGCGAAGCGCCGGTCGCCACGATCGGTGAGTTCGGTGAACAGACTCATCAGGTCATCGACATTGGACAACGAGACGTCCGGGTCGATGCCTCGCTCGGCGAGCAGATCACCACGGGCGAGCAACAGCTTGCCCTCGGCCGCGGGACGGGACTTCGACACACCCCACAGCTGCCCGTCGACCACCGGGACCTTCCAGCAGCCGGGAGAAATGCTCGCCAGAGCAGGGAATTCTTCAACCGCGTCGCCGCCGAGGAACTCGGTGAGATCAGTGAACTTGGCGCGGAGCAGATCGGGGAACTGGGGGACGTTGGTTGACATCACCACATCGGGCAGGTCATCACTGGCCACCAACGTCTGGAACTTGCTGACGTACTCGCTGTAGCCGCCATAGGTGACGTTGAAGTCGGTCCCGGTGTCCGCCGAGAGTTGCTTGTAGTACGCGTTCTCGGCGAATCCGACCGCGGGCGGACTGCCCTGGATCAGCATCGAGACCGGGTCGATCGCGGGCAACGGCACGACCCCGGTGGTCCCGAGCTCATCGGGGATCCGGGTGTAACCGGCAGGGATGCCGTCGCCGGCGGGAAACTCCGGCTCGACCCCTTCCCACGGGATGTGCCGGGGTGCGACATCGCCGCCAGATCCTGCCCCGGCACCGCCTCCGCCACCACCACCGCCGTTGCCGGAACCGGGCTGGTCCGGGGCACATCCGGCAAGGACGGCAGCGCCTGCCGCAGTGGTCGTCAACATGGCGCGACGTGAGATCAAAGCTTCCATGGTTCTACTCCGAGATCGGTCATCGACTTGAGGTGAGCGTGACCGTAGGAGCGGTGTCGGCGCCGGTCAAGGACTCACGGTCTCCCCATCGCGGTCCGAACACCATCGGTACCCAGACGTGACCCCAACCATATTGAGGACCACTGAATCAGTGTTTACATGTCGTCCGTAATGGTGAGAGTGTGGACATTGGTCTCGTCAAAGCCGAAGATGCGACCATTCCCGGCCTCGGCAATCTGCTCAATCCCGCGGGCGATGAGGGTGCTCGTGGTGAGGCCCGGATCAACCTGGACCACACAGTTGGCCTGGGACACCACGAAGCCGTCGCGCCCACGGTCGATGGTCCGCGCCGCATGGGGGTGGATCGCGGCCGGGACCGGCTCGGGGACCAGACGCACCGTACGGGTGATCCGGCCTCGCTCGGCATCGACGACGAACAGTTCGCCCGCCGAGGTCGAGCCGATCAGTCCGTGGTCGGTCCACAGCAGTCCCCCGGCATGATCGGCCTCGATCGGGATCCGCCACCGGACGGTCTGCTCGGCCAGGTCCCAGGCGAACAGCTGGGCATGGGCGGTGACCGGCCGCGATCCGACCCCGCCATGGATCGATGTCGTCGCGTGAATGATGCCGTCACGGTGGACCAGACTCACAACGCTCTGCCCGGCGGCCACGTCGCGGTGCAGGACACACGCCCCCGAACGGGGATCCAGCACTCCCAGCCCACCGTCATTGCGACCGTGAGCGGCGACCGTACCGAAGACGACGAGCGCTGCGGCACTGGTGACGGCGACGATCCGTTCCTGGTAATGGATGTCGGGGTGTTCGTCGAGGACGGCCCGTGGGTTGCGTTCCCACTCCCAGGGCCGACGATGGTCGCCGAAGTGGATCCGCGGCCCGGGACAGGAGGTGATCACCAGCCGAGGGTCCGGGCTGCCGTGACTGGTGATGACATCACTCTGCCGGGGCCCGCGGAGGGGATGTCGTTCGGTGGTGTGCTGATCGATCCGTACGTAGGCACCGCTGGACATGAAGGCACCGACATGGACATGGCCGTCCGGCGCGGTCCCGACAGCCTGCACGGTGGCGGCGGTGGGATGGATGTCGGCGGGGACGACCCGGGACTGTCCGGTGCCGATGTCGGCGAACCAGAGATCACCGTCGGTGGTGATGCCGGCCACCGACTGTCCGGGCAGGCCAAGTTCCGGCACCCGCACCAGACCGAGGCCGTAGGTGTTGACCGCATTCGGCACGATCGTCGGCGGCGTCGGTCGCGCCATCGGTGCGGTCCGGGTGCCGCGACCGTGGGTGTGGTAGCCGATCAGGCGATCGTCCTCGCCGAGCAGATAGGTGGTGCCGTCGGCGGCGACCGGTGTCGGAGCATCACCGTGGGTGCCGGGGATGATCTGCTCGTCCCAGGTCTGGTCCCGGGTGTGGAAGATCGCGGTGTCATAGGCGCCCCGTGGCGACAGCCGGACGAGCACGTCGGCGTTGCGTTGGTCGATCGACACGAACCACTCGGTGCCGTCCATGACATGAGGCGGCGGATGGAGTTCCTTGCTGGCCAGGGTTTCCGGGTCCACGCTGAACAGATGGGCCACCGGTCCGGTGCCGACCCAGATCTGGTCATCGACGGTCCCGACAGCGAAGACACAGCTGGCGTCGTCGACCAGCGGAGGAGTCTGCCGGAAGCTCTCGGTGCGCGGGTCATAGCAGACCAGGGCGGGAGAGGGATGGGTGCCGAACCAGATCCGGCCCTGCTGATCGGCGATGCCGCGGTGCAGCGACGAGGCGCCGGCCACCCGGTCCTCGATGTGGTGCAGCCGCATCGTGGCGGTGTCGAATCGATACAGCGCAGCCGGGGTCGGCTGGCGCACCGAGAAGTAGATGTCGCCATCAGGAGCCTGCAAGGCCCAGCTGGCAACGGAGGAACCGAGGATCTCCTTGCTGAACAGTCGCTTTCCGGTGATCAGCTCCGCCACGGAGAAGGCTGCCGGTGCGCCGCCGGACAGTGCATAGACGATCTGAGTGCCGTCGGGCAGGTGTCCGAATCCGGCTGCCCGAACATTGACCGAGGTGACGGCGGGGCCAAGGTCCTGGATCTCCCACCGCCGGCGCCCTCGGCGGCTCGGGTCCGATGCGCCGATGTCCCCCGGTCCGACGTGACTGGCCATGGTGTGATCCTGCCACCAGGGGCGGTGCCGAGGACAGCTGGACTTGGCACAACGTGTTGTGATGGAGCAATGACCGCTGCGGCGTCCACAGTTCCCATCGGCGATCACGCCCTGTTGGCTGATCTGCGGACCGGGCCCTTGGTGTCTCGCGAGGGCAGCATCGACTGGCTGTGCCTGCCGCGATTCGACTCGCCGGCGGTGTTCAGCCACCTGCTCGGGGACCCCGACGGCAGCCGGTGGTCACTCAGAGCCCGTGACGGGGAGGTGGTGGCGCGATCGTACGAGGACCAGAGCTTTGTGCTCCGCACGGACTGGCTCACCCCGACGGGACGGATGAGAGTCACCGATTTCATGCCGATCTCGGGTGACCAAGCGGATCTGGTGCGGACCGTGGAGTGTCTCGACGGTGAGGTGGTCATCGAACAGGAGTTCGTGGTCCGCTTCGACTACGGGACGACGACGCCGTGGGTACGACGCGTCACCACCGCCGGTGGCGCGTCAGTGTTGTCGCTGATCGGCGGGCCGGATGCACTGGTCCTGAGCGGACCCTCGCTGGTGGCGGCCGGACATCGCCATGTCGGCACCCATCGGCTGCGGACCGGGCAGTCAGCGACCTGGGCGCTGACTTGGCATCCCTCCTACCGGCCGGTGCCCGAGCCGCCCGATGCGGACCGCGCGCTCACCGAGACCCGCCGTCATTGGCAGGACTGGTGTGGCCAGGTGGATCCACGCGGCCCCTCGACCCGACCGGGCCGATATGAGGCCTGGTGCAACGGTCAATGCTGGTGCTGCGGGCGCTGACCAACCAGGACACCGGCGGGATCGTGGCGGCACCGACCACCTCACTGCCGGAATCCTTCGGCGGGGTGAGGAACTGGGACTACCGGTTCTGCTGGCTGCGGGACTCGGCGCTCACCCTGCAGGTGATGGTGCGTCACGGACTGACTGCGGGCGCAGCCCATTGGCGGGACTGGCTGTTGCGAGCGGTCGCCGGAGACCCCGACGACCTGCAGATCATGTACGGGATTGCCGGCGAGCGGCATCTGGCCGAGCGTGAGCTGCCGCAGTACTCGGGCTACGCCGAGTCACGGCCGGTGCGGATCGGCAACGGTGCGGTGAGCCAGTTCCAGGCCGATGTGGTCGGTGAAGTGATGATCGCACTGTCGGATCTGCGCGCCCAGGACGTGGCCGACGACGACGTCTCGTGGCCGTTGCAGGTGCAGCTGTTGAGCTATGCCGAGAAACGACTCGACCTCAAGGACCAGGGATTGTGGGAGATGCGGGGTGCAGCACGCTATTTCACCCATTCGCGGGTGATGACTTGGGCAGGCTTCGACCGTGGCATCCAAGCCGTCGAGGAGTTCGGGCTGCCCGGCCCGGTGGAACGCTGGCGCACGATCCGCGCCCGGCTGGCCGACGAGATCGAGCACCAGAGCTTCAACCCGAGCACCGGAAGCTTTCGCCAGAGCTATGACGACGACGAGGTCGATGCCTCCCTGCTGCAGCTCCCGCACACCGGCTATCTGACCTTCGACGATCCACGCATGCTCGGCACGGTCGCCCGGATCGAGTCCGATCTGGTGGACCCGTACGGGCTTCCCGCGCGGTACCGCACCCGGGCCGGCAAGGACGGGCTTCCCGGGGAGGAACACCCCTTCCTGGCCTGTGCGTTCTGGCTGGTCGAGCAGTATGCGCGGTCCGGCCGCCACGACGATGCCGTGCAGCTGATGGACCGGATCGTCGACGGCGCTGGCGAGCTCGGGCTGTTCGCCGAGGAGCACGATGCCGCTCATCGTCGCCACGTCGGCAACTTTCCGCAGGCGTTCAGCCACCTGGCGCTGATCCGGGCCGCCGATGCCATCGAGGACCCAGCCGGCGAAGGATTCCGACCCATCGGACGGCGTGGATCGTTTCATTCATGTCTGTTGGGTAAGAAACCTGCGCAGTCCTGAGCAAGATGCGGGACGCCCTCAGTGGGGCACCCGGGACCACCGCAGTCACCGAGTCCAACCCCGTACGTGCGAGGGCAGCGTTGACTGCCCCCAGAGTCTCGACCGATTTCCTCAGTAGGGAGCCACAACCGGCCAGGCAAGCGGGATGCCGGCGCCCTCCACAGTCCGCTGGAAGTCAGCGGTCCGCTCAGCTGAGGCATGGAGCTGTTGGGGTGCGAGGCCCTCGGCAGCACAGGTGGCGGCCAGGTGACCGGCGACCTCACCGATGTTCCACTCGACCGGATGGAGCCGGTAGCAGCCGTTGGTGATGTGGGTGGTGCCGATGTTCTTGCAGGCTGGGAGAAGATTGCGCAGCCGGACCGGGATCAGCGCCCCCAAGGGGATCTGGAAGGGGCAGCTGGCAACGTCGATGTAGTTGTCGCCACCGGTCGAGGGATGCAGATCGATACGGTACATGCCTACCCCGATGCTGTCGTCCCAGCTGCGGGCGCCAGCGTCTCCCCGTACGGCATGGGACACATCCTGCTCCAGGATCGTGGTGAGCGCGCGGATCCGGCGACTTTCCCGGTAGTAGGGAGCCTGCGCCAGCCCGTCGCTCGACCCGACCACATCGGCTCGTAACCGCAAGCCGGGAAAACCGGTGCCGCCATCAGGCCGGGGCGCTTCGGTCTGCATCCAGTACAGCATCGACAGGCTGAGTTGCTTGGCATCGGCCAGCCGAGCGTCGCGCAGGTCGGCCGGTACGTCGATGACGGGCTCCTCGAAGTAGTCGATCGAGGGCCAGTTCACCAAGCAGATGTCACTGTCGTAGCTGCCGGGAGTGAACTGGTCCCGGGCCAGGATGCGTCGGAAGACCCACAGGTTCGCGTCACCGGCATTGCGGCTCTGGTCGGCGTTCACCGCCAGTGCATCGTCTCCGGGGTTGGGATCGAACACCCGCGGCATGGCTTCAAGGGTCCGCGGATTCGGTGCGGTGAAGCTCACCAACGGCGCACCCCAGAAGTCGGGGTGAACCGAACGCCAGTGGTCGTACCGTTCGGGTCGGTCGATGGTGTGGTTGCCGTCGACGTGGTCGATCGCGAAGCAGTAGCTGACCGCCTGCATGTTCATCGGATCGGCCACTGCGGGTGCGCTGGGCTCGCCGGTCTCGGCCTGCGACTCGAAGCCGGTCACATACTCGGTGCCGGTCAACGGCAGCAGTTCACCGGTCTCGGTGGCGTCGATCACCCAGTCGGCCTCGATCGTCTGCTCGTAGCCGCTGTGCACATCCCGTACGGTGATCGCCTCGATCTGGTCGTCACTCACCTGGGCGGCCACCGGGATCCACGGCTGCAGGATTTGCAGGCGCCCGGTGCTGCGCCACGGTGCGAGCATCGACTCGATGACCGCCAACGCGACACGTGGCTCGTGGCAGAGCTTGGAGACCCAGCCCGCACCGGGGTTGAGATCGACCTTGGCCCTGGCCTGCGGGGTCAGCGGATAGTGTTCGCGATAGTAGGCGCGGATGCCATCACGGAGCTTGCGGTAGCTGGCGGTGATGCCGAACATCTCGACCCACGGGCTCTCGTCCGGCGGCACCGCCTGGGAGGTCAGCTGACCACCGAGCCAGGCGTACTCCTCGGTCAGCACCACCCGCAATCCGCGCTCGCAGGCTGCCAAGGCCGCTGCCACGCCGCCCAGGCCGCCGCCGATGATCAACAGTTCGGTCTTCACCGCAGGTTCTCCAGATTCGTCAGGTCGGCCAGACCCACGCGGGTCCGATCGGTGTCGGGGTTGGTGTCGGTCCAGGCCAGCGTGCGGCCGGTGGGTGAGAAGTTGGGATGGGGGTGGCGGGGGTGGACCGAGCCGAATCCGACGTCGCTCACCTGGATTGGTTCACCGCCAGCCATCGGGATCAGCTCGATCCGGCCGTGACCGCTGCTGAGGCTCACCCGGCCAGAATCCACGTCCTCGGTGGTGGCGGTGGCGACCTCGTACGGGCCACAGTCCACCACGGCCCAGGTGCCGGTTCTGTCAATGCTGCAATGGTTGTAGGCGGTCGACTCGCGGATCAGTCGCGCCGGACGGCCGTCGGCCCAGACCTGGTACAGACCCGCAGTGCCCGTACGGCGGTTCCATGGCGCAGCCGCGTCATGGGGCGCGACAAGCACACAGCTGACGTCGTGGAAGGCCCACACCTCATGGGTGGCAGAGACCGGGCCGGTCGGGGTCTGCTGGTCCCACAACAACCTGCCGTACGGGGCATGCTCTGGGTGATGGACCCAGGCGCGATGGGCCGGACCATAGTTGTGGGTGAGACGAGACTGGTTGGAGAAGCCGATCCACGCAGGGTCGGCCTCGCAGTACTGGAAGTGGGCCAGCATCGTCTCCGAGGTCAACACCTCGCGAGTTTCCTTGGTGGCAAGGTCGATCTCGAGCAGGGTCGTCGGTCCGTACAGCAGCCCGAACGGGTAGTGGGAAACCAGACAACGGTCGCTGGCCGGGTGCAGGCTGACCACTGCCGAGATACCGCGACGCGGTGGTGGAGTGAAGATCAGCTCGGGGACAGGAACAGCGGCGGTGAGGTCGACCAGGTACACCCCAGCGTTGGTGGCCGAGACCAGGGTGGTGCCAGCGACGTCGACATCCCACCAGACGAAGATGTTCTTCTCGTCGTGCCGATGCTGGAAGGTGCCCAAAGACCGCTCGGTCGACGTCGCCAGATCGATCTCGAGCAGGGTGGTCTGCGCTGCCGCTGGATCGACCTGTCCCACCACGATCGCGCTGTCCGCACCGTCACGGGAGATGAAGCCGTTGAGATGCGGATAGGTGAAGTAGCGGTAGTCCTCAAACCCGCTGAGATGCCGTGTCGGCAGCACGTCGCTGGCCTCCTGATGTGTCGGTGTCCGTAGGCTGCCAGCCCGTTGTGGGGCGGTCAACGGAGGCCAGTCATAATCATGACGGAGGTGTGCAATGGCACGAGTGACCCAGGCCGAGGTGGCCGCACTGGCCGGGACGAGTCAGTCGACCGTCTCGCTGGTGCTCAACGATGCCGCGACCGGCCGGGTCGCGCCCGAGACCATCGATCGAGTGGTGGCGGCACTGCACACCTCCGGCTATCTGCACCAGCGGGCGAAGCGGATCGACCGGGGCCGGATCGTCGGCGTCTTCACCTACGAGTCGGTCTTCCCCAGTGTCGCCGCGGACTTCTTCCACCCGTTCCTGACCGGTCTGGAGCGCGCGGCCGAGGCGGCCCAGGTGGACCTGTTGCTGTTCACCAGCGCCCACGTCGACGGTCGACGTCGCCAGCTGGGGGCCGACCAACTGCAGCGGGTCGACGGTTGCGTGCTGCTCGGGCGCGACATCCATCCCGAGGACCTGGCTGAACTGAATCGCATCTCATTCCCGTTTGTCTCTGTGGGCCGGCGCGATGACATCCACGGCCCGATCGCCCAGGTGGGCGCGGACTACATACGTGCCACCCGCGAGATGACTGAGCTGGTCCTCGAAGCCGGCCACCGCACCCTGCTCTACGCCTCCTGCGGGTCACCGGCGGAGTCGACCCGGGACCGTCACATCGGATTCCTCCAAGGGATCTCTGGATCTGTGGTGAGTCACGAACGACTGGACCGGGCCTCTGCCCGTACGGTGACGGAGCGGATCGACGCGAGCGGTGCGACCTGCGTCCTCTTCGACGAGGCGCGCGATGCCGAGACCTTCATCCGGCTGTGGGTCCGAGACGGTCGCACGGTCGGTCCGGACCTGTCGGTGGTCCTGCTGCACGAACCCATCCGGCCACTGGCCGGCATCAACCTGACCCACTTCACGATGCCGCGGATCGACATGGGACGCCGTGCCCTCGAGCTGCTCCTCGATCTCCTGACGGCCGATCCGGACACTCCGCGCACCGATTTCCAGCATCTCTTCCCCATCACGATCACCCAGGGGTCGAGTCTCCAGCCGATCCCGGGTGCCTGACCGCGGCCCGGGAGCAGACTGATTCAGCCCGGGACGATCGCCCCGTGGTCGCGCAGCGTCATCTGCACCTGCGCCACATCCAGATCCCTCACGGAAATGTCACCCTGCACGGCCAGGGCCGCCGCGGCTCCCGCACCCTGGCCCATGGCCATGCTGCTGGCCTGGACCCGAGCTGCGGAGTTGGCCAGACGATCCGATGACAGGGTGCGCCCGGCCACCAGCAACCGGTCCTCACCGGCCGGGACCAGAGCCCGCAAGGGCAATGTCGGAACCACGCCGTACGACAGGGGCGCAAACTGCGTGTCCGCCGCCTCTGCGGTGTGGAGGTCGATCGGGAAGTAGCTGTGACACACCACGTCGGGCCACACCCGGCCCGAGGTGTAGTCATCGACAGTGACGGTGACTTCGCCCTCAATGGTCCAGGTTTCACGGATGCCGCACTCGACCGACCACCCTTCGACGACCAGCTCTTCCAACCCTGGTTGGGCTTTCAGGAAGGAGAAGATCCGCAGCAATGTCGCTCGTGCGGCCACCTCGGCGGCGGTCCGCTCGATGCTGGTCCCGGCGCGGATCCCGGGGACGTGCATCGCATTCTGACCGCGATTGGTCAGGAACTGCCAGACATTCTTCTCCGCCGAGCTGAAGTCGGCCGGGCTCAACTGGCCTCTGGCCACCGCCGCTCGATAGGCCACGTCCAGTGCGGCCCGATCCAGATCCTCCATGGCATATCCGCCGAGCCGGACGATCAGCGTCCCCGGCTGCAGGTCGTCCACGGTCCGGCGGGGCAGGCCGAGTTGGCCGACGACATTGGCATCACCGCTGGCATCGACGATGGCGCCGGCGGTGACGGTCGAGAGTCCTTCCTTGCCGCACAGGGTCACCTCCCAGCCCGATCCGGCACGGCCGACCGCACCCACCATGGTGTGCAGGTGCATCTCGGCCCCGGAATCGAGCACCATCTGGTCCAGGACCGCGGCATGGATCACTGGGGTGACCCGGACCGCGAGCTTCCAGTGGGGCTGCTCCCAGTCGGTGAAGTCCGGCATCGGGGTCCCGGCGAGCTCCATCGACCGGGAGACAGCCTCCCAGCCGATCCCGGCAATCACCTGTCGGCCCCAGGCATGGAAGAGACCGACGGTGAAGACGCCGGCGACCGTGGTCGTGCCGCCCAGCGCACCGTTCTTCTCCACCAGCAGGGTGCGCGCTCCGAGCCGCGCAGACTGGATGGCGGCCGGGCACCCTGCGGCGCCTCCTCCGATCACAACAACGTCGTAGTGTTCCGACACCGTCCCACCTTCCTGCACATAAATTCCACATCGTGGATGGAACATCTAGACTAAACCCACTGGGACTCGCGACAAGGAGATCGCAATGAATTCGAGCCGAAATCTGGCCTTCAGCACCGAGCACGGTGCCACCGGCCTGATCCCGATCCTCGCCACACCTTTCGACACCGACGGTTCGCTGGACGTGGCCTCCTTGCGCCGACTGGTCGAGTTCGAGCTGGCCTGCGGAGTCGACGGGCTCGCCGTCCACGGGATGGCCAGCGAAGGTTTCTCACTGACCGCCGCAGAACGCAGCACGATCGTGCGGACCCTCCGCGAGGTCGCCGGTGACGAGGTGCCTCTGGTCGCGGGGGTCAATGCCACCAGCACCGCCACCGCGGTCGAGCAGGGTGAGGCCGCTGTGGCCGACGGAGCCGACCAGTTGATGGTGCTGCCACCCTTCCTGTCCAAGCTTCCGGGTGGCCACTTCGCCGACTTCTACGGCACCGTCGCGGACCGGACCGGTGTTCCGTTGATGATCCAGGAGGCCTCGGCCGCGACCGGGGTGCCCATGTCCACCCCCCAGCTGGTCGAGCTGGGCGCCCTGCCCGGGGTCGTGTCGGTCAAGATCGAGACCCAGCCGACCTCGCCGAAGGTGGCAGCGATCCACGCCGCCACCGATGACCTGGTGATCCTCGGCGGCCAGAATGCGCTCTTTGTCCTGGAGGAGTACGAGGGTGGCGCGGTCGGCACGATGCCAGCCTGTGAGTTCTCCGATGCCCTGGCCGTGATCCTGGCCGACTGGCACGCCGGGCGTCACGACGACGCCCACGCCGGCTTCAACCGCCTGCTGCCCCTGATCCGGTTCGGCCTGCAGCCCGGCATCGCCCACGCCGTACACAAAGAAGTCCTGGTCCGACGTGGCGTCATCGCCAGCGCCGCGGTGCGGTCCCCGGTCTCGGCCCTGGATGCTCATTCACGTCGCACCTTTGACCGGGTCCTGACCTCCAGCGGACTGCTGGGCCTGGATCCCCTCGGGTGATGGTGCCGTGAGCACGCCGGGTGAGCGGCTGCACAAGCTCTACGACCTGGCGATCTGGCCGCCCCGGATCGTCGCCCTGACCGGGATGTGGCTGATCGGCACCCTCGCCGGGCTGGTGGTGGCCGGGCTTGCGCCGGCGACGGTGGCCGCCCACGCGGTCGCTCTCGGCTGGACCGACCCGGACCCGGATGAACCGATCCGTCCGTGGCGCACGTTCTGGTCGAGTTGGCGGCGGTGGTTGCTCAGGTCCCAACTCCCGTTGGGTTTTGCCTGGCTGACCCTGGTCCCGATCGTCTTCTGGGCGCAGTGGATCGGACTGACCAATCCGCTGAGTCTGCCTCTGGTGGTGATCGGCCTGTGGTGGCTGGTCACGATCTGCTGGCTCCCGCCAGCCCTGATCGGGACCACAGATCTGCGCTCCGATCTCGTACGGGTGACGCTCACCCTGGCCTGGCGTCGGACGGGGGCCACCCTGGTGCTGGCACTCGGCCTAGCGGTCGTCGGTGTCGCCGGGTGGCTGTGGGCGCCGTTCGCCCTGCCGTTCGTGGTGCCGGGCCTACCGATGGTCCTGGTCAGCCGTCATGCCCGGCGGACCATCGAGTCCGAACAGCTCAAGCAGGACGCTGGTTGATCCCGGTGTGTCCCAGAGCAGTCGAGATGTGCGCGGCGGCCTCGATCACCTTCAGGGCCAGTTCGCGTTCCCGGTTCTCCAGATCGGTGGCCGACAACGGACCGGAGACCGAGATCCCGGCGACGACCTGTCCGGACCGGTCCCAGATCGGCGCCGCCAGACAGGCACGGGAGAAGGCGAGCTCCTCGAACTCGGTCGCATAGCCTCGCGTGCGCGCCGCCTCGACCTCGGCGATCACCTCGGACACCGTGGTGTGGGTGCGGGGGGTGAAGGCCGGCAGGTCATGGCCGAGCAGTTCCTCGATGGCTGCATCCGACATGCCGACCATCAGCGCCTTGCCCAGGGCGGTCGCGTGCAGCGGACCGCCGGGGCCCACCATCGTGTAGTTGCGTGGCGCGTGGACGCCGTCGAAGTGGGCCAGGTAGAAGAGCCGGTCACCACTGCGTTCGGCCAGGTTGATGCCGAGTCCGAGCTCGCTGCACAGGTTCTGCGCGTGTTGGCGGCCCGCCCGGAAGACATCGTTCTGGTTCAGGGCCAGCGCACTCAGCTCGACCGCGCGTGGGCCGATCCGGTACAGCCCGGACCGCGGATCCGCGACGAGGAGTCCGATGTTCTCCAGCGCACCGACGAGCCGGGAGACCGTCGACTGGCCGAGTCCCGAGGCCGCCACCAGCTCCGAGATCCGGCGCTCAGGATCCTCGGGGGTGAAGTAGGCCAACAGGGTCAGGGCACGGTCGACACTCTGGGTGCCACTCGCCTCTCGTGCCGTCCTGGCCGAACTGGCGGTGCTCACTGGCATGTCCTTCCCCGTCCTGGTGGTCCCGTCGGCGGCAGCCGACTTCGAATTGTTCATCGTGACCAGTACCGTACGGCGTCTTCGTCGATGTCCACACCGAGCCCGGGGCCACTTGGCAGTGCCATGCTGCCCGGCTCGTACGTCAATGGTTCAGTCAGCAGCACCGACGACATTCTCGCAGCTGCCTCGGAAAACTCGAAGGCTTCAAGAGTGGGTGCCGCTGCCGACACATGCAGACCGGCCACCAACGCTACCCCGAGCGCGGCGCTGTGGTGCGGCAGGACCGGCATGCGCACAGTTTCGGCCAGGGTGCAGATGGCGCGGCCCTCGGTCAGCCCGGTGCGCCCGATGTCGGGTTGCAAGCGCCGCAGGGCCCTCACCTCGATCGCGGTCATCACCTCCGAGCGGTGCCGCATCGCCTCACCGGCTGCCACCGGCGTGCTGATCGAGGCGGTGATCTGGGCCATCCCGCGATAGTCCTCCGGGTCCAGCGCCGACTCGAGGAACCAACAGTCGAGTTCGTCGAGCACCCGCCCCGCCCGGACCGCATCGGCAACAGTGAAGGTGCCGTGCACGTCGAGGGCGACCTCGGCATCAGGCAGGGCCGTCTTGACCCGCTCGAAGGCCGCAACGGCCGTGCGACGGTCCTGGGTGGCATGCACCTTGAACCGCCGCCACCCCTGGTCCCACAGCCCACGGGCCACCTCGGCGTTGTCTCCACCACCCCCCAGCCCGGTCCAGTAGGTGGGCAGGACGGTACGGGCAGCGCCGCCGAGCAGGGTCGCGATCGGCACCCCGTGGTGACGTCCGACCAGGTCGTACAGGGCGATGTCGACAGCGGTGACCGCATCGGCCTGGTGTCCGTAGATGTGGCCCCGTTCCCGCATCGAGGCGACCAACTTGGCGTGCAGCGCACCGAGCTGTGCAGCGTCCTGACCGACGACGGCCGGGACGAGCAGATCGGTGACCAGTTCCCGTACGGCACGATGGCCGACCGGGACCAGCGCCTCACCCCAGCCGACGGTGCCGTCGGCGGACTCGAGTCGCACCATCAGCGTCTCGGCCTGCGCCGGATAGATGGTCAGACGGTTCGAGACCGTGTACGGCTTCGGACCCGGCTCTGCGGTCGCCCGCTCGACCTCGTCCTTGGGGAACCTGACGGCGAAGGCCTGCAGGTCAACAATCGTGGTCGGCGAATCAGAACTTGACGGCACCGGCGATCCCTTCGACAAAGGACTTCTGGAGGAACAGGAAGACAATCACGATCGGAATGATGCTGATGCAGGCGCCGGCGGCGAGTCCGGTCCAGTCGGCGGTGTACTGCCCGTAGAAGCCGTACATCCCCACACCGAGGGTACGCAGATCCGGTCGGCCCAGGGTGAAGACCAGCGGCACCATGAAAGCATTCCACGCACCGATGAACTGGAACAGAGCCACGGTGCCCATGATCGGCTTCGACAGGGGCAGGTAGATGCTCCAGAACGTACGGAGATAGCCGGCGCCGTCGATGGTGGCTGCTTCGCCGAGTTCATTGGGAAGGCCGGAGAAGTAGCCCATGAAGAGCATGATCTGGACCACGTGGGCCGGACCGGCCGTGGCCAGCACCGCACCCAGCAGACCGTTGCCCAGGCCAAGCGCATTGACCAGCTGGAAGACCGGGATGATGGTGTAGCCGTGGGGGATGAACATGGTGGCGATCAGCAGACCGACCAGGATCACCTTGCCCGGCATCCTGCCTCGTCCCAGGGCATATCCGGCCGTCGCCGAGACGAGCACCACGATGATCACCGTGGTGACCGAGAAGGTGATCGTGTTCAGCGTGTACTCGCCGAATCGGGCCGTGGTCCACGCTCGAGCGAAGTTCTCCACGGTCGGCTCTTTGGGGATCAGCCCGATGCCACCGAGGAACATTTCCGACTGCGACTTGAACGCGGCCGAGATCATCCAGAGGAAGGGAAACATCCACACCACGCTGAACGGGATGAGGAAGATCAGCCACAGGTTGACCTTGCTGTAGGCCAGCCGTCGCATCAGCGGCATCGTGTTCGGCGGCGGTCCAGATCGTTTGTTCCGGGCGGCCTGGTCGGCGGTGAAGGTACTCATCGGCCTGCCTTTCCGAACTTGAGCAGCGGTGCCTGCAGCAGGGTGAGCACCAGGGTCGCCACGCCGAAGATCACACCGGCTGCGCTGGCGTAACCCATGCGGGGAGCCAGCAATCCTTCCTCACCGGGGTCGAAGGCGTAGCGATAGATGAACGTCGCGGTCACGTCGGTGGACAGGTTCGGCCCACCTCTGGTGGTGGCTTGGACCAGGTCGAACGGATTCAAACTGGTTTGGAAGGTCAACACCAGGATGACGATGGCGATCGGCACGATCACCGGGATGGTGACATGAAGCAGCTGTCGGAATCCGTTCGCGCCGTCGACCCGAGCGGCCTCGTAGAGGTCCTGCGGCACAGTCTGCAATGCGGCCAACCAGTAGATGAGGGTGGTGCCGAAACCCTTCCAGGTCTCGATCACCATCAGCGTCGGCAGCGCGGTGACCTCCGAGCCCAGGAAGTTGATCGGGCGGATGCCGACCATCGAGAGGAACTCGTTGGCAGTGCCCCCGCTGGCGTCGAGGATGATGGCAAAAACGATGCCGATGACCGCGGTGGTCGTGACCACCGGGACAAAGAGGAACAACCGGAAGAGGTTGCGGCCCCGCAGCTTGGGGTTGTTCAACAAGATGGCGAAGAGCAGGCTCAACGGCATCTGGATGAACAGGGCAACCAGCGAGAACAGGAACGAGTTCTTGAAGGAGTTCCAGAACACTGGATTCGTCGCCACACTGATGAAGTTCTGCCAGCCGACCCAGTCGGTGGGCGAGGCCACACCATCCCAGTTGAAGAAGGCGTAGTACCAACTGGCCGCCATGGGCCACAGTGTGAACATGGCGAAGAGCACCAGCATCGGCACCAGGAACAGGTAGTTCCAGCGGTGGGCGAGGATGCGGCTCCCAAGACCCTTCTGCCGCGGGGTAGCGCTCATCAGGCTGGGGTCCAGTCCGTCATCGGATCCCAGTCGGCAAAGACCAAGTCATCGCGGGACGCCTTGATGCCCTTGTCGTTGAGATCGTCGATGGTCTTGTCGATGAGCTCCTCCCGCATCTTGTCGCGAGCTTCGGCCATCGGCCGGAAGTCCTGGTTGCGAGTGATGGCCTGAGGTGCGCCATCGGCATCGTTGATGGCCTGCTCTGCGGTGAGAGCGGTGATGATCTCGTACTGCGCCTCATTGCCCAATCGCAGATCCGGCGCGGCCAACTGGTTGTCCAGCACGGCCGATTGGGCTTTTTCGATGTCGGTCTGGTCGGCCTGCTGCCAGGCTGACTCGACGGCGGTGAAGCTGCGGAACTCCTCGAAGTAGCCGCGCTGGAACTCGTCGGAGATCATGAACTTCATCAGTTCCCACGACGCGTCCTTGTCCTTCGCGTCGGCCGACATCGACCAGATCGGCTGGAACGGCGCCTGAGCGAAGTAGCCGGCTCGGCCGGAGTCGGGGACCGGGATGTCGGCGATGCCGATGTGTTCCTCGATCGCCGGGTTGAGCTTGACCGACTCGCCGACCAACCAGTTGCCCACCATCGCCATGCCGAGCTTGCCCTTGGCGAACTCCTGCGCGATCCGGGTGCCTTCCCACGACTCCCAGCCGGGCTCGAAGATCTTGTCGGCATGCAGCGTGCGGTAGAGCTCGACGGCAGCAACATTCTGCTCGTCGGCCTCGGCCGCCTCTCCGGTGATCAGGTTGAGGTTGTAGCGCTGGATCGAGTTCGGGCTGGCCTGTGCCTGGAGCCACTTGTACTCGCCGGCGGTGTCCGAGCCCGGGGAGAATCCGTAGAAATCTCCCTTGCCCGCCTCGGTGATGTCGCGGGCGAACTGCTCGAACTCACTCCAGGTGGCCGGCGGTGCATCCAGGCCGACCTTGGAGAAGATGTCGGTGTTGTACATCAGCGGCCCGTTGACCCATTTGCGCGAGACCAGCGGCAGCGACAACAGCTTGCCGCCGAAGTGCAGACCGGAGGTCTGAGGGTTCATGGCATCCGCGCCACCGAGGCGATCGATCACATCCTGGTCGGCATACTCGGTCAGGTCGGCCAGCCAACCACGTGAGTCGAAGGCCTGGACAGCTGCCGTGCCCTGGGCGCGCACCACGTCAGGGGCGTCGCCACTTTGGTAGGCGAGCTCGAGGGCATTGCGGATCTGGGCCGACGGGTACTCGATCACCTTGACCGTGATGCCGGTCTGCTCGGTGAAGGACTTGAACTGGGCGGCATACCACTGCGAGGCACCGGCCGGGTCCGGCACGATGCCGATGGTGACCGAGCCGCCGGAGGATCCCCCGCTCCCGGACGACCGTGGCGCAGGCTCTTCCTCTTTGCCGCCGATCAGATTGCAGCCGCTGAGCGCTGCTGCGGCTCCGACACCGAGCCCCGCGCCCAGTACCGCCCGCCGATTGAACTTGCTCATCTTCGAACACCTCCATGAACTTTCACTAGGTCCGACCGCTCGAGCGTACAACAGACATGCGCGATATGGATGATTGATCCACTTAACGGGTTGGTAACGTCGCAAATGTGGTTGGATGCTGCCATGCAGATCACTGCGGTGGACACCTTCGTCCTCAAGGTCGACGCCGGCGAGTCCTACCAGCAGGCGGCCGCGGGCAGCAGCGGATACACCGTCAATCCGCCCTGGCGCAGTCTCTACTCGCCCTACTTCGAGTCCCTCCTCGTCCGGGTCGAAGCCACCGACGGCACCGTCGGCTGGGGCGAATGCCTCGCCCCGGTCGGGCCGGAGGTCCCCGCCGCCATTGTGGCGAGACTTCTCGCGCCGACGTTGGTCGGACTGGATGCCACCGCACCCCGACCCGCATGGACCATCCTGCGCAACCTCATGCGCGAACGTGGTCACCTGGTCGGCCACCAGGCCGATGCCCTGGCCGCGGTCGACATCGCCCTGTGGGATTTGGCTGGACGACTTGCCGGTCGCTCGATCGCCGACCTCGTCGGGGGCGCCTTCCGCCGTACGATGCCCACCTATCTGTCCGGACTGCCGGGCGCCACCGACGCCGAACGCGCAACCCTGGCCCGGCAGTGGGCCGACCGCGGAGTCGGTACGGTGAAGCTCCACCTCGGCCACGGGGTCGCCTCGGACCTGGCCACGGTGGATGCCATCCAGGCGGCGGCCCCTCAGCTGCGGATCGCGCTCGATGCCCACTGGGTGTACGGGATGCACGACGCCTTGGCCCTCGCGTCGGGTCTCGCGGAGCGGGGCGTGTGGTTCCTCGAGGCACCGCTGGAGGTGGAGGACCTGGCCGGGCATGCCGAACTCGCTGCCCGCAGCCCACTGCCGGTGGCCGTGGGCGAAGCGCTGCGCAACCGCTACGAGTTCACCCAATGGCTCGATGCCAGGGCCATGGCCATCGCCCAACCCGATGTCGGCCGTACGGGCATCACCGAGGCCCTCGCCATCGCCGAGGTCGCCGCAGCCCGCCATGTCCCAGTGGCTCCCCATCACTCGACCGGGCTGGGGATCGTCCTCGCCGCCGGACTGCAGGTCGCCGCCGCCGTCGAAACCTTCGCGATCTTCGAGTATCAGGCCAAGTCCACCGAGGTCGGCGCCCACATCCTGCAGGAGCCGGTGCCGATGACGCCCTCCTCCTACACCCTGCCTGACGGGCCCGGTCTCGGGATCGACGTGGACGAAGATGCCGTGCGACGATTCGCCGCCCCGAAGGGAAACCAACAATGACCAGCGCCAGCCCCGGTGTCCTGCTGATCGGCGCATCGACCCCGATCGGCCGAGCGATCACGGCACGCTTCGTCGCTGACGGGAGGGCCGTGGTCGGCGCATCGCTGGTCCCGGCCGACGATCCGTCCCTGACCGCGGACCTGGTGGCCGACTGCTCCACCCGGGACGGCGCACAGGAACTGGTCGCGACGGCGCTCGACACCGTTGGCACCATCGGCGTCGTGGTGGTCGCCAGCGCCCGTCAGCCGGTCCAGGTCGTCCATCGGACCAACGACGACCAGTGGTACGGTGCGTACCAGAGCGCGCCGGATGTGCTGTTCCACGTGGCCAGTGCTGTCCTGCCCCACCTGCATCCGGGCTCGGCGATCGTCGCAGTCTCGAGTGTGA
Source organism: uncultured Propionibacteriaceae bacterium (assembly GCA_945911015.1). Classification (GTDB taxonomy): domain Bacteria; phylum Actinomycetota; class Actinomycetes; order Propionibacteriales; family Propionibacteriaceae; genus Avipropionibacterium. The sequence goes on from CAMDZW010000004.1 coordinate 153,511, forward strand.
ATGCCCAGCGGCCTGCGCCGTGGTTGGCGGCATATGCCTCGTCGAAAGCGGCGATGGAGGCCCTGGTTCGCTCGATCGCGATCGACTACGGCGCCAGTGGGATCCGCTGCAATGCGGTCGCACCAGGTGTGGTGCCGGTCCGACGACCCGTCAACCCCACACCGGAATACCCGCTGCCGTACACCATCACCGCCGAGGATGTCGCCGAGGCCGTGCACTTCCTGGGCTCGGAGCGGGCCGCCGCGATCACCGGTGTGGTGCTGCCGGTCGACCGGGGCCTGAGGATTGCCAGCCCCTCGACCGCTGCACGGAGCGGTCTGGCTGAGCGCGCCGCCACCCGCTGGGGGCCCGATCCACAGGACTGATCTGGCCCGCGAGTGCTCGCCGAGGAGGCGCGAGGACGGGTGAGGAGTCGCGGGCAAAGATCCCCCAGTCGGGGGATCTGCCCACCGTCACCGACGGCGACAGTGGTCGACATGATCACTTCCACCATCCCCCGCCCGCTGCGGGTGGGCACCGCAATCGGCTCGGCGGCCAGTCTGGTCGTCGGTCTGGTCTGGCTGCTCGTCCCGTGGCTGAATCCGTATGTCAACGAGGATCTCTCTCTCGTACGGCACGTGCTCGCCCTGACCCCGTTCACCGTTGGCCTCACGCTCGTCGTCCTGGTCGCCACCCTCGTCGCGGCCGCCGCAGCCGTACGACCCGAGGCATCCGGACCGGGACTGCGGATCGCCGCTGTCCCGATCACCCTCGCCCTGCTGGCTGGCCTGTCCAGCATGAGCGGATTGTCGTTGGCCGGCTACGTGGTCGCCCTCGCCCTACCGCCGGTCGCGGTGGTGGGCGGCATCGTCGCGGCCGTACGGGCACCCCGGGCACGGCTGCCGCTGGCGGTCGCTGCGATCCTGGTCGCTGTCGTGGTCGTCCTGGGCCGCACGGCGTGGACCGGAGCACTCGGCATCGTGTTCGCGTCACTGCGGATGCAGCTCACCATGATCGTCGGCCAGCTCGTCCTGCTCGCGACCACGGCACTGTGGGTGAGCTGCACGCTACGACTGGCAGCGACATCGACGACCCTGCGGCGGCTGACGCCGATTGTCGTACGGTTTCGGGTTCCGATCACCGTCATCGCCGCGCTGGGTCCGGTGCCGTACGCCGCTCACCGGTTGACGTGGTTGACTCCGTGGCCACTTTTCGCTCCCGAGGCCAGCGATTCGAGAGTTCTGGCCTGGGGTGTGGCTCTTTCCGCCGGGGCCTGGATGGGCGCGGTGCTGACGCTCGGGCTGATCCGCCCCTGGGGTGAGCGGTTCCCGCGTTGGATGCCGGTCCTCGGTGGCCGGGTGGTCCCGCCGGCTGCCGCGGTCATCCCCGGTTCGGTCGTCGCCGGTCTGCTCTGTCTTGCCGCCGTGCCGTGGGCTGCGTTGTTCGGTCCCGGTGGAGTGCCCAGCGTGTACTTCTGGGTGCTGCCGGTCTGGTTGTGGGGTCCGGCGCTGGCTCTGGCCGTCTGGGGTTATGCCGGACATCGCGCCGGGATCGGTGACCCAGCCGGTGTCGGGAGCCTCACTGTCGCTGCCGATCGGGCAGGATGGGCTCGGTGATCCAAACCGTGCTGACTCGCGGCGCCTGGCTGATGCTGGGCGCCGCGATCGGCGTTGCCGCTGCGATCCTCGGCGGCAGTCTCGGTGCGACTGCGGAGCCGGGGGTCATCCCGGTCACTGCGCTGGCTGGGGTGCTCATCGTCACGCTCGGGGTCGCACTGCTGCCCGGAGTCGGCGAGATCGAGTCGACCGCGGCCCACACGATGCTCGCGATCCCGACTGATCGGGTCAGCCTGCCCGACGGCGTACCGCGGCCGTGGTGGCGCACCGCCACCTGGACGACCGTGCACGCCATCACCGGGCTGGTCGCCGGATTCTCGGTGATCGGTGTCCTGCCCGGCGGAGTACTCACCATCATCTGGTCACTCACCGGCCGATCCGAGAGTCTGGACCGGATTGGTTTCGACTGGCCCACACCGCTCAGCTTCGTCGCTGGCGCCATCATGATCATCCAGGCCCCACTGGTGGTGATCGCGCTCGGCTGGATCGCGGCCCGGCTCGCACCGTCGCTGCTGGGACCCTCAGCCGCTGACCGGCTCGCTGTGGTCCAGGCCCGGCTCGCCGCCGAACGTCGTCACACGGTGTTGGCACGCGAACTCCACGACGGGATCGGTCACGCCCTGTCAATCATCAGCATCCAGTCTGCCGCCGCCCGCCGCGTCATCGAACAGCGCCCGGACCGTACGGTCGCCGCCCTGCACGTCATCGAGCAGACCTCCCGCGAGGCCCAGGCCGAACTCGACCATCTGCTCGGCCTGCTCCGCGATCCGTCCGGCGCGCTGGACGGATACCGCGCCACTCTCGACGACCTGCCCGGCCTGTTGGCGCGGCACCGCGAAGCTGGCATGACGATCACCGAGACCGACCGGGCCGGCGAGTTGCCCCGGCTGATCTCAGGAGCCGCCGCCGACATCGTGGCCGAGGCACTGGCCAATGCCCAGCGCCATGCCCCCGGCCAGCCCGTCACCCTCGGGCTCGACCTCGAGGCCGACAACCTGGTCATCACTGTCACCAATCCGGTGGCGGAGGGACGAGCTCGCAACCGGCTAGCTCACCACCGCACCGGGCACGGCATCCTCGGCCTGCGAGAACGGGTCGGCCTGATGGACGGAACGCTGACCGCCGGACCGGAGGCGGACCAATGGCAGATCCGAGCCACTCTCCCGTTGGGTCAGGCGCGATGATCCGAGTCGCACTGGTCGACGACGAACCCCTGATCCGGCAGGGCATCGCGATGATTCTCGACGGAGAGGACGACCTGGCGGTCGTCGGAGAGACCGATGACGGGGCCGGTGCGGTCGACCTGGTCCGCCGTACTCACCCCGACGTGGTGCTGATGGACATCCGAATGCCCGGTGTTGACGGGCTGCGAGCCACCGAGCTCGTGCTCCGGCTCGACGACCCGCCGAAGGTTCTGGTGCTCACCACCTTCGGCCACGACGACCACGTACGAGCCGCACTTCAGGTTGGTGCGGCTGGATTCCTGGTGAAGCGGAGCACCGCCGAACAGATGGTCAACGCCGTACGGATGGTGGCCGTTGGTGACACCTTGGTGTTCCCCGACCAGGTGCGGGGACTGCTCACCCGTCAGCCGGTCGTCGCGTGGTCCGGGCCTGCGCTGACCGCCCGCGAACTGGAGGTGCTGGAGCTCGTGGCCGAGGGTCTCACCAATGGTGAGATCGCTGCGCAACTGGTGATCGGGACCGAGACCGTGCGGACCCATGTCGGCCACGCGATCGGCAAGCTCGGCGCCCGGGACCGCACCAACGCCGTGGTGCTCGCCTGGACCCACGGGCTGCTGCCGCATTCTCAGCCGATGGGTTCGTGAATGTGCCTGTGCTGAGGGCGGCAAAGTGGTGACTACAGCTAACGGGGCTTCGCCCCAGCCCGACGAGTGTTAGGTACGTACCTACGTTAGGTCACGCGAGCACTCGAGGGGATGCGACTCACCACGTCAGGAACCACACCACGTGGTGTCTCGCGCCCACACGTTGAAGCGGAAGGGACTGCTCCACTGCCGCTGACGTGATGCTTCGACTTGCGCGCGCAGCACCCTTGCGGTGCGCAAGGAACCCATGTTACCGTGGCTAACGGTACGTATGCCCCACTAGGAAGCTCGTCTAATGCCAGGCATAGCAAAGAAGCTGGTCGCCGCCGTCTCTGCACTGCTGGTCAGCACCCTGATCGCGGGCGCACCGCAGGCCGAAGCACGCGTTATCTCGGATGAGGCATCATGGTGCTTCGGCCTCAGCGGCTCCCTCGAAGACATCTCCTTCATCAAGATACCAACTTTCCCGATTCGCGCCGATGGCACTTGCTACAATTGAGTGTACGCCGAAGGATATGAGAATTGTCCCGACGCCTGATTCGATGGACTTCGTTATCGGTTCTCGTACTTGTTGCCGGAACGTGCGTTTTGGCAATGCTGGATTGGGTCAGGCTTCCGCGATTCGTGCCAACCGTATTGGTTGTGGCGATCGTGGCCTGCTGGGTGGCGGCTCGCTTCTTCGTACCTGATGACCCGAACGCCAAGTGGGCGCCTGACGCGAAGATGACGGTGACCCTGGTGGTCGCAGGGTTCGTCGGATCGCTCATCCTGGTCCTGTGCTCAGGTCTGGTCTGGTTCCGTGGGGTAGATGTCTGCCGCAACTACAAGCCAGACATGGGGCCTTTCAGCATCCACCGGTCGGTCAACCCGCTCACCGGGACGGTGAACTGCAAGCTCGGACGGGATGGCCAAGTTCAGGTGATCAAGGTCCCCTTCTCAGAGTTTCTCTGACCAACAGCGAGCGCCGACGCTGGGCGGAAGCCCGATCCTGCCAGGCAGCGTTTGCCCGTGACAGGTTGACCGGATGGGGTGTGGTCGCGCCGAGTCGTAGGCGGAAACCGTCGATCCCTGATGAGACGATCGCCGAGATCGTGCGGGTCACCACGTCGGAGAGGTCGTGGATGTGGTCGGGTTGTATCTGGATTCACCGGAGAAGGCGATTCTGATGACCATGCTGAACGGGTTCCTTGCCAAGGGACACGTCGCTGCATGGTTGAAGGCCGGGGTCAGGGAACAGGGCGAGTTCGCGGCGACCGACGCGGGCACGCCCCAAGGCGGGATCGTGCCAAGACCCCATGGGACCGATCAGGTAGTGGTCTCGCTGACCGAGCCGGCGGTCACGTACCAGGTGGTACCAGCCAACGTCTCAGGCACATCGGCACCGACCGCGGCGGTGACCAAGAGCTGTTCGGCGGACACGATGGAGGTCGCCAGCCGCTCGCGCCGGACTGTGTCCAGCTCGGCGAAGACGTCGTCGAGGATCAGGATCGGCTCGATGCCGTCTGCGCGCAACAGATGGAAGGCGCCAATCTTCAGCGCGAGCGCATAGGACCAGGACTCACCATGGCTCGCATAACCCTTGGCGGGCAGCTCACCCAAGGACAGCGCGACATCATCACGGTGCGGCCCTACCAGACTCACCCCGCGAGTCAGCTCATCAGTCCTGGCCTCGGTGAGCGCAGTGCGGATCCGGTCGGCCAGTTCCTCACGCGACGGTGGCGCAGTGATCTCGGACAGACCAGGCAGACTCGTACGGTATTCGGCGCGGGTCTGGTTGTTGGCCGGGGCGATCTCGGCATAGGCCGTCGTGGTGTGCGGCATCAGGGCGGCCAGAGTGTCGAGCCGGGCCCGCAACAGGTCCGCGCCGACCTTGGCCAGTTGGTCGTCCCACACCTCGAGGGTGGATTCGGCGTACGGGTCGTCCCGCTGCTTCGACCGGGACCGGCGCTGTCCAGCGAGCGACTTCAACAACGTGTTGCGCTGTCGCAGCACCCGGTCGTACTCCCCCCGCACTCCGGCCATCCGCGGCCAACGGGTGACGACCAGATCATCGAGGAAGCGGCGTCGACCGGCCGGATCCCCCTTGACGATCGCCAGATCGTCGGGGGCGAACAACACCGTGCGCACCAGGCCCAGGATTTCGCGCGGCCTGGGCACGGGAGACCGGTTCAACTGGGCCCGGTTGGCCCGACCGGGGTTGATCTCGAGCTCAATGATGACCGCACGCTCGTCCTCGGAACCGGCCCGCACTCGTCCTCGGATGATCGCCTGCTCCGCTCCTGCTCGTACGAGAGGGGTGTCACTGGCCACCCGGTGTGAGCCGAGCGTGGCCAAGTAGTCGACCGCTTCGACCAGGTTGGTCTTGCCCTGCCCGTTCTGGCCAACAAAGATCGTCACACCCGGGGTCAGCGGCAGCTCGACATGCTCATAGTTGCGGAAGTCGACGAGCTGGAGATGGTCGACATACACCCGGCCGAGCCTACCGGTCACTCCTCGGCGACAACCTCGTGCCCGCCGAACTGGTTGCGCATGGCAGCGATCATCTTCATCGCCGGCGACTCGTCCTGACGTGAGGTGAATCTGGCAAACAGGGCTGACGAAATCGCAGGGACCGGGACGGCCAGATCGATCGCTGCCTCAACAGTCCACCGGCCCTCGCCGGAGTCATTGGCATAGCCGCGGATCTCGGACAGGTCGTGGTCGTCCTTGAGGGCACGGACGACGAGTTCGAGCAGCCAGGAGCGGATGACCGTGCCGGACTGCCAAGACTCGAAGATCTCGGGGACGTTCTGGGTGATCTCGTCAGCAGCCTCGAGGAGCTCCCAGCCCTCGGCATAGGCCTGCATGATGGCGTACTCGATGCCGTTGTGGACCATCTTGGCGAAGTGACCCGCACCGTGGCCACCGGCGTGGACATACCCGTACGGACCTTCGGGCTTGAGCGTGTCGAAGATCGGCTTGCAGTGCTCGACCTGTTTTGTCGGTCCGCCGACCATGAGTGCATAGCCGGCTTCCTTGCCCCAGACCCCTCCGGAGACGCCGCAGTCAATGAAGTGGACCCCCGACTCGGCGAGCGTAGCGGCGCGGCGCTTGTCCTCTGACCAGCGGCTGTTGCCACCGTCGATGACGATGTCTCCCGCGCTGAGCAGCCCGGCCAGCTCACCGATCACCGGATCGACCACCTGGACCGGCACCATGATCCACACGACCTTGGTCCCGTCGCCGAGTTGACCGACCATGTCTGCCAAAGAGGTGGAGTCGGAGATCTCGGGGTTGGTGTCGTAGCCGATCACCGTGTGCCCACCGGATCGGAGCCGCTCGCGCATGTTGCCACCCATCTTGCCCAGTCCGATGAGTCCCAGTTCCATGGCAGTTGCCACCTTCCGTGTGTGTCCTTGTCACCTCATCTTGCTACACAGGTGGCGCTGGGTCACGCGAACCAGAGATCAGAGCTGGGCCTGGTACTCCTCCCGGATGTCGTCGCCACCTTTGCTGACCCATTGCTTCACCACATCGGTCCAGCTGCTGACCTCCTTGCGACCCTGGATGATGTCGCTGGTCGCCTGGCTGACCTGTTTGGCAAGTTGCTGACCCTTCGCGGTCTGGGTGTCGGAATAGAGCCCGCGGACCGGGTTGGGGCGGACCTCGTTGCCGACCTCGGCCTCATAGGCGCACTCAGCTTCGGTGATCTCGGGGTACTCCGGGGAGTACATGAAGTTCGGGCTTCCGGGGAACAAGGTCACCGGGAACATCTCCGCGGCCCCCTCGGGATCGGGAATCGGCTGGCCATCACCGTCCAAGGTGTAGTTGCGGCCCTCCTTGCCGTACTGGACCGCCAAGTACTCCTTGGTGCCGAACGGGGCGGCGAGGTAGTTCATCATCGCCAGCACGACCTTGATCCGATCCGGCGTGAGGTCCTTGTTGATGCCCAGCCAAGCCGAGGCCGCTGAACCGGTCCGGACTGGCGCGTTGCCGCCACCATCGAGCTTGGGCATGGCCACCGGCTTCACTGTCAGCGTCGGAGCACCGGGTCGGTAGAGCGGCATGGCCCGAGTGAATCCGGCACCACCGACCTCGAAGAGCACGAAGGACGGCTTCTGGAACAGCGGTACCAGCGGAGGATCTTGGAATGAGTCGGGGTGGAACAGGCCCTCGTCCCACATGCCTCGGACGAACTCGAGGTAGTCGGGGTAGATCTCGGACTCGATCTCGTTGCGAAGGCCCTGCTCGGTCTGCTCCCACCCGTTGGGCAGTCCGAACATGGTCTTGATCGAGCTGTTGGTCGGCTGAACCATCGCGAACCGGTCCGCGGAGCGGTCGGTGATCTCCCGACACAGGTCCAAGAAGGACTCACCGTCGGTCAGGATCAGCTCAATCCCCAGATCGTCCAAGGTGTCGGTCCTGGCCTCCAATCGCGCCCCAATCGGCAACAACGGCCGGGGAATCCCGTAGATCTTTCCGTTGAAGACCGTCTCCTCCCAAGCCTCGGTCGGGAAGTTCGCGAGGAACGGATACTCATGGACCGCTCCACCAGCCAAGAAAGGGGTGAGGTCGGCAAACTTGGTCTCCAACACCTGGTCCAAGCGTGGCAGTGACGGGACTTGGATGATCTCGGGCATGTCGCCGCCGGCCACCAAGGTCTGCACCTTCGCGGTGTAGTCATCCCCCTTGATCCACTGCAGCTCGAGATCGGCACCGAGCTGGGTGTTCAGGTTCTGCCACCACTGGTTCTTGTTCATCGCCGGAGGCGCACCGACAGAAGCCGTGGTCAGCGCCTTGAGGGGCGTCCCGTCTCCTGGTGGCGCTGTCACCACCTCGACCGGAGGATTCGGATACTTCAGGAATCCGGGGACTGAGTTTTCATTGGCAGGTGGGATGTCTGGTGTGACCTCGGAGAACTCGAGGTAGTCAGGGAGGGCGACATCGCCTCGACCCCCTCCAGGTGGTGGATCAGCCGGCTCTGACCGGCAAGCGCCAACGGCCGCGGTTCCCACGGCAGCTGTTCCCCACAGCAGAGTGCGACGGTTCAACGTCCTGTCGGACATACGGGCTCCCTTGCTCAGTCGAACATCACCGGAATTTGCGCGATGCAGGATCGACTATTCTAGCCGTTCACAAATCTCGCGCTCGTTCTTTCCTCGGCGAGGCTGGGATTTGTCGGCCAGTCCTGGGAGTGCTGAATCAGCTGGGTTCACGCATCAGCATGACGACGTGGCGGTAGTCCTGCTCCGGTTCGCCGTCGAGCTGCTGGACACCCATCAACAGACAGGGCTTGCCGGGCGCGGTGAAGGCGAAGTCGACGTACGGGGTGGTGAAAGCACTCAGCGCGTCGGAGAGGTACACCGGGTTGAAGCTGGCACCGACAATCTCGTGGTCGGTGACATTGGTGATGGTTGCCTCCAGAGCCTCGGTGCCCTGTGCCTGGTCGCCGGTGGCGGCCGACAGGATGACCGAACCCTCCTCGAAGACCATGCGCAACGAGGTGTTGCGCTCGGCCACGAGCGAGATGCGCCGTACGGCGGCCATCAGGTCATTGGTCGACAGCCGGACGTGGAGCACACCCTGCAGGTTCATGATGTGGCGGACCTTGGGGAATTCCCCGTCCAGCAGGCGGGTCGTGGTGTGCCGCACTCCACCGGGGCCGGTGCCCTCGAAGCCGATCATGCCGTCACCGGAGCTGGCCGCAGACAGGCTGAGGTGGACCGCGTCGCCGCTGACCATGGACTTCGAGGTGTCGGACAGGACGCGCGCGGGGACCAGAGCATTGGCGCTGATCTGCGGGTTGCCCGGATTCCAGTTGATTTCCTTCAGGGCCATCCGGTAGCGGTCGGTGGCCAGCAGCGACAGCGTGTCACCCTCGATCTCGACGCGGACACCGGTGAAGACCGGAAGCAGTTCGTCGCGGCCCGCAGCAACGACGACCTGGGCCACAGCTTCGGCGAAGGCAGAGCTGCCGACGGTGCCGGTCTCTTCGGGCATCGGTGGAAGGCTCGGGTACTCATCGATCGGCAGGCACTGCAGGGTGAAGCGGGTCGAGCCACAGGTCAGCTCGACCTTCTGGCCGTCAGAGTCCAGGTGGACCGGCTTGTTGGGCAGTGAGCGCGAGATGTCAGCCAGCAGCTTGCCCGAGACCAGCGCCTCACCTTCGTTGCTGACCGTCGCCTCGACATCGATCCGCGCCGAGGTCTCGTAGTCGAAGGTCGACAAGGTGACGCCGGTGTTGTCAGCACGGATCAGCAGGCCGTTGAGCACCGGATGGCTGGGTCGACTGGGGAGGGTACGAGCTGCCCACTGGACCGCATCGGCGAGTACGTCGCGGGCGAGTTGGATCTTCAACGTCGTTCCTCCTGGTGATGGTCCGGACTTGTCGACCGGTCTGGTGATCATAGCGACCGGAGGTTGACCCGAGCCACTGGGCGGAATCTTTGTTGTCATTTCCGACCAGGTCCGAACCGAGTTGTCCACCGATCGCGGTGCGCTCTGACTTCCACAGGTTGGGGTCGATGGATGTCAGGTCATCATCGTCATCACAGCTGTGGACTCTGGGGACAACTGCTGTTCGCCGTAGTCAGGGCAGGTTTGGGCTTGGGGACTGCTTGTGGGCGGATATGAAATCACATCGGTGGAAGATGCGGATGACCTGCGCAGCCCTCTGCGGCGCTGTGACGCTGTCCCCATCGAAGTGCCCCTTCGTCCACAGTTGTCCCCAGCTCTGTCCACAGCCTGTGGGAACCACAGAGAACGCCGAAAACCGGGCCACATCGTGGGATGCGGCCCGGTTTTCGGATCGGATCAAGGGCGGACGGGCTCACATCATGTTGGCGATGGAGGCCAGTCCGACGCTGTAGACGAGGAAGCCAGCGATCGGCCCGATGACCGCCAGGACGATGGCCAGGATGCCCCAGACACGCCCCTTGGCCTGGGCGGCTGCCACGATGCCGAGGATGAATCCGACCAGGCCCATGACCGCGGGGATGGCCTGGGCCATCAGCCAGGCGCTGAGCGCCAGGGCAAGGTTCTGGGCCTCGGTGGAGGACATGATCTCTGGGTCAGCGGTCTCGACGTCGACGGTGCCGATGAGGTTGAACATGTCGACGGTCACGGCTGCACCCCGGGCGGCGAAGATGCAGTACAGGATGGCGGCGAGCACGGTCAGGGCGAACGCCACGATGCCCATCGTGGGCTTCTTCTGGACCGGTGTCCCCACCGGAGCTGTGCCATACCCGTACGAAGCGGATCCGTAGGACGGGGCCGGCGCGGGAGTGGATTGAGTGGCAGGCGTCGCAGCCTGACCCCCGTACGCTGACTCCGAGTAGTTGGACGGTGCATACCCCGAGCCGGAGCCGCTGTCGGCCGAGCCCGAACTGCTCGGATACCCGTAGTTGGGCTGGTTCGGTGCTGCCGGCGGCTGGTTGGGATCGTTCGGTGGGTACGGCTGACTCATGGTGATTCCTCTTGATCGGTTCGGTACAGCGTAGCGAGGAATCGAGTCAGGACGCGGGAGCCGGCCTGACCGGGACCCCAATCAGGCCTGTTTGGCCTGGTGCTTGATGCGGTTGGTGAGCTCGGTGACTTGGTTGAACACGCTGCGGCGTTCACTGAGCATCTGTCGGATCTTCTTGTTGGCGTGCATCACGGTGGTGTGGTCCCGGCCGCCGAACTGTTGCCCGATCTTCGGCAGGGACAGGTCGGTGAGTTCGCGACACAGATACATCGCGATCTGGCGAGCGGTGGCCAACATGTGCGTTCGGTTCTGGCTGCACAGGTCGTCGACGGTCACCCCGAAGTAGGCAGCGGTCTGCGACATGATCAGGCCGCTGGTGATCTGGGCCTCGCCACCTTCGGGGATGAGGTCCTTGAGGACGAACTCGGCCAGCGCCAGGTCCACCTCGGACCGGTTCAGGCTGGCGTAGGCGGCGACGCGGATCAGGGCGCCCTCGAGCTCGCGGATGTTGGTCTGGATCCGTGACGCGATGAATTCCAGCACATCGGTCGGTGCGGTGAGCCGCTCCAGTGAAGCCTTCTTGCGCAGGATGGCGATCCTGGTCTCCAGGTCGGGCGGCTGCACATCGGTGATCAGACCCCACTCGAATCGGCTCCGCAGTCGCGGCTCGAGTGCCTCAAGCAACCGGGGAGGTCGATCGGAGGTCATCACGATCTGCTTCTGCGCATTGTGCAGGGTGTTGAAGGTGTGGAAGAACTCCTCCTGGGTCTGGATCTTCGACTCCAGGAACTGGATGTCGTCGATCAGCAGGACGTCGACATCGCGGTAGTGCTTGCGGAAGGCCGCGGTCTTGTTCTCCGAAATGGCGTTGATGAAGTCGTTGGTGAGTTCCTCGGTCGAGACGTACCGCACCACGACCCGGTCGTAGTAGCTGCGGACATAGTGACCGAGCGCATGCAGCAGGTGAGTCTTGCCCAGACCGGAGTCCCCGTAGATGAGCAACGGGTTGTACGAGCGCCCGGGCGCCTCGGCGACGGCGACGGCGGCCGCATGGGCGAAGCGGTTGGATGGGGCGGTGACGAAGTTCTCGAAGGAGTACCGCGGGTTCAGCCGATCCTGTCGCCCCGAGGTCATCCCGCCGCCGACGAAGCCCGTGCTGCCGTTGGCCACCGGCGGGACGGTGTTGCGGACCGGAGTCAGCGGAGTGCCGTGGGACAGCGGAGGACCGAGGTGGCCGACATCGCCGAGGTCGCGGGGCTCGCGGAGGCCGCGGGCTTCGCTGCCGAAGTTGAACGATTCCTCCTCAGCCATGATCGAGGGGGCAGCGTCATTGCGCACCAGCCCGTCGGCTGTGGCCGGTGACACGGCAGAACCGGAGGAGAGCGCGTCTTCGGAGGCATCGAACTCGAGATCGGCATCGATGGTGACGGCCAGGTGGACCTTGCGGGAGAAGTGTTCGGTCAGATGTGCTTCGACGTCGGCCCGCATCCGGGTCTCGAGGCGTTCTCGGGTGAACTCGTTGGGAACGGCCACCAGGATCGTGGAGTTGTGCAGCGAAAGCGGCCGTGCGTCGCGGACCCAGGCTCGGCGCGAGCTCGGTGTCTGCTGCAACACGTGGGACCAAGCGGCCCGGAGCTCGTCATCGGGCTCCCCAGTCTCGGTCAACACATGCTCCATTCGGTCAATCGCGGCTCGGACAGCATAGTTGTCCACAGGACAATCCACAGAGTGTGGACATTCCAGTGGCCCATCAGGTACGACGGGCCGTACGGACTGTGGCAACCATCCTGTGGATGGCCGGGGACCTCTGTGCACAGCCAGCGTCGATGACTGACGTTACTGTTGGGTCACGACGAGCGCAACCCGTACCGCAGATGAATTGGACTGGTCCCGGCGTGTCGAGTGGACATCTCTGCCGATGTGTCCCGATGAGTGGTTGACGGTTTGACCAGAACGGCTCGGCTGACTACCGTTGTGCAGTCGCTGTACCTACTCAGCGCCATTTCTCTGCGCCTTGGTGCCCGTTGGACTTGTTTTGGTTGGGCTTTGAGGCGTCCATGCACGTCAACGGGAGATTTCACAGTGAGCAAGCGCACCTTCCAGCCCAGCAACCGTCGCCGCAGCCGTACCCACGGTTTTCGTCTGCGGATGCGGACCCGTGCTGGCCGCGCCATCCTGGCTGCGCGCCGCCGCAAGGGCCGCGCCGTCGTGTCGGCCTGAGTCCCATCCACCGACCCGACCCGTCGTGCTCAGCGCCCCCCACCGGTTGCGCCGCTCCGCGGACTTCACCCACGTCGTACGGCGTGGGGTCCGTGCCGGGCGCCCCAGTGTGGTGGTGCATGCCTGTATCCGTCCCCACGACAGTGGTGAGGACCAGGTGGCATCGACCCGGGTCGGTTTTGTGGTTTCCAAGGCGATTGGCAATGCCGTGGCCCGCAACCGCGTGAAGCGGAGGCTGCGAGCCCTCGTACGGGCCCGGCTCGTACGCGATGACCTCGACGTTGTTGACTCCCGGGTCGACTGGGTCGTACGTGCACTGCCACCCGCTGCGCACAGCGACGAACTGGCCGCTGACCTGGACTCGGCCTGGCGCCGCGTTGAGAAGCGGTTGGCCGCATGAAGACCATCCTGATCGGCCTGTTGAAGGCCTATCGACTGTTGATCAGCCCGCTGTACGGCGACGTGTGCAAGTACTGGCCGACCTGTTCGGCCTATGCCCTGGGCGCGGTGGAGCACCATGGTGCCGTACGGGGGAGCTGGTTGGCCCTGCGTCGCCTCGGTCGTTGCCACCCCTGGGCCAAGGGCGGATGGGACCCGGTGCCCGGTACTGCTGAACATGAGGCCTCGTTGGCCGCGGAGCGGCACTCCCATGCCGCCCACTGACAAGAATCTGAGACGGACGTGACCATGACGATGCTTGCCCTCCTTCCCCTGGACCTCGGGATCGTGCCGATGTCTGTGTGGGACAGCATCAGCGGCTTCTTTGCCACCATCATGTGGCCCATCTACTGGGCAGTGTCGGGCCTGTTGGTCCTGTTCCACCACCTGTGGTCGCCGGTGCTGGGCGAGAATGGTGGCTGGACCTGGGTGCTGTCGATCGTGTCCCTGACGGTGGTGATCCGCGCTGCGTTGATCCCGCTGTTTGTCAGACAGATTCAGTCCTCGCGCAACATGCAGGCGCTGCAGCCCAAGGTGCGCGAACTGCAGAAGAAGTACGGCCACGACCGTGAGGCGCTCGGTCGCGAGACCATGAAGCTCTACCGGGACAACAACGCCAACCCGATGGCGTCCTGTCTGCCGTTGCTGTTGCAGATGCCGATCTTCATCACCCTGTTCCAGGTGATCAACAACGCCGCGACCGGTCGCGCCACCGGAAAGTTCCTCGAGGACCGACCCGAGCTGGTCGACTCACTGCGCGAATCCGTCCTGTTCCCCAGCAGCTTCTTCGAGGTCCGGGTCTCGGACAAGTTCCTCCCGTTCACCGGTTTCACCGGCCTGACGATCATCACCGTGGTGATGATCGTCGCGATGTCGGCGACCATGTTCTACACCCAGCTGCAGCTGACCCGAAAGAACATGCCGCCCTCGGCGCTCGAGGGCCCGATGGCGCAGCAGCAGAAGATGATGCTCTACCTGTTCCCGGTGATTTTCGCCGTGGGCGGTGTGAACTTCCCGATCGGTGTGCTGGTCTACTGGCTGACGTCGAACCTGTGGACCACGGGACAGCAATTCGTGATCATCAAGACCAACCCCACCCCGGGCACTCCGGCCTATGCCGAGTGGGAGGCACGCCAGCTGCTCAAGGGTCGCGACCCGAATGCGCCCCGGGGCAAGCAGCGGGCCACCGCGAACTCCCGGGCAGTGGCCGGCGCCGATGACGTGGCCGGTGTGACCGTCGATGAGGCCACCCCAGGTGTGCAACGACAGCAGGCCCGACAGCAACCTCAGCGGCAGAGCCGCGCCCAGCGCAACAAGAAGAAGCGCTGACCCATGGATTTCCGGCGACCCGGCCGGCTCACCCGGGATCTGATCCCCCATCTTCCACAGGAGAGACTGTGACCGAGACCACATCGAACGAGACCGCAGCGACCGAGGTGCCAGAGACCGAGGTGCCAGAGACCGAGGTGCCAGAGACCGAGGTGCCAGCATCTGAGGCCCCTCAGGCGACTGACCCTGGTGTGCCCGACGTTGGTGTGCAGGCCGCCGGAGCGCCGGAGGCCGGGGCAGCCGATAGCGCCAGCGAGACCGCCGAGGTGACCAGCCCGCTCGAGAACGAGGCCGAGATTGCCGCTGACTTCCTGGAGGAGCTGCTGGACATCGCCGACCTGGATGGCGACATCGATACCTTCATCGAAAACGATCGGGCACAGGTCTCGATCGTCACCGACTCACAGATCCTGGTGGGCAAGGACGGGGAGGTCCTTGAGGCGCTGCAGGAACTGGTGCGGTTGGCCGTCATGGCCGAGACCGATGGTCGGACCCGACTGATGCTTGATGTGGCTGGCTTCCGGGAGAAGCGGCGCACCGCTCTGCGTGCACTCGCGGCAGACGCGATCCAGGAGGCGAAGGACTCGGGAGAGGCGGTGCGACTGGCTCCGATGAACCCGTTCGAGCGCAAGATCGTCCACGACGCCGTCACCGAGGCTGGACTGACCAGCGAGTCGGAGGGCACCGAGCCCAACCGTCGCGTCGTGGTCCTTCCGGCGAAGTGATTGACTCAGCAGCAACCGAAGCAGCGGCGCGCCTGGCGGGTGCGTCGCTGTTTGGTCCTCGCCAGGAGTTGGCCGACAGCTATGCCGCCCTGTTGGCCACCGACGGCCTGACTCGTGGCCTCCTTGGTCCGCGTGAGTCAGACCGCCTGTGGAGTCGTCATCTGATCAACTCGGCGGCTCTGTCGACGGTGATGGGTGAAGGTCTGTCCGTGGCCGATGTTGGCAGTGGTGCCGGTCTTCCCGGGATCCCGGTGGCCTTGGCGCGACCAGACCTGTCGGTCACGTTGATCGAGCCGTTGCTGCGTCGCTCGATCTTCCTGAACGAAGCTGTCTCGACACTGGGACTGTCGGACCAGGTGACCGTGGTGCGGAGTCGAGCCGAAGATCTCAAGGGGCCGGACCACCGGTACGACGTGGTGACGTCACGTGCCGTGGCGCCACTGGATCGTCTGGTCAAGTGGTGTCTGCCGTTGATGGCGTCCGGTGGAGAGATTGTGGCGATCAAGGGCAGCTCGGTGGAGTCCGAGATTGCCGAACACCAGAAGATGATCGATCGGTCGAGGTTGGCTGCCTCGGTGCAGTTCCTGGCTGCGGGCCCAGATGTCGAGCCGACGATCGTGGTCCGTCTACGGGCACTGGGCTGAGGGTCGGCCGGGTCCGGTAGGTTGGTCCGGTCACACAGTCATCGAGGTGAGGGTGTCGCGTGGACGGATCGCTTCCGTTGGGTTGGCCGGGCCCCCGTAGGTTTGCGCCCGATCTCGGCTGGCCGCATGTTTCACGTGGAACGGTGGACCCGGGAGAGGAAGATGGGGGCGGTATGGGCAAGACGAAGAAGGACAAGGTGAAGCGCGAACCGACTCCGGCGAGAGCAGACCTCTCCCCCACAGATGTTTCACGTGAAACCGAAGACGAACTTCTTCTCCCCAGCCCCACCGACGGGACTCGGGTCATCGTCGTCGCCAACCAGAAGGGTGGTGTCGGCAAGACCACGACCGCGGTCAATCTCGCCGTCGGACTGGCCCAGGGTGGCCTCAACGTCCTGGTCATCGATCTGGACCCACAGGGCAACGCCTCGACAGCATTAGGGGTTGAGCACCATGACGAGATCCCCGGCACCTACGAGGTCGTCCTTGATGGGACGCCGATTTCGCAGGTCATGGTCCCCTCCCCCGAAGCTGACTCGCTGACCGTCCTTCCAGCAACGGTCAATCTGGCTGGTGCCGAGGTCCAGTTGGTGTCGAGGGTGGCGCGGGAGTCACGGCTGAAGAAGGCGATCGGCAAATTCCTTGCTGAGGCCGGCGATGCTGGATCTCCGATCGACTACGTGATCCTTGACTGCCCGCCATCCCTGGGGCTACTCACCGTCAACGCCCTGGTCGCCGCCGACGAAATCCTCATCCCGATCCAGTGTGAGTACTACGCGCTCGAGGGCGTCTCCCAGCTGATGAACACCATCAATCTGGTCAAGGGTGAGCTCAACGACGACCTCGAGGTCGGCACTGTGCTGTTGACCATGTTCGACGCCAGGACCCGTCTGGCTGCCCAGGTCGCCGATGAGGTGCGGCGCCACTTCCCTGAGCAGACCTTGCGTGCGGTCATCCCGCGGTCGGTGCGGATCAGCGAAGCCCCCAGCTATGGTCAGACCGTTCTGACCTATGAGCCCGATTCTGTCGGTGCCCAGTGTTACGTCGATGCCGCCAGCGAGATTGCCCAGCGAGGAGTGAAGTGACAACCCGTCGTACCCCTACCAACCGACCGTCCGGACTTGGACGTGGCCTCGGAGAGCTCTTTGCCCGCACGGACGGGGAGCCTCGTCCCGCAGTGCCGCGGGAGGGCAGTCACATTGTCGATGTGGCCACCAGGGAGTCGGTGTATCCGATGCCTGAGGGTTCGCGACTGTTGGAGCTACCGCCATCGGCCATCACGCCGAACCCCAAACAGCCCAGGACCGTCTTTGATGAGGACCTACTGGCCGAGCTGGTCGAATCGGTACGCGAGATTGGGATCCTCCAACCGGTGGTGGTGCGTCCGCTGGGTGACGACCGCTATGAACTGGTCATGGGTGAGCGTCGTTGGCGGGCAGCTCAGGCCGCTGGGCTCGAGGCGATGCCGGCCATAGTCCGGGAAACTGAGGAACATGACCTGCTGCGAGATGCCCTCCTGGAGAATCTGCACCGGGCCCAGTTGAACCCGCTCGAGGAGGCTGCGGCCTATCAACAGATGCTGGACGACTTCGACTGCACACAGGAAGAACTGTCGCGCCGGGTCAAGCGGTCGCGGCCACAGATCTCGAACACTCTGCGGTTGTTGAGGCTGCCACCGACGGTGCAGCGGCGCGTGGCGGCCGGAGTGCTGAGCGCCGGGCATGCACGTGCTCTGCTGGGCATCAATGAGGCTCCGGCGCAGGAGCGTATGGCGCAACGCATCGTTGCCGAGGGTTTGTCGGTTCGTGCGGTCGAAGAGCTGGTCGCCCTCGGAGAGTTGGGTGAAGAAGATGCTGGACCGAAGGTGCGTGCGCGGAAGGAGGTCCCCGAGCGAGCCACTGAAGTGGCAGCAAGCCTGTCCGAGCACTTCGAGACCCGAGTGAAGGTGGATCTCGGCAAGCGGGGCGGGAAAGTGACCATTCAGTTCGCCTCTGAGGACGATCTCGATCGCATCTTGGCGATCATGAACGTCGAAGAGTGACGTTTCACGTGAAACGGACTGCGGGCCACCGTCACCGTTTCACGTGAAACGACCGTCAGCTGGCCTCATTGAGCTCGTCCTCGGTCACGATCGTGGCCTCGGACATCTTGGTCTTCACATCCTTGGAGGCGGATCGCTCTGCCACGAAGGACAAGAAGGGGACCGTCCCGGCCAACATGATCAGGATCAGGCGTCCCCAACCCCAGCGGACTCGGCGACCGAGGTCGAAGGCCGTGATCAGCAGGATGAGATAGAGCCAGCCATGGGGCACACCGGTCCAGGTCACGACCGTGCCGTTGTCCCAGATGTACTTGAGGGGCATGCCGATGACCACGAGCACGACCAACAAGGTGCCCACCAGGTAGGCCATGAAGCGGTAGCGTTTGAGAGCTCCGCCGACAGATTTCAGCTCATCTGCGGTCCATACGAACCGTTCGCGGCTGCTCAGGCGTGGCTGTTCGGGGTCACTCACGGGTGGCTCACTTTCTCTTCAGATCCCTCGGTCGCACCCTCGAGCCGGATGGACTCGAGCTGGGCCTCGCGGCCGAAGTCACGGGCCATCTTCAGACCAAGGCCCACGGCAAAGGCAGCAAAGACCCACCACTGGATGGCATAGGCGCCGTTGCGGAGTGCACCGCCCTCGCGGGGCAGTTCAGGGGCCTCGAAGGCGAGCCCTGGCGTGGTGTCATCCGCTGTCAACGTGACGAATCCGGCCACCAGAGGCCATGGCCATTGCTGGGCGAGGACGGACAGCCGAACGCTGGAAAGCTGTCCTGGCTCGACCGGAGTCTCATCGGTGGCCTCGGAGGGCATCAGAATGCCCTCCTGGGTGACCGTCCCCGACGGCGGGGCTGGGACGTCCCCGGGATCTCCGCTGTGAACACCGCGGACGACCGCGACGGCATCACCCCGGCTGTCGATGAAGGCGGTGACCACCCGGAAAGTGCCCGGACGGGCCACATCTGGCACCAGAACCTGTCTTGATACATCATAATTGCCGGTGATCCGTACGGTGCGGCCGTAGTACTCGCCCGCCTCAGCGCCGGCAGGAGCGACATCGGCCAACCCGACGGCTGGCTCGGCCAGGCGAGCAGCCGAGGCCTGGTCGCCGGACTCCTGATAGACCTCGAGTTGCCACCAACCCAGCATCACCATGGCCGCGGCGAGGACCAGACCGAGAAGGATGACGGCAGCCTGCTTGACTCTCACACCGCCGGGGATGTCCGAAACCGTCGTCCGCGCCACGCACCAACTCTGCCCGATCCCATGCACGGTCCCAAATCGCTGTAGCGAGGGTCACCTCGAATAGGATCAGCGCTGATGAACAGTCAGATCAACGAGGTCTCCGTCGCGGGAGTGCGGGTCGCGACATGGAACCCTCGGCGGCCGTGGCGTGGGCGTCCGGTGCGACTGATGCGGCTGGGACGTCATCTTCCCGGCGGCCCTCGGGTCAACAACTTCGGCGACCTGTTGGGACCCGTCGTCGTCGGCGACCGACACCGGATCGAGGGTCTGGGTCAGGCGGTCCGACCTCGCCGCCTGATGGCCGTGGGCTCCATCCTGCACTTTGCCGGTGAGGATGAGGTCGTGTGGGGTGCCGGGGTCAACGGCCATGCTCTCGAAGCCAGCTACGCCCAGCAGCTGGACATCCGTGCAGTTCGAGGACCGCTGACTCGTTCTTTCCTTGCAGGCAAGGGACATCTCGTGCCCGACGTCTATGGCGACCCCGGTCTGCTGGTCGCTGACCTGCTGCAGGTCGACACGGCTCGATCGCCGGAACCGGGCCGTTCGGTCCTGATTCCCAACCTCAATGACATCCCTGCCCATCGAACCCATCCGCGGCTGGTCGAACCGACCCTCGACCTGGCCGCGATCATTGAGGCTATCCTGGCCAGCGAACTGGTCATCGCATCATCCCTGCACGGCATCGTCCTGGCGGAGGCTCTCGGCCGACCCGCACAGCTGCTCAGATCCGGACACGAACCACGCTTCAAGTACGAGGACTACTACCTGGGGACCGGACGCACCAGCTTCCGCATTGCGCCCGATGTGACCACGGCGGAGCAGTGGGGTGGAGAGCCGCCCCCGATCTGGGACCCGACGCCGCTGCTCGAGGCCTTTCCACGTGACCTGTGGGAACAGCCGTGATCGAGATCGCGGCCATCGTCTCCCAGGGCCGTGGCTGGGGGCCGATCCATCATCTCGTCGGTCTCGCGGGCCAGCTCCTCGAAGCACCGGTGCAGCGAGTCACCGATCCGGGTGGGTTGAGCACCACCACCCGGCTGAAGGGGATGGCACCGCGGCTCCGTCGGCGAGGGACTCACCTGGTCGTCATCGCATCCCGACCGAGCCAGCTGGGTCTGCTGCCCGAACTCACCGGCGCGTACACCGGCTACGACTCGGTTGTCGGCTGGGTCATCGATTCCTTCTGGACCGACGAGATCCCGCGCATCACGAAGTCGTCGCTGTCCCCGTACGACCGTCTCTTCATCACCGACCTGGAACTGCTCGATCAGTGGCGGTCCGTCACCAAGGTTGCGGTGGAGACCCTTCCCTGGGGTGCCGACGTCCTGGGTGCTCGACCGACGGCTACCCGCATCGACCTGCAGCGGATCGGGCGCCAACCCGGCGCCTGGGACGACGACACCACCAATGATGGCCACGCCGGTCGTTGCGGCCTCCGCTATGGCGGGCGTCCGGCCTTCGGCAATTCTGCGCAGGACGAGTATCGGTCCGTCCACCGAGCCCTTGCGCAGGCTCGGGCGGTGCTGGCTTTCAGCAACCGAGCGGCGCCCGGGACGTACACCCACCCGACGCGGGACTATCTCACCGGACGGTGGACCGATGCCCTGGCGCACGGATGCATGGTGGCCGGGCAGACACCGCGGAGCCAAGCGGCGGTCAACCTGATCCCGGCCGAGTCCGTCATCGACGTGCCCGTCGACGATGTGACGGCCGGGATGGAGCTGATTGCCGACCACCTCCGGGCCGCTCCGGCTGACATCGGTCTCCGGATCCGGCAAGCCGCAGCGCGCACCCTTGACTGGCGCCATCGCATCCGCGTGCTGGCCGACGCTCTGGACGTGCACACCGCCACGCTGACGCAGGCGTTGTCCGATCTGGAGCGCATTGCCTGACCGGCCTACGATGTGGTCAGGAGGCGCGCCAGATGAGCACACACGATCGCAGCACCCGACGGATCCGGCTCCTGACCCCGGCCGACGTCGATGAACTGCCGCTGTGCAAAGGCTGTTCGGGTGGGTCCGACCGCCTGGCGCGGGCAGTCGAGGCCCAGGACCACTACGGGTGGTGCGGGGTCCGACTGGGCCACTCCTCAGCAGCCGTTGGGGCAGCCTTGATCGGTCCGCCGACGACCGACGTCGACTCGACGCGGATCGGGCTCGTCTGGGTGCATCCCCAGTGGCGCGGGCATGGTGTCGGCCGCCAGCTGCTCCAGGCCGTCGCGGCACAGACCAGGCGCTCGGGCCTTGACGCTGTGATCGGCACCGGGAGCAGACTGGTGCCCACCTGTCAGGCCCCTCCGGTGGAGTGGTGGCTCCAACACGGTTTTGAGGTGATGCAGGACGACCCAGCACATCCCTTGGTCCGCCTTGACCTCGATCGCACCGTCACCTGGCCCTGGTGGTCCTCTCTGGTGGAGCGGGTACGTCGCGCGGTCCTTCAGTGGGATGCTCCGCCTCACCCGACGAGTCGTTCGATGCGATCAGAAATCCCTGTTTCTCCAGCTGAGCAAGGAATCCCGGCACATCCACCGATCCATCCACGGGAAGTGCCCGTGTCGCACTGACCGCAGCGGAGATCTCGTCCGCGGTGCCTCCTTGGATCACCTGTCGCCAGCTCAGCCAGGCCCACCCACCCAGCTCGATGGGGCGCGCCTCACTGGCCC
>CAMDZW010000005.1 GCA_945911015.1 uncultured Propionibacteriaceae bacterium
TACTACGGCCGTGAGGGCATCTCCAAGCCCGAACAGATCTGGTTCAGCGAGTGAGGTGACCCCAGGCCTGGTCCCAGCCTTCGGGGACCGTGCCGTCCCCGTGGAACGCGAGCAATTCCTCGGCGGTTGACTTCAGGTGGAGCCGCATCGCCTCGGCGGCGGCAGCAGGATCACCGGCCTCGATCGGCTCGAGGATCTGACGGTGCTCCTCAACCAAATAGCTCCATGACTGCTTCGGACTGTCGACCGACACACCGCGACCGAAGATCGAGTCGCGCGCATCCCGTACGGCCTTGGCCGCGCGAGGGTTTCCTGCCAGGGCGAGAATCTCGTCATGGAACAAGCGGTCGGCGACCATCAGACCGAGATGGTCGCCGTCCGTGGCGGCCGTCGTCAGCGCAGTGAAATGTGTCCGCAGCGCGGTCAGGTCCCCACCATCAGTGGCGGCCCGGGCGGCGGCGGCCACTTCGAGAGCGAGTCGCACCTGGAAAGTGGCGCGGACATCATCGACCGACACCGGGATGACGGTGAATCCGCGGCTCGGGTGGAACTCCACCAAACCGGCCTCGGCCATCTGCAGCAGCGCCTCCCGTACGGGGGTGCGTGACACTCCCAGCTGGGTGGCAATGCCGTTGGCGCCGTAGAGCTGGCCAGCCACGATGCGGCCAGCCAGCATCTCGTCGCGGATCCGGGCACGGACCTGGTCCACCAGGCTCTCTCGGACAATCGGTTCCCCCACGGTCTCAACCTAGCCGACCGGAGCGTCCTCGCGGACGATCGAGGTGTCCAGATAGCGTTCCATGCTGTCGTCCAGCTCGGTCAGCCACGGCGTGTGGTGCTGGACGGCCATGGTCCCGGTCATCACCGAGCGGTAGCTCTGGTCCCGGTAGCCCATGATGTCGGCGCTCTTGTGGTCCTTCCACTCCACGAAGATGTCCTCCACTGCCACCACGTCGAACTCGGGGTAGTCGGTGCGGCCCATCAGGTCGCGCAGATGTGAACCTTGGAAGCGGATCTCCTCCTCGGCGCTGGTCAGCGCATCCGCACGGGCCACCCACATGTCGATCTCGGCCTGCCGCTCGGCGTTGTCGGGCAGGGTGATCCGTCCCATGATGACGTCGCGGACATACCAGGCCTGCAGATCGAACATGTTGAAGGTGAACCACTGATCCTGGGCTCCGATGTAGAACAGCCCGGGATCGTCCTGCCACACGACACCCTTGTACAGGCCCTGCGGCCAGACACAGTTCGGGCCCGACAGCGACAGCTCCGAGGGCAGATACGGGTACTTGTGCAGATAGCCGGTGCACAGGATGATCACGTCGTAGGTGTCGGTCGTCCCGTCGGCGAAATGTGCTGTCGAGCCGACAAAGCGTTGCACCAAGGGCCGTTCGTCGAAGCCGTCGGGCCAGTCGTAGCCCATCGGGCTGGTCCGGTAGGTGCCGGTCACCAGCGCGGCGCCCATCTTGTAGGCTTGGCTGCCGATGTCCTCGGCAGAGTAGCTCGAGCCCACCAGCAGGACCTTGAGGCCGTCGTACGACTCCGCGCCCCGGAAGTCGTGGGCGTGGAGGACCTGACCGGGGAAGGACTCGAGGCCGTCGATGGTCGGCAGGTTCGGCGACCAGAAGTGGCCCGAGGCCACGATCACATGGTCGAAGACCTCTCTGGTGGTCCGGCGCTGCACCAGGTCCTCGCTGACCACGAGGAAGGTGTCGTCGCTGGCCCGGTCGATCCAGCGGACCACGGTGTTGAACCGGACGTGACGTCGTACCTCGGAGTTCGCCAGACGTCCGTTGATGTAGTCCCACAGGACCGGCCGCGGCGGGTAGGACGAGATGGGACGACCAAAGTGCTCGTCGAAGGTGTAGTCAGCGAACTCGAGGGCTTCCTTCGGCCCGTTGGACCACAGGTTGCGGTACATGCTGGAGTGGACCGGTTCGCCGTGTGCGTCGCATCCGGTCATCCAGGTGTAGTTCCACTGGCCGCCCCAGTCGGACTGCTTCTCGAAGCAGACGATCTCGGGGACCTCGGCACCCTGAGCCTGTGCTGCTTCGAAGGCCCGGAGCTGGGCCATCCCGCTGGGCCCTGCACCGATGATCGCAACGCGCATGTTCAGTTCTCCTCGTTTTTCACTTGAGTCATCACCTTGTTCCGAACCGTCGACGCTAGCAGTGCGTAGCGATCGGGCCCGTTCGGCCGGGGCGCTTTGGCCTGGCGGGTCCGGTCCGTTAGAGTGGTTCGCTGGCTGACTTCGATGGTCGGCCAAAGCATGTACGCCCTCCTGCCACGGGGCCGTCCCGTGGCCGATACAGACCAGAGGAGGTGGAGTTGCGTATGCGTAAGTACGAAGTCATGGTGATCCTGGATTCCGACGTCGACGACCGTCAGGTGCAGCCCACGATCGATGGACACCTCAAGACGATCACTGACGAAGGCGGGACTGTCGACAACGTCGACATCTGGGGCCGTCGGAAGTTCGCCTACGAGATCAACAAGAAGCCGGAAGGCATCTACGCCGTGCTCGACATCACCTGCGAGCCGGCGACCGTCAAGGAGATGGAACGCCTGATGTCCATCAACGAGTCGGTCGTCCGCACCAAGGTGCTGCGTCCCGGCAAGTGAGCCACCGGACCGTCACGGACTGAAACTGTCAGACCCCTGCGGTTTGATGGTTGCCCGAGGTAAACCCACTCACGCCGGGAGACAGACATGGCAGGCGAGACAATCATCACTGTGGTCGGCAACCTGACCGCCGACCCCGAACTGCGCTTCACCCAAGGTGGTGCGGCCGTGGCGAACTTCACCGTCGCCTCGACCCCCCGCACCTTCGACCGCCAGACCAACGAATGGCGCGACGGCGAAGCCATGTTCCTCAACTGCTCGGTCTGGCGTCAGGCCGCCGAGAATGTCGCCGAGTCCTTGCAGAAGGGCATGCGCGTCATCGTCCAGGGACGACTCAAGTCCCGCTCGTACGAGACCCGTGAAGGCGAGCGCCGCACGGTCATCGAGCTCGATGCGGACGAGGTCGGCCCGGCCCTGCGTTATGCCACGGCCAAGGTCACCAAGACGACCGGCGGTGGTGGCGGCAGCTACTCCGGAGGCAACTCCGGTGGTGGTGGCGGCTACAACGCTGGTGGCGGCGGCGGTCAGAGCCGTGGCGGCGACGATCCTTGGGGTGGTGGTGGTTCCGGTGGCGGTGGCAACCGCGGCGGAGGCAGCGATCCCTGGGCGACCCCGCAGAACGACGACCCCCCATTCTGACCGGCCCGTTCCGACAGGTTTGGTCTGATCCACAACTGAACACACACCAAGCACACACAAGGCACATTCCGACGTACGTCGGGCTTCTGGAAGGAGCACCACAATGGCCGCTGCACCCAATCGCAAGCCGAAGAAGAAGATCGCGCCGACCAAGACCACCCGGATCGGGGAGGTCAACTACAAGGACGTCACCCTGCTGCGGAAGTTCATCTCCGAGCGTGGGAAGATCCGCGCCCGTCGGGTCACCGGACTGTCGGTCCAGGACCAGCGCAAGGTCGCCATGGCGATCAAGAACGCCCGTGAAATGGCGCTGCTCCCGTACGCGTCGACCGCACGCTGAGAAGAAGGACCCAGGAGAATTCCATGAAACTCATCTTGACTGCTGAGGTTCCCAAGCTCGGCCTGGCCGGTGACATCGTCGAGGTCAAGGACGGCTACGGGCGCAACTACCTCTTGCCGCAGGGCTACGCCATCGCCTGGACCAAGGGCGGCGAAACCCAGATCGAGGGCATCAAGCGCAGCCGCGACGCCCGCGAGATCCGCGACATCGACCACGCCAAGGAGGTCCGCGACCAGATCGAGGGCCTGACCGTTCAGCTGACTGTTCGGTCCGGGGAGAACGGCACCCTCTTCGGTGCGGTCACCCCCGCACTGGTCTCGTCGGCCATCCGCAAGGCGGGCGGCCCGAGCGTCGACAAGCGCAACATCGAGATCGGCAAGCCGATCAAGACGGTGGGCACCCACACCGTCGGCGTGAAGCTGCATGAGGGCGTCACCGCCCACTTCGCACTCGGAGTCGTGGCTGAGGGCTAATCCTCACCACACCTCGCCCACAGGCCCGTCCGGATCTTCCGGGCGGGCCTGTGGCGTTTCTGTGAGCCAGCCCCCACCCCCAGCCCAGCCACCGCTCACCGAGGATTCGTTGCGAAAAACGCCTGTGGAACGTGTCAATCGTGTCTTCTCGCAACGGAACCTTGTGGGAGGGGCCACCATGGATACATGAGTGAGCTGCATTGTCCGGCACGGTTCATCGTCTTCTCCGATGCTGACGCGCCGCCAGTCGTCGCCGCTCTGGGCCGGGAACGGGTTGCCCTGCAGATCAGTGCCGCTGACGAACCTCGGCTCGGCTCGGCGAGGACAGTCGGCGAGGCGCTCGACGACATCGCTGACCGCTACCGCGGTGAGTGCGTCGCGGTCCAGCTCGACCCTGCCGTACGGGAGGCTCTCGCCCCCCAGCTCGCTGGGGTGACTGCTGACCGTACGGTGGTGGTGGTGGACTGAGTCGGCTACGGCCCGCCCAGAGGAGGTGGCGATTCTATGAACTCCGCCGCGTTCGGTTGGGTCGGACCGCGAACCTTTCGATTGCCGACAGGATCTCGCAAGACGATCGAGAATCGATTCGCAACGGGAGTGATGGTGGGGCATGATTTGCCGGTTGTGGGATGGAGCCTGATCTGAATGATCACATCCGTGGCCGTCTCCTTGACCACTGGCCCGTCAAGGCGGTCACGTGTGGACGAAGTCACCGTAACGACAATGATGGTGTCCGACGTTCCTGGTGACCAGTAGTCGATGTACGCATCTGGTGCGCCGCTGCAGCTGGCGAGACTTGGGGCCAAGCAAAGGCATGTCAGCAACGCAGCCAAGCGCCATCTCACGACTTCAGCCCTCCAGGGAATGCGCTGTTTGCATCTCGGATGTCGGTGAAGATGTTGCGACACGGGGTTTCCGGCCACACCGTCTTGTTGTCACTTCCGCCGATGCCTTTGGCGCCGCTGATGATTCCCTTGGCGAGGATCTGGTTCGACCCTACGACCGTGTAGACCGGCCCGCCAGAGTCGCCGCCGATGATGCACAGGCCATACTTCTCGCCTCGCCAAACACGGCGGGCTATCTCGCCGGAACCCGAGTATGTGTAGTTTCCGGCGGCACTCCACTTCACTGACCAGCCACACTGCTCGCCGGACATCATCCCCCCGGTGCAGTACTGGTCGCCGAGGTTGGGGCTACGGCTCCACATGCCAGTCAAGCCGCCGCTGGAGTTGGATCCTGGACCCCCTCGGTATACGGAGTATCCAGCCAACCTGCTGCCTGTCATCTCGATCAGAGCGAGGTCTCCCCGATAGGTGGACTGTCCCGTCAGGTATTGCGTGCCGACTCCTGTCGTCCAATTCTCTCTTGAGCCCGACGTCACCTTTCCCATAGCTTGGCTCGGCGTTGCAACACTGGTGCTGCCAGTTGGGTAGCAGTGGCCCGCAGTGAGCATCATCTCGGTTGATCCGGACTTCCACGGGAAGCCAGTTGTGCACCCGACAGTGAGCCTTGCGCCACCCCAGAAGGGAGACGTGTCATTGTTGCGAGCTGCTGGCAGGAGGTCCTCGGGCTCATCCGGGACTGTGCGCACGGCGATCGACTTGGGATCGATGCGTGCCGCAAGTGAGTCCAGGTATGCGTCGGTGTAGCGAGGCATCTCGAGGATAACCCGGTTGTTCTCTGGATCCTGGTACGAGGCGACGATCATGAGCCCGCCCGGCTGGGCGCCGATCAGTTCGTCCATAATAGCGTCAAGTAGTGCCCGTGGCCGATCCACGATGCGGATCTTCGTCGGGACCGCGTCGGTGGTTTCGGGTAACTTGGCAATGATCGATGAGGCTTCGGCCTGAGTCGTTGCCGTGATGACTACAACGTCCTCGTCAATGTCGTAGTACGGATAGGCCGTGCTCTCTGACAGTTCCTCCGTCAGGTCCCGTGCCGCTGCCACGATGGTGGCGATGTCGTCTGGCATGGGCTTTAGATCGGGCAGGGGGTCGCGGAGGATGTCGATTCCTGACCGGTGTGTGTCCTGCGGTGAATCAGCATAAGCGGGCTGGCTGGCCAGTGTCACCGCTAGAAGACCCGCTGCGAGGGCGACGAAGCTGCGACCGACTCTCATTGCTACTCCTTTGTGCGAAGCGAGTGATTATCGGAACCATATTGATCGAGCCAGAGCTCGTCAAGGCCTGACTGATCTTGCCTGTCGCCTGTAGGTCTCGGTGTGGGCTGTTCTCAGACGTGGCCAGCGACGGGCTGCTGGTTGGGATGAGGCTTGTCACCGAAAGACTCCTGGTGGCGCCGCAGCCGCTCGATGAGCTCCTGGCGTACCTCTTCGTAGTGGGGATCGTGGAAGACGTTGACCAGCTCGTGCGGATCGGCCTCGAGGTCATACAGCTCCCACTCCGGCGGGAAGGTCTTGGTCGAGGTGCCCGGCAGACCCAACCCGTCGTTGTAGAAGTAGATGATTTTGTGGCGCTCGGTCCTCAGCCCGTAGTGGGCCAGAGTGGCGTGTTCAGTCTCGTCGTTCTGCCAGTACCGGTAGTACGCCTCGCCCTCCTCGGGGTCATCGGCCTGGCCGGTCAGCTGCGGCCAGAAACTCTCACCCTGCATCCGCTCATGTGGCTCAACCCCGGCAGCCTCCAACAGGGTCTTGGCGAAGTCGACATTGGTGACGATCTTGCGTACGGGTTCCGAGGCGGCCGGGATCCGGGACGGACAGCTGACCAGGAAGGGCATCCGCAGTGACT
Organism: uncultured Propionibacteriaceae bacterium; assembly: GCA_945911015.1. Taxonomy (GTDB): domain Bacteria; phylum Actinomycetota; class Actinomycetes; order Propionibacteriales; family Propionibacteriaceae; genus Avipropionibacterium. The sequence continues at coordinate 6,822 of CAMDZW010000005.1, forward strand.
CCTCGTACATGAACCGCTTGTCGAACCAGCCGTGGTCGCCGAGGAAGAAGCCCTGGTCGGACACATAGCTCAGCACCGTGTCGTCGTACTGGTCGTGCTCGTCCAGCCAGTCGATCAGTCGCCCGACGTTGTCGTCGACCGAGGCCACGCAGGCCAGGTAGTCCTCGAGATAGCGGCGATACTTCCACTTCGCCAACTCGACATGGTCCAGACCGGGTGGGGGAGTCTGCTTGAGGTCTCGTTCGGTGAGGTCGTCAGCCACTCGCATCAACGCTCGCTGGGCTGCGCTGCTGCGGGTCGCGTAGTCGTCGAAGAAGGTTTCCGGCAGCGGGATCTCGGCGTCGGCATACATCCCGGCGTGCTTCTCGTCGGGCTCCCAGGGACGGTGCGGTGCCTTGTGGTGGACCAACAGGCAGTACGGCTGGTCAGCGGGCAGGCTCTCCACCCACTCCAGGGCCATGTCGGTGATGATGTCGGTGGCATAGCCGCTCACCTGGATCGGTCCGTCCTCGGTGAGGAATTGCGGGTCGTGGTAGTCACCCTGTCCAGGTAGTACCGCCCACTTGTCGAAGTCGACCGGACTGTGGCCGAGGCCTTCGCCGAGATGCCACTTGCCGAAGATGGCGGTGGCGTAGCCGGCCTTCTTCAACTGGGACACGAAAGTCGGTTGGTTCGACAACATCGGTGTGGCCAAGGTGAAGACACCGTTGACATGCGAATGGGTGCCGGTCAGGATCGACGCCCGACTTGGCGTACAGATCGAGTTCGTGACATAGCAACGGTCCATCCGTCTGCCGCGTGCGCCGATCTCGTCCAGGCGCGGGGTCTGGTTGACCCGTGAGCCGTAGGCGCTGATTGCGTGGGCGGCATGGTCATCGGTGAGGACCATGATGATGTTCGGACGACGGCGTTCGGTCATGGACCGACTCTAGGGGTTCACGCTCCCGTGCGGAGCCAGCGATCACCCACCGCGCGCACCCCCAGCGTCACCAGCCTGGCCACCATGAACCCGGTGTAGGCGATCCACAGCCACACCAGTCCCGATGGGCCCATCCCGCCGGCGAAATGATGCACCGCCCAGGCCAGGAGGAGGTAGGTCCCGGTGGCGATCATCCCGGCCAGGGCCAGGTAGCGGGCATCGCCGGCCCCGATCAGGACACCGTCGAGGACGAAGACCGCCGCACTGACCGGGGTGACCACCGCGACCACCAGCAACACCCGGCCGAGCAACTCCTGCACGGCCGGGTCGGGGCTGAAGAAGCCGGCATACGCCGGATGGGTCAGCCAGACCAGGATGCCGAAAGCGACCCCGGCGACCACACCCCACCACAACATCCGTCTGGTCAGCAGGCGAGTGACGGTGACATTGCCGGCGCCGAGGTAGCGCCCGATGATGGCCTGGGCTGCGATCGCCACCGCGTCGAGCATCATCGCCAACATCATCCACAACGCATTGGTGATCTGGTGTGCTGCGATCGCGATGGTGCCGAAGCTGGTCGCCAGCACGGTCGTCGTGGTGACCGCGATCTGCAGGCTGAGCGTACGCAACACCAGCCAGCCACCCTGGCGCGCGTTCTCCAGCACCCCGGACCGAGTCGGCCGCAACGGTACGCCTTCGCGTCTGGCTTTCACCGTGACGATGGCGGCGAGCAGCAGCCCGCCGCTGATCTGGGCGATCGCCGACCCGATGCCCGCGCCTGCGATCCCGAGGCTGGTCCCGTGCACCAGGCTGATGGTGAGGATCGCGTTGGCGACATTGATCCCGATCGCCACCCACAGTGGCGTACGGGTGTCCTGCAACCCGCGCAGCACTCCGGTCGAGGCCAACATCATCAACAGGCCGAACAGTCCCAGCGCGGCAAACCGCAGATACCGTACGGATTCGGCGGCGACTTCCGGCCCCGACCCGTACAGGCTGACCAGGAACGGTGCGGCCAAGCTCATCCCGACCGCGAGCACGACGCCGAGCCCAGCCCCCAGCACGATGCCGTCCAGGCCACTGCGCAGTGCACGGTCACGATGTCCGGCCCCCAGCTGCCGCGCGACACTGGCGGTGGTCCCGTACGCGAGGAAGATGCACAGCCCGACCGGGATGCCGAGCAGGTTGGCGGCGATCCCGAGCCCGGCCAGGGACACGGTCGACAGGTGTCCGACCACGGCGGCATCGACCATCACCATCGCCGGCTCGGCGACCAGCGTGGCAAAGGCTGGGATGGCCAGGGCCAGAACCTCGCGGGTCAGGCCGCGTGGGGCCGAGGCATCGGGCGACACAGTGGGCACCGATCCATTGTCATGGTGCGCCCGGCCGGGCTGAGGGCAGTCCCGTCCCGCGGGCTCGTTCAGCGTCCCCGAACACGCATCGCGGCGTTGGCCAGCACCGGCAGCGACTCACGGGCTTGGGCGATGCGGTCGCGGTCGAGGTCCACCACCAGCAGCTGCGGGTCGGGTCCGGCCTCGGCGACGATCCGGCCGAGTGGGTCGACCACCATCGAGTGGCCCACGCCCAGGGGTGCGGTGCCACTGACCTCCACCTGGGGCACGGCCTGGTCGCAGGCGATCACCCAGCAGGTGGTGTCGAGTGCGCGAGCGGCGGCCAGGGTGCGCCACTGCTCGAGCTTTCCCTCGCCAGCCCCCCAGGAGGCCGAGACGAGCAACAGCTCAGCACCGGCGTCGGCGTAGCCGGTGAACAGCTCCCCGAAGCGCAGGTCATAGCAGATCGCCACGCCGGTCGCCCATCCGCCGAGGGTGAGCTGCAGGGGCTGTGAGCCAGGGCTGACGCTGTCGGACTCACGGTGTCCGAAGGCATCGAAGAGGTGGATCTTGTGGTAGCGGTGCTGGAAGGCACCGTCGGTGACCAGCAGTGTGTTGTGGACCCGCGATCGCTCGACCGGCGAACCTGCGGCGGGGGCGGCCGTGGTGAACATCCCCACCGCAACGGTCATGTCGTGGCGTCGGGCGATGGCGGCGACCTCATTGGCCCACGGCCCTTCGGCGTCCTCGGCGGAGGCCGCTGGATCGGCATCGAACCAGGCCATGGTGGCCTCGGGGAAGACGACCAGATGGGACCCGGCCGCGGCGGCACGGGCAGTCCAGTCCTCGACCAGGGCGAGATTGGCCTGAGGGTCCGGCCCGCTGGTCAGCTGGGCGAGGGCAACACGCATTGGGTCACCTCCGGTGCTGCGCGTCTACTTCCATCGCGCGGTCCCGCGCGTCTACTTCCATCGCGCGGTCCCGCGCGTCTACTTCCACTGCGTTGCGACGATGAACGAGACGGCCATCAGGCCCATCCCGATCAGGATGTTCCAGTTGCCGAGCTGCATCATGAACGGAAGGACCGCCGACGCCTCGGGGTAGTAGGAGACGATGTAGTAGACGACCAGCCACAGTGCGCCGAGCACGAAGGCGGTGACGAAGGTCGGCGCCACCCAACGGCGGGCGGACGGCAGTCGCCGGGCTGCTGGCTGGGGGGTCTTCTTGGCGGCGACACCGCGACGTTCAGCGGTCGTACGGCGTCGGGTCGTGTCCCTGCTTGCCGGCTTCTTTGCGGGCTCCCTGTCGGCCTTGCTGGTCCTGTCGGCCTTGCTGGTCCTGTCGGCCTTCTCAGCTTTCTCGGCCTTGTCCGATTTGTCGCTCGACTTCTTGGCCTTCTTCTCCGCTTCGGCCTTCCGCTCGGCGAGTTCTGCCCGGCGTTCGGCGCGACGACGCTCAGCCGCAGTGGGTGTGGTGGCTTCGCGCTCGGCCTCGTTCTCGGCCTGGCGTTCGGCAGTCTTGCGCTTGGCTGCGACCCGCTTCTTCTGGTCGGCTGCCTTGCGTGTCCTGGACTGGGGCACTCGATTCTCCTTGCGTCTGATGGGTAGCGTAGTCAACGACAGCACTCGATGAAACTTCTGACCATGGCATGAGGTACCAGATGTCCGGACAGGATGCGGCCCGACGGGGTCCGCGCGCGCTGGTGCGGCGCCTGTTCCGGCCCGGCCGCAGGGGCCGTCGAGTGCCTCTGCGTAGCCGTCTGGTGACCGGTCTGGTGTGTCTGCTGGCCGGGCTGATGATCACCGGTAGTGCCCTGATGGCGCGTGGGGTCGACCTCCGGCCCGACCGCAACACCGATTTGGTCGATCTGTTGAATGCCGAGAAGAACCGCAACGGTGATCTCGCCGATGAGGTTGCTCGGATGAGGGCCGAGGTTGACCGGTTGACCTCGCAGCGGCAGCCGGGTGGGGGCAACGATGACCTCACGGAGTTGCAGCGACAGGGGGCGCTGGTCCCGGTGTCCGGTCCGGCGCTGACGATCACCCTGACCGATGCACCGCCTGACATCCACCCGCCCGGGGTCGGCGACGATGCCTTGGTGGTGCACCAGCAGGACATCCAGGCCGTGGTCAATGCACTGTGGTCCGGTGGCGCCGAAGCGATGACAATCCAGGGGCAACGGGTCATCTCCACGACCGGCATCAAGTGTGTCGGCAACACGGTCGTGCTGCACGGTGTCCCGTACGCTCCGCCCTATGTGATCACCGCCATCGGCGATCCCAACCGGCTGCTCGCCGCTCTCGACTCCGACACCAACATCCAGATCTACAAGCAGTATGTGGCCGCCTACGGTCTGGGCTGGCGTCAGCAGCGTTCCGAACGGGTCGTGCTTCCGGCCTATGACGGGCTGATCGGACTGGACCACGCCACGGTCCCCGGGTGAGCCGACTTGTCACGGATCGCAATAAGTTCTATCGGATTCATCGCATTCCGTTGATCTGAGTGGAGATCGTCGCCGAACCCTGACAAGCTGGAGTTCGTCAATCCAGATCACTCACAAGAGCTGGTGTTCCAGGTGTTCCGACCTTAGAAAGTTGTGGCCAGTGGCCACGACCTTCACCCCTTCCCGACCTTCGCCCACTCGCGGCGCCCCCTTTCCTGCGGCTCTGGTCGAGCCCGATTCCGGTGGTTTCCGGAACAGTTTTTTCTTCCCATCTTGGAGTTTCCTGTGTCCGCGTCCGTCTTCCGGACCCGCACGTCCCTGTCCACGTCCACTTTTGCCAGGCGGATCCGCACGGTCACCCGAGCGCGGGCTACCGCAGACTCGGGGCCCGCATCGAGCGGTCCCACCTGGCGGCGCCGGCTCCTGCCCGTGCTGGCCAGGCACCGCTGGCTGCTGGTCATCACCGCGGTGCTCGCCGCCACCCATGCCGGCATCACCGCGCTGCTGCCCCTGATCCAGCAGAACATCGTCGACAACGCGATCATCGCCCACACCACACCGTTGATGCCCTGGTTGATCACGCTCGCAGTCGCTGCGATCACGGTCGGCTGCCTGTCGGCGCTGTGGCGCTACCTGTCGGCCACGGCTGCGCTGCGGGTCCAGCACGACATCCGCAACAAGATCTACGACACCCTCCAGGGACTCGACGCTGCTGGGCACTCCCAGTTGCAGGGAGGTCAGATGATTTCTCGCGCCAGCTCGGACCTGCGGTTCGTGCAGGTGCTGATCGGATTCGTCGCCGAGCTCGCCGCCACCTGTGTCGCGATCGTCGTCTCGCTGGTGGTCATGCTCCGGCTGTCGCCCGGACTGGCCGGCATCGTGATCGCGATCATCGTCGTGATCTTCCTTGTCACACAGAGAATGCGCAAGCGGGTCCGTGCCGCCGGCTGGGATGCGCAGCGGTCCGAGGCCGAGCTGATGACCGAGATCGAGGAGTCGGTCATGGGCGTGCGGGTGGTGCGTGCATTCGGCCAGGAGGGTCGCGAGACCCGGCGACTGCACCACGCCTTGGTCGACATGTTCCGGGCGCGGGTCCGCGCTGTCCGGCTGCGGGCCCCGTTCTTCGCCTCGATGATGGCCGGTCCGCAGATCGGTCAGGTCGTGATGCTCGGTCTCGGTGGCCTGATGGTGATCAGCGGCCACCTGACCATCGGCGTCTTCCTTGCCTTTGTGAGCTACCTGGCCACTCTGGCCGGGCGCGCCCGCACGATCGGCAACATCCTCACCAACTTGCCGCAGTGTCAGGCTGCGATTGACCGGATCGGCGAGATCCTCGACCTGCGCCCTGACCTCACCGACCCGGCCAAGCCGGTCACCCCCACCGAGACTGGTGGCCGCATCGAGTTCGACCAGGTCAGCTTCGGCTATGTCGACGGTGAGGGCGAAAAGGTGTTGGGGAAGCTGTCGTTGACGGTGGAACCGGGCGAGACGGTCGCTCTGGTCGGCCCGTCAGGCTGTGGCAAGTCGACCGCCCTGCAGCTGATCCCGCGCTACTTCGACACTGACTCCGGTGTGGTCCGGGTCGACGGTGTCGATGTTTCTCGCCAGTCGCTGTCGGCGCTGCGCGGCCGGGTCGGGATGGTCTTCGAGAACAGCTTCCTGTTCTCCGACACGGTGGGACGCAACATCGCGTACGGGCGCCCCGACGCCACCCAGGACGAGATCGAGAAGGCTGCGCGGGCCGCAATGGCGCACGACTTCATCATGGCCCTCGATGAGGGCTACGACACCGTCATCGGTGAACAGGGCATGACCCTGTCGGGCGGTCAGAGGCAGCGTGTCGCGCTCGCCCGGGCCCTGCTGATCAACCCCCAGATCCTGCTCCTCGACGATGCGACCAGCTCGGTCGACACCGCTGTGGAGCATGAGATCCACGCCAACCTGGAGCCGTACCTGTCGACCAGCACCGCCATCATGGTGGCCTACCGCGAGTCGACCGTACGGATGGCTGACCGCATCGTCGTGATGGACGCCGGGCGGGTCGTCGACACCGGCAGCCATGACGAGTTGTTTGCCCGCAGCGAGCTCTACCGGGATCTGTTCGGCGAGCTCGAATCCGACGAGATCGATCCGGCAGCCGAGCTGTTGCCGGCCGCTCGTCGTGGCGAGTTCACTGCCACCGCCAAGGTGTGGGACCCCGATCGGGTTCCGGCTCACATCGATGAACAGGTGCCGGCGCACCTGGCCGCCGACATCGCCGCACTGCCCGGCCACCGGGATCAGCCGGAGCTTGACCTGGTCGCCGAGGGCAACCGCAGCGAGCCGTTCAAGCTGTTGCGCTTCGTCAAGCCCTACTGGGCGGGTCTGCTGATTGGTCTGTTGCTGGTCGCTGCTGAAGCGATGCTCGGTCTGGTCAACCCGTTGATCATCCGTGAGGGTGTCGACGGCGGCATGCTCGACGGCCACCTGCCGATCCTCGGCCTCGCCTGTGCTGCGGCCGCGGTGACGGTGATCCTGCTCTTCTTCGTGCAGCGCGGATCCCTGCTGTGGACCCAGCGCACGACCGAGCGTTTGCTGGTCGCCCTGCGAGCCCGCGTGTACGGCCAGCTGCAGCGTCTGGGGGTTGACTTCTACGACCGCACCCAGGCCGGTCGGATCATGACCCGGATGACCTCCGACATCGACGCGATCTCCGAGCTCCTGCGGGTCGGTCTGATCAACCTGCTGACCGCATTGCTGACCTTCGCCGGCATGTCGGTCGTCGTGGTCGCGCTGGACCCACGACTGGCGCTGAGCCTGTTGGCGGTCATCCCGCCCGCGGCCGTCGCGACCGTCTGGTACCGCAAGCGTGCCGCGGTGGCCTATGACGAATCGCGCGAACGCACGTCGATGATCAACTCGAACCTCCAGGAATCGCTGACCGGGATGAAGGTCACCCACGCCTACCGGCGCGAGGCCCACAACCTGGGTCGCTTTGCCGATCTGGGGGAGCAGTTCATGTTCTGGTCGCGGCGCAGTGCCTTCGCCACCGGCACCTATGTCGGCATCATCGAGGTCCTCAGCATCGGTGCCACCGTCGCCGTACTCGGTCTCGGCGCTCGGTTCGTGGCTGCGGAGACGCTGGCCATCGGCACTTTGTTGGCCTTCCTGCTGTACCTCACCCAGGTCTTTGCGCCGGTCCAGCAGCTGGCCTCGGTCTTCGACGTCTACCAGCGAGCCCGTGCCGGCCTGGTCCGGGTCTCCGAGCTGTTGGCGGAGAAGTCCTCCACTCCGGTCGCCTCCGATGCTCGCCCGGTCGGTGAGATCGACGGCGAACTGCGTCTCGAAGGCGTCCGGCTGCGGTATGCCGGCACGTCATCGGACGCGCTGAAGAAGGTTGATCTGGTCATTCCGGCCGGACAGCGGGTCGCTTTCGTCGGACGGACCGGAGCCGGAAAGTCGACCACGGTCAAGCTGGTGTCGAGGTTCTACGATCCGACCGAGGGCAGGATCCTGGTCGACGGCGTCGCCCTCGACGAACTGGACCTGATCTCGTACCGTCGCCGCCTCGGCTACGTGCCACAGGAACCGCACCTGTTCACCCGGTCGGTCCGCGACAACATCGCGTACGGGCGCCCCGACGCCACCGATGCCGAGGTGGAGGCCGCAGCGCGGGCGGTGGGAGCGCACGAGTTCATCTCCCGCATGCCCGGTGGCTACCACCACCGGATCACCGATCGTGGACGTTCCCTGTCGGCCGGTCAGCGCCAGCTGCTCTGCCTGGCCCGGGCACTGCTGGTGGACCCGGCCATCCTGATCCTGGACGAGGCAACCTCGAACCTGGATCTGGCCAGTGAGCGAAAGGTCAACCAGGCGATGCGGACAGCAGCCCTGGGGCGGACTACGCTGGTGGTCACCCACCGGCCACAGTCGCTCCAGTGGGTCGAGCGGGTGCTCGAGGTGTCGGCCGGCGAAATCATCGCCGACCGCTCCGCTGAGCGCCATCTGGCCCGGATCGCTGCCGCGGCCTGACCTGAGCTCCTCCTGGGGCCGTGCCCACCCACGGCCCCGGGAGGTCAGGGTCTGCGGCCCCCCTCGTGCCAATCAGCTCTCGTGCCAATCAGCTCTCGTGCCACTCAGCTCTCGTGCCGCTCAGCGGTGAGGCTTCGTACGGGCGGTCGCCTGCGCGGTCCACGGATTCTCGGGCCAGGGATGTTTTGGATAGCGGCCCCGCATCTGTTTGCGCACCTCGGCATATGGCCCGTCCCAGAAGGAACGCAGGTCACTGGTGACAGCCAGTGGGCGCCGGGCCGGGGAGAGCAGATGGAACAGGATCGGCACCCGCCCGTCGACCAATCGCGGTGTCTCGGCCAGCCCGAAGACCTCCTGCAGTTTCACCGCCACCACTGGCTGATCGGGCTCGACCCCGGGCTCGGGGTAGTCAATCCGGATCGTCGAACCGGACGGCACGGCCAGCCGCTCAGGGGCCAACTCATCCAGTCGGGAGGCTTGCGGCCACGGCATCAGGCCACGCAGCAGCCCGACCAGGTCGATCCCGGCCAGGGTGCGAGGTGGGTCGAGGGCGATCCGTTCGGCGACCACGGCCAGAAGGGATTCATCGTCGACCGCAGGCCACGGATCCCCCATTTCCTTGTGGAGCAGGGAAAGTCGCCGTCGCAGGCTGGTGGCGGCCGCGGACCAGACAAGGGCATCCACTCCGCGTGAGCTGAGCTCGGCGGCCAGGACCGGACCGGTGTCCTCAGGGCGGGTGGCCACCGGTGTCGAGGACAGGATGATTGCACCCAGACGGCGGACCTGACGGACTCGCACCTCGCCGCTGTCGGCGACCGCTTCTCGCGCCGTGGTCACCAAGTGCTCCCCGGTCGCGAGCGCATCCTCCTGCGACAAAGGAGCGGCCAACCGGATCACCGCCCCGGTGCCGTCGGCGACCTGACCGGCAGCCCGCTGCACCTCCCACACAGCCAGCCATTCCTGACCGAGCAGGCTGCTCGTCCCGGGCAGGGCCGCACGGGTGCCGCTGGCGAGCAGATAGGACCGCGACCCGTCACCGGTGCGACGGGCGATCCGGTCCGGGCGGGCCAGCGCAACCACCCGGCCGGGTGAGGCGGAGCCGGGACGGTCCGGCCTCTCGGTCGTGGCGATCCGGGTCAGGCGGGCAGATTCTCGTTGCCACGCGCGACTTCCCGGGGCCCGTCCCGAGCGCAGATCAGCGAGCAGTCGGGACAGATCTGCTTGTGGGCAACGATGATCCCCGGTCATCGCTGCGACCGTTTCGGCGACGGTATGCCGATCTCCGTCGGCGTCGACCAGGGCGCGGGCGGGCCGAACGCCGATCGGCATGCGGGCGACCCGGCGTCCGAGCGCCGTCGGATGGCCGGCCCGGTCGACCAGGTCCAGGGCTTGCAGGATGTCGACCGCCTGGGTCATCGATTCGGCCGGGGGTGGGGTCAGCCAGGACAGGCCAATACCGGCCGGGGTGCCCCAGACCGCGAGCAGCAGAGCCGTGTCGGTCAGGTCGGCAGCCATGATCTCCGGCGCGGCGACCGCCGGTAGGTGGGCGACATCGGACTCGGGAAAGACCCGGACCGCCCGACCCGGACCGAGTCGGGCCGCCCGACCTGCCCGTTGTTCGAGACTGGCCCGTGAAGCACTCACCGTCACCAGCCCGGTCATGTCACGGCCGCGATCGCGACGGATCTCCCGGGAGAGGCCGGCGTCGACCACCAGCTGCACCCCGGGCACGGTCAGGGAACTCTCCGCAATCGCTGTGGACACGACGATCCGCGGGGAGGCGTCGGAGGCGCGACCCCGTACGGCATGGTCCTGGGCCCGGGCGTCGAGCTGGCCGTGCAGCGGCAGGACGTCAACACCATCGGTGGTGGCGGCCAGAAGCCGTACGAGAGTGTCGACCTCCCGTGCGCCCGGGACGAAGACCAGGGCGTCGGAGCCTTCCTCGGTGTGCGCCCGGGCCGTGACCTCTGCCAGATGGAGGAGGTATTCCTGGCTCACTCCACGTGCATCGAGCCGGGGTCCACGGCTGGGCTGGTGGTCGATCCGCAGCGGATGGAGGGCCCACGGCAGATCCACCACCTGAGCGCCGATCAGGGCGGCGACCGCGTCTGCATCGACGGTCGCCGACATGGCAGTGACCATGAGGTCCTCGCGCAGCGTGCGGACCTCGGCCAGCAGGGCCAGCAGCAGATCGGTCTCGACCGAGCGCTCATGGACCTCGTCGATGACCACGGCAGAGACGGACTCAAGGCCCGGATCGGCCAACAGGCGACGGATCAGGATGCCGGGGGTGACGAACTCGATGCGAGTGTCGGCGCTGACCGCACGCTCTCCGCGGACGGTGAAGCCCACGGGACCACCCACCGGTGACCGGTCGAGCTCGGCGACGCGGCGGGCGGCGGCCCGGACTGCGACCCGACGAGGCTGGGTGACCACGACCCGACCTTCGGTGAGCTGGGCGAGCAGGGGTGGCACGAAGGTCGTCTTCCCGGTGCCGGGTGGGGCAGAGACGACCAGGGCGCCACCTGTGGCTGCTTCCCGGAGGGTGTCCTCGGCTGTGGCGACGACCAGTCCGGCGCCGATGCGGGCGAGGTCGAACTGGTGCGGCATGGAGCCAGTGTGTCAGTCATCCTCGTCGTCGGGGACGTGGTGGTCGAGGTTGACGGTGCCGGCCTTCCAGTAGCCGTCGACGTCCATCCGCTCCTTCGCCAGCCCGACCTCGCGGCGCAGCCAACCGCGGATCGGCTTGATCGCGCCGGCCTCGCCTGCGACGAAGGCGAACCAGTCATCATGGTCAGGCAGGTCCACCCGGCGTACGGCTTCGGCCAGGTCGTCGGCGCCGACCCAGTGCAGGTCGACGCTCGCGGCACCGGTCAGTGTCTGGGGTTCTCCGGAGGCAATGACGGTGGCGGTCGCAGTCGCCGGGAGTTCCTCAACCCACCGGCCGATCGCCGGCAGCGCGGTCTCGTCGCCGGCGATGAGGTACCAGCGGTAGTCGGTGGGGAAGTGGTGGGTGCCGCGTGGGCCCAGCACCCCGAGCTGGTCACCGATCTCGGCCCGGCTGGCCCAGACGCCTGCGATGCCGTGCTCGTGCCGGACGAAGTCGATGGTCAGCTCTCGGGCCGCGGCGTCGAAACCTCGGACGGTGTAGTCGCGGAAGATCGGCCTCGGGCCGTCCGGATCGATCTCCATCCCCCGGTCACCGACCCGGGGTACGACGAGTTCGCCGGTCTCCGGGTGCGGGAAGCACAGTTTCACGTGATCATTGACATGCATGGTGAAGAAGGGGAAGTCCTCGCCCAGGTCGTCTCCGGCGAGCGTGATGCGTCGCATCCGAGGCGTCACCTCCACCACACGGGCCACGGAAAGGATCCGTCGGCCCACGGGCAGGAACTCGATGCGGACCGTACGGGGTGAGGTTTCTGTCTCAGTCATGGTGAGGGCAGCCTATCCTGCCCTTGGGTAGGTGGGCGTGGACGCGGACACCCGAAGGTGATCTACTCCCCTCATGCGGATTGTGGTGCTGACCGGGGCAGGCATCTCCGCCGAGAGTGGCCTGGCAACCTTTCGCGATGCGGGTGGGCTCTGGGAGGGGCATCGGCCCGAGGACGTTGCGACCCCGGAAGCCTTCATGGCCGATCGGGCCCTGGTGCAGCGCTTCTACGATGCTCGTCGTGCCGAACTCGCCACCGTGTCACCCAATCCCGCCCACCGGGCGCTCGCCGAGCTGGGCCACCGGATCGGCGACGACCTGGTGCTGGTCACCCAGAACGTCGACGACCTCCACGAACGGGCCGGTTCGAGCGCGGTCATCCACATGCACGGTGAGCTGCTCCGAGCACGGTGCGAGGCCTGCAGTGGCCAGCCCCACTGGGACGGGCCCCTGGCCGATGAACCGGACTGTCCGATCTGTGGTGTCGCCGCCCTGCGCCCCGATGTGGTCTGGTTCGGTGAGTTGCCCTACCAGATGGAGCGGATCGATCAGGAGCTGAAACGCTGTGACCTGTTCGTCGCGATCGGCACCTCCGGTCAGGTCTATCCGGCGGCCGGCTTCGTCGAGCAGGCTCGGCGACACGGCGCCCGGACGGTCGAGCTCAACCTGGAGGCCACTGAGTCCCGGTTCACTGAGTCGATCGTCGGCCCGGCAGGTCAGACCGTGCCGGCATGGGTGGCGCAGATCCTCGGCTGATCAGTGGCTGGACCAGGCCGCCCACAGCTGCGCATAGCGGCCACTGAGCGCCAGGAGTGCGTCGTGACTGCCCTGCTCGACGATGTCGCCGTGCTCGAGGACGATGATCCGGTCGGCGGTACTCGCCTGGCTCAGCCGGTGCGCCACCACCAGTCCACCGCGCCCCACGAGAACCGACGACGCGGCAGCCTCCAGATCCTTGGATCCAGCTGAGCCGGCCTCAGCGGTCGCCTCGTCAAGGACCACGAAGTCGGGGTCGGCGACCAAGATCCGGGCCAGCGCGATCTGCTGGGCCTGGACTGCGGTGAGGGTTTCGCCGCCATCGCCGACCGGGGTCTCGATGCCGCGCGGCAGAGCGCTCACCCAGCCATCGGCGCGGACCCGACGCAGCACCTCCCACAGCTCGTCGACACCGGTGTCGGGCCGGGCCAGACGGATGTTGTCGGCCACGGCCGCGGCGAAAGTGTGGACCTCTTGCGACACCAGGCAAACATGGCCCCGCAAGGAGTCCTCGGCGACAGCCGAGACCTCGATCCCACCCAGCTGGCAGGACCCGCCGGTGGGAACGATGATGCCGGCCACGATCCGCGCCAGGGTCGTCTTGCCCGAACCGGTCGATCCGACCACGGCGACCACTTCACCGGGGGCGATGTCGAGGTCGACCCCGTGCAGCACCTCATGCCCGGGCACGTAGCTGTGACGGATGTCGCGCGCGACGAAGCGATGCCGGCCGGCCGGGACCACCGCGCTTCGGGCAGCGACCGGTGCCTGGGCGACGCCGACCATCCGCGACAGAGAGGCAGCCGCTGACTGGACCTCGTCGAAGAGCACCACCAGTGCGCCGAGGGGGTTGAAGAGTCGGTGGAACAACAGCGCTGCGGCCGCCACCGCCCCGGCGGTGACCCAGCCTGCCCACACCAGGACGAAGCCACCGCCCAACAGCAGGCCGAGGGTGACCGCCTCGGCCCGGTTGTTGCGGCCATTGAGGCGGGTCAGCAACCGGAACACCCCGATCGACAGGTCCCGAGCCCGGGCCGACGAGTGGTTGATCCGGTCCAACTCGACCTGTTCGGCGCCGAAGGCCCGCAGTGTTCGCGCACCGGTGATGCCGCCCAGCAGATGACCGGCTCGCTCGCCGAAGGCGGCTCGCTCGGCGGCGTACACCGGTCCTGACCGAGGCAGATACCAGCGCAGGGATGCGGCATACATCGGGATCGCGATGAGTCCGATCAGCCCGAGCCGCCAGTCCAGAGCGAGCATCCCGACCCCGGTGGTGACGACTGCGGTCACGGCCGACAGCAGATGGGGCACCAGCGAAGAAGTGGCCGATGCCACCACCCGTGAGTCCTCGGCGACCCGCGACACCAGGTCACCGTTGCCGGCTCGTTCGATCTGGGCCGAGTCGAGCCGCAGTGCACGATCCACCACCTCCTCACGAAGGTCGGCAACGGCATGTTCGCCGATCCGAGCCGTGGCCAACATTCCCAGCCAGGTGAAGATGGCCCCCACCAGACCGGCCGCGACAGTCACCACGGCAGCGGTGACCACTGGTCGTACGGCGTCGGGTCCCGCCCCCACGGTGGGCAGCACATCCACCAACCAGCCCAGCACCATCGGCGCCACCAGGCCGGCCACCCCGGCCGCCAATGAGGCAACGACCACCACGACCAGGAGCGCCGGCCGGGACCGCAGCAGCCGCCACGCCGCCCGAACAGTGGTCCGGCTGTCGGCAATCGGCAGGATGTCCTTGCCTGCTTCGGAAATCTCGGTGCTGGTGCTCATCGCAGCACCAGCTCCGCGTAGTGCGGCGAGCTGGTGACCAGCTCGGCATGGGTGCCGTCGACCTGGCCGTCGCGGCCGATCAGGATCACCCGATCTGCCACGGCACACAGGGCCGGGCTGGAGGTGATCACGATTGTGGACCGGCCTGTCCGGGCTCGGCGCAAGGAGGTGGCAATGTGTTGCTCGGTCACCGCATCGACTGCGGTCGTCGGATCACACAGCACCAGGATCTCGGGTGCGGCATAGATCGCCCGGGCGAGGGCGATCCGCTGTCGCTGGCCGCCGGACAGATTCGTGCCGTCGGCCGAGATCTCGTGGTCGAGGTCGTCGGGAAAAAGCTCCAACAGTTCGGTGCAGGCCGATGCCTCCAGTGCCTCACTGAGCCGGTTCTGGTCGACGGCGGATCCGAGAATCACGTTGTCACGCAAGGATCCGGCGAAGATGTCCACCTTGTGCGGGGCGACCGCCAGGGTGCCGCGCACCGACAACTCGGTGCGCGGGGTCCCGCCGAGCAGCACCTGCGCGGCCTGGCCCGACTCTCCGGCCAGGGCTGCGCTGAGAGCATCCCCCGTACGAGGGGAGGCAACCACCACGGCGACCAATTCGCCAGGTGTCACGGTGAATCGGCCCGATTCGCCCAGGTCGACACTGAGTTCCGAAGAGACAGCCGCTGCCGCGCTGGAGGCGATCAGATCCGGCTGGCCCAGGAAGGCACCGATCCGCCGTGCCGAGGCGACGGAGAAGAACAGCAAGGGAATCGAGGCGACCACCGTCGAGAGAGGTTCGGCCAGGAAGACCGCCAAACCGACCACGGCGATCAGGTCGCCGATGCCCAGATGTCCTTGCAGCAGGCGGATCCCGCCGACCAACACCACGGCGGCGATCAGCAGGGCGAGGATCGTCTGTTGTGCACCGTCGACCACGGCCATGCCCGATGCGGTGCGGACCCCGGCGTCGCGGGCCTCCCTGCTGGACCGGCCATACTGGGTGCGGACTGCCGGCTCGGCTCCGATGCCCTTGATCACCCGAAGGCCCCGGACCAGGTCAGTGGCCATGCCCGAGGCGCGGGCGATGGTGGCTTGCATGGTGTGGCTGTGTCGCTCGATGGGTTGTGAGACCAGATGGCTCAGAACCAGGGTGAGGGCGACACCGCCGAGGACGACGAGCCCGACGATGACATCGGTCAGCAGCAGATAGATCGCCCCAGCCACGACACCGATCACGGCCGACCCCATCAGGGCAACCCGGCGCAGTACGAAACTGGTCACGTCCGCATCGGCGGTCGCCACTGACAGCACCTCGCCGGGCATCAGCTCGGTGCGCACGCCCGACGGTGACAGGGTGCGCGAGGCGACCTCCACCCGCAAATCATGGGTCTCCCGGTTCAGTGCCCGGTTCGCCAGCCGTGCACCGAAGCGGTATCCCAACGACAAGATCACAAACAGCACGGCAACGCAGGTCAGGCCCACAGCCAGGGCGGGCCAGGACTGGGTGACGACCGCATGGTCGACCACCAGGCCGATGAGCACCGGGACGGCCGCCTCGCAGGCCTGCCAGACGCACAGGATGACCAGCCCGGGGATCAGCAGTCGCCGCTGCCGGGTGATGGTGCGGCGCAGCACGGCAGGGCCGTTGTCCGGCGGGGAAGTCATGTCGCTCCCGAGGTGAGATCAATGAGGTCAGGCTGCCCTAACACTTTACAGTGGTGGTCCCGCTCGCCCTCACCGCCACCCTGCTGGAGGCATCATGATGAAGTTCCACCACGCCGACGTCACGACCGTGCAGCAACTGACTCCCGGCATGATCCGAGTGACCCTCGCCGGGGAGGGGCTGACCGGATGGAAATCGACCGGTGTCGGGGACGAGTACGTACGGACCTTCTTCCCGCCGGGCGAGGATCGTACCGAGGTGCCGCTGCCGATCCCGACCGAGAAGGGCTGGGAGTGGCCCGAGGGAGAGACCTCCTCGCCGATGCGCAACTACACCATCCGCGCACACCGGCCGGAGACCGGCGAGGTCGACATCGACTTCGTCGTCCACGACGGCGGTGTCGCCGCAGCCTGGGCACTGGAGGCCGCGCCCGGCGAAAGGATCGGCATCAACACCCCAGCAGGGCTGTACGAAGCCCCCGACGACCTGAAATGGCAGCTGCTGGTTGCTGACCAGACCGGGCTCCCGGCTGCTCTGCGCCTGGCCGAGACCGCGCCGACCGGGGTCCGGACCCGAGTCGTCCTCGAGGTCCCCGACGCTGAACACGAGCAGCCCTGTGGCGACCCGAATGCCGAGATTCGCTGGGTCCACGGCGGCAACGGACACGGCCCGAGCAGGCTCGACGAGATCGTCCGGGCCTCACTCTCGGAACTGACCGGTGACGAGGGGGAGCTGCCGGGTGGCTATGTCTGGGTCGCCGGTGAGACCAAAGTGCTGCGGGCTGTACGCAAGCACCTGCGCCATGAGCTGAAGCTCCCCTCCACCCCGTACAAGGTCGTCGGCTACTGGACCGAACGGGCCGAGGAGTGGCGTGAGCGCTTCCAGGCGCTCGATGACACCGTACGGGCAGAGCTCTCCCAGATGTGGTCCGAGGACCGCGACAAGGACGAGATCGAGGACGACTACACCGCCAAACTGGAGTCGCTCGGCCTCTGATCCCTCAGGCCTGAGCTCTCAGGCCGACATCAGCGGTGACAGGCCGGCGGCCCGAGTCGGGGCGTCGGCGTCACCGCATGCGGTCAGCCAGTTGGCCAACAGCTGGTAGCCGTGCTCGGTCAGCACTGACTCCGGATGGAACTGGACCGCCTCGATCGGTAGTTCCCGGTGCCGCAACGCCATGATCACGCCGGTGTCGGTCCGCGCCGTCACCTCGAGGACCGCCGGGACACTGTCCGGCTCGAGCGCCAGCGAGTGGTAGCGGGTTGCGGTGAACGGCGACGGCAGCCCGGCGAACACGCCACGGCCGTCGTGGCTCACCGGCGAAGTCTTGCCGTGCAGCAGCTCCGGAGCCCGGTCGACCACCCCGCCGTACGCCACGGCGATCGACTGCAGCCCGAGACAGACACCGAAGATCGGGATTGATCCTGCCTTCGACCGCACCACGTCGATGCAGACCCCAGCAGCCTCCGGCGTGCCCGGGCCGGGCGACAGCAGCACACCGTCAAAACCGTCGGCCCAGTCGGTGGCCTCGAACCGGGAGTCGTCGTTGCGCCAGACCTCGACCTCGGCGCCGATCTGGGCAAGGTACTGCACCAGGTTGTAGACGAAGGAGTCGTAGTTGTCGACGACGAGGATCCGGGCCATGTGATCCATGATCCCACCGATCCCGGCGGTCGGCTCAGGGCGTCTCGTTGCCGCCGTCGCCGTCACCGGTCTGCTCGGTCTCGTCTCCGGTCGGAGTTTCGGTCGGGTCGTCCGAGGGGTCACCCGGCGGCGGAGTGGTCTCCGGCGGATCCGAGGTCTCCGGCGTCTCCGGCGGCTTCTGGATGCCGATCGTCAACGTGATCGTGGTGCCCCAGTCCCGCAGCTCGCCCTCGGGGATGTCCTGGGCGATGACCGTGTTCACCATGTCCGGGTCGTCGACCTCTTCGGTCACGAACTCCACGTCGAAGCCGTCCGCCATACCTTCGGCGCCGGACCTCGACTGGCCGACGAAGTTGGGGACCTTGCCCTGACCGGTGGCGATCGTCAGGGTGATCTCGTCCTCGAAGGCGACGTCCTCGCCGGTGGGGCTCATGTCGAGGACCTCGCCCTTGGTGCTGCCGGGAGGCTCGTTGGTGGCGTCCTCGGTGGTGACATTCTCGAAGCCGGCATCCTTCAGCTTCTGGATCGCTTCGTCCTCGGACAGGCCGCGCACATCAGGGACATTGCCGGACTCGGGACCGAGATTGATGGTGATCGTCACCGTGCCACCGACCGGGAGCTGCTGCCCGCCGGCCGGGTTCTGGTCGATCACCTGACCGACCGTGCTGTCGTCGGGGCCGTGTTCCTCCTTGACCTCGACCTTCAGGTTGCGGCCCTCAATCTGGTTGCGCGCCTGGGTCTCACTGGAACGGATCACATCCGGGACATCGACCATCTCGACGGCCGGGGTCGACGGTGGCGGCGGGGCTGGCGGCTCCTGGTTCACCCACCAGATGCCAGCGCCGACCGTGGCCAGAGCCAGCACCAGGACGATGATCAGCACGACCATCACACCGCGCCGCTTCGGCTCCTCCTCCTCGTCGACACCTTCGAGGACACCATCGCCACCCACCGGGGCAACCGGTTCGGTGACTCGGGTGCTCTCGGCCAACGCGGCCGCGGCGGGGCCAGCACCGGGCTGGGCATCGGGCACCAACACCGTGGTCGGCGCCTCGGTCGGAGTCGGTGAACTCGCCGCCGTACTGGCCAGAGCCAACGGCGGCTGCCCCTGCAGCAGACGCTGCAGATCGTCCTTCATCTGCCGGGCCGACTGGTAACGGTCATTGGGATCCTTGGCCAGCGACCGCATCACCACCGCATCCATGTCGGTGGTGATCTCGGAGTCGTGCTGGCTGGGGGGCCGAGCCTCTTCCCGTACGTGCTGATAGGCGACGCTGACCGGGGAGTCACCGGTGAACGGTGGTCGGCCGACGAGCAGTTCGTACAACAGGCAGCCGGCGGAGTAGATGTCGGAGCGCGCGTCGACCGTTTCGCCGCGGGCCTGCTCCGGCGACAGATACTGCGCGGTGCCGATCACCGCAGCCGTCTGGGTCATCGTGGACTGGGTGTCGGCGACGGCGCGGGCAATGCCGAAGTCCATCACCTTCACATCACCGGTCGGCGTGAGCATCACATTGGCCGGCTTGATGTCACGGTGCACGATCCCGGCGCGGTGGCTGTAGCTCAACGCATCCAGCACACCGGCGGCCAGCTCGAGCGCCCGCTCGGGCAGGATCTTGCGTCCGTCGCGCAACACATCACGCAGCGTGACGCCTTCGACCAGCTCCATCACGATGTACGGGATCCGCACCCCGGTCTGGGGGTCGGGCTCCTCGCCAGTGTCGTAGACCGCCACGATCGTGGGATGGTTCAACCCAGCCGCGGACTGGGCCTCCCGGCGGAACCGGGCCTGGAAGACCGGATCCCCGGCAAGGTCGGTGCGCAGCTCCTTCACCGCGACCGGACGGTTGAGCCGGGTGTCGACGGCACGATGGACCTCGGCCATGCCACCGCGGCCCAACAACTCGCCGATCTCGTAGCGGTTGCCGACCCGTCGCGGGGTCCGTGGCTCCGCCGGGGAGTCGGCGCCGCGCGTCTCGTCGGTCATCACTCAGCCTTCCAGTCCGGTCGGGAGGGGAAAGCGGCTCCCGACGTCCTCACCACGATAGCGGGAGAGGTCTCGTGAACAGTCACAGCAACTCGGTTCGTGCTGATCACAGCAACGCCTCCAGTACGGCCTTGGCGATCGGCGCCGCCAGTCGTCCACCCGAGATCTCATTGCGTTCGATGTCGGCATCCTCGATGAAGACCGTCACCGCCAAGGTCCGGTCGCCGGCTCGTACGTAGGAGGTGTACCAGGCGTACGGGGGTCGTTCCGGGGTGGTGTTTGCGGTGCCGGTCTTGCCGCCGACCTCGTAGCCGGCAATCTGTCCGTTGCGGCCGGTGCCGTCGTTGACCACGGTCTGCATCCAACGCTGCAGGGTGCGCGCATTCGACACCTCCATCGCCCGGCCGAACTCCTCGGGTCGGGTCGTCGAGATCGGCGTCAGATCTGCACCCCGGATGCCGGAGACCACGTACGGCTTCATCACCACACCGTCATTGGCAATACCGGCGGTCACCATCGCCATCTGCAGCGGGGTCGCGGCCACGTCGAACTGGCCGATCGCACTCAAGGCCGTCTGCGCCGGGTCCGGGTTGTCGGGGAATCGGCTGGCGACTCCGTTGAGATCGGCGAGCTGACGGGCATCGAAGCCGAACTTCTCCGCCTGCTCCTGCAAAGCGTCGGCACCGACGGCGATCCCGACATTGGCGAAGGCGGTGTTGCACGACACCTTGAGGGCCTGTTCCAGATTGATCTTGTCCCCACCGCAGGAGCTCTCATTGGGCAGGTAGGTGTCGGTGTTGGGCAGCTTCAACTTTTCGGGTGCGTCCCACTCCTCGTCGGCCGAGTGGCCGTTCTCCAGGGCAGCCGCAGCCGTGACCAGCTTGAAGGTCGAGCCGGGCGGGTAGATCTCCCGTACGGCCCGGTTCCGCAACGGCTCACCGATTGCATCGAGCAGCGCCTGCCAGGCCTTGCCCGCCTCACCGTCGTTGCCGATGTCGTGGCTGGCCAGCGCATTGGGATCGTACGACGGGGTGCTGACCAACGTCAGGACCGCACCGGTCTTGGCATCGACTGCGACGACGGCTCCGCGGTACTTGCCCAGGCCGGCATGGGCGACCTCCTGGGCCTTGGCGTTGATCGTGGTCTGTACGGTGGCGCCGGTCGGGGGCCGGTTGGTGATCAGGTCGAGCAGCCGCCGTACGAACAATGAGTCATCGGTCCCGGCGAGCTGCCCGTTGTAGGTGGCCTCCAACCCGGAGGTGCCGTAGTCGAAGGCGTAGTAACCGGTGACCGCGGCATAGAGCTCACCGTGCGGATAGACCCGCTGGTAGCGGAACCGGTCCTCGGACGGCTCGGTCTCGGCGATCGGGGAGTTGCCGACCAGGATCGCGCCTCGGTCCTGGCCGAACTCGGCATCACGGACCCGACGGTTGTCCGGGCGGGCATTCAGGTTGCTCTCTCGTACGACGACACTGAACGTTGCGTTCACCAACAACAGGGCGAACATCACCATCACCACCACCGAGGTGCGGCGCAGGGGCTTGTTCATCGCGCGGCTCCGATCAGTTGGGTGCGTTCGGTGTCGGGATCGATCTCGGGGATCGTGGCCACCGGCTTGCGGAACTGGTGGGAGATCACCATCAACAGCCCGATCAGGATCCAGTTGCAGATCAGTGACGATCCTCCTTGGGAGAGGAAGGGCGTGGTCAGCCCGGTCAGGGGCAGCAACCGGGTGACGCCGCCGACGATGATGAAGACCTGCAGGGCAAAGGTGAACGCGAGACCGGCGGCGAGCAATTTGCCGAACGGTTCCTTGCCCATCAGGGAGGTCCGCAGGCCGCGGGCGGCGACCAGCGCATAGATCATGATGACCGCCATCAGCCCGGTCATGCCGAGCTCCTCGCCGATGGCAGCGGTGATGAAGTCACTCTTGACCACCGGGATCAGCGCCGGACGGCCCAGTCCCAGACCGCGACCGAGCAGCCCACCCCAGGCGATCCCGTACTGACCCTGGATGATCTGGTACGACGCGTCCGGGGTGGCGAACGGGTCCAGCCAGGCATCGACCCGAACCTGCACATGGGAGAAGAGGAACCACCCGGCGAGCGCGCCGCCAGCGAACAGGATGGTGCCGAGGATGGCCCAGCCGGGACGTTCGGTGGACACGTACAGCATCATCACGAACATGCCGAAGAAGAGCAGTGAGGTGCCGAGGTCGCGTTGGTAGACCAGCACCAGCATCGAGGCACCGAACATCAAGGCGATCGGGCCGAGGTCACGCAGTCGCGGCAGATCGACACCGAGCACACGGGCGCCGGCGAGCGCGAGGACCTCGCGACGCTCGACGAGATAGGAGGCAAAGGCGATGGCGAGCACGACCTTGGCGGCCTCGGCCGGCTGGAAGGTGTAGGGGCCGAGCGCAACCCAGATCCGTGCGCCGTACTCCTCATGGCCGATGACCGGCAGCAAAGGCATCAGCAACAAGACGATGCCGACCAGACCCAGCAGGTACGGGAACCGCTGCAGTGGGCGGTGGTCCCGCAGCACGATCAGCACGATCAGGAACAGCGCCACACCCAGCCCGGTCCACATGAACTGGGTCGGTGCGCTCTGGGCCTTCATCGACAGGTCCAGCCGGGCGATCATGGCCAGCCCGAGCCCGTTCAGCAGGACCACACAGGGCAGCATCACCGGGTCGGCATAGGGGATGCGCCAGCGGACCACGATGTGTGCCACGGCCGCCAATGCCACTGAGACCCCGACCACCATGGGCCAGTTCTCGGGGATCGCGTTGAAGACGTTGAGATGGGTGATGAACCAGGCGCCGAGCCCGACGGCGAGCGCGACCAGCAGCAACACCAGTTCGGTGTTGCGGCGTTTGCGGGGCACGACCACGGTCCCCGGGGTCGGAGCCAGCGGTGGGCCCGTGGCGATGTCGCGGGCCACAGTCAGCAGTCCTCGTCGGGGCCTGCGCGGCTGTCGCGGCAGTCCTGGGCAAATCCTCGTAGCTCATTGACCGTGGCCCGGGCGTCGTCGAGGCTCTTGCTCACGATCTTGTCGACCACCTGTTTGCGGCGGTAGGCGGGCAGGTCGTCGAGCGGGATGTCGTCGGCCACTTCGATCACGCGGGAGAGGGGGAGGCCGAGGACGTTCTGTGGCAGGCCCTGGTAGATCGCCACCTTCTCATCGGAGACACCGACGTAGTACTGGGTGCTGCCCCAAGCCACGGCCGCCGTCGACGCTCCGGCCAGGACGACCAGGCTGATCAGGACGATGATCAGTGGGCGGAGCCATCGCAGTCGTGGTTCCGGGCCGATCGCATAGCGCAGGTCTTCCTCGTCGTCCTCCATCGGCTCGGGGGCCTCGGGGCGTACGGGGGCGTCGGGGTCGGCGGCGTCGGGCTCGTCATCGCCCAGGTCGATCGAACGGGGTGCGATCTCGGGGATCTCGACCGTGGTCACCGCACCGACCCTGGCCGGCTCGTGCGGGGGATCCGGCTCGGTGTCGGTGACCTCGGCCAGGATGACGGTGATATTGTCGAGACCCCCGGCCTCGAGAGCGGCCTCGATCAGGGACTCGCAGCCCTCGTCGAGGGATTCGCTGAGGGCACGGGTGCGGATGCCCTCGTCGTCGACGAAACCGCACAACCCGTCGGAGCACACCACCAACCGGTCCCCCTTGCGCAGTTCCACCAGGCTGGTGTCGGGCACATTGGTCGGGTGGCCGTTGAGGACCTTGAGCAACAGGCTGCGATGTGGATGGACCGCAGCCTCCTCCTCGCTCAGGTTGCCCTCGTCGATCAGGGACTGCACCCAGGAGTGGTCATGGGTCAACGGCTCGATCTCCTCATCGCGGATGAGGTAGATCCGGGAGTCGCCGATGTGGCACACGCCGAAGCGGTGGCCGTCGAACAGTCCCCCCGAGACGGTGGTCCCCATGCCTTCGAGCGAGTGGTCGTCGGCCACCAGGTCGGCAAGTCTGTTGTTGGCCCGACGCACGATGTCGCTCAGCTCGTCGAGCATCGCCGCGCCGGACACCGGCTGGTCCGGATCGGTCGGGTCACCTTCGAGGGCCGTGGTCACCGCGACCGTCGAGGCGAGGTCACCGGCTGCCGCGCCGCCCATGCCGTCGGCCACGAGCAGCATGGTCGGGCTGGCATAACCGGAATCCTGGTTGTTCTTGCGGATCCGGCCCACGTCGCTGGCGATCCGGTAGTCGAGATGGAGCCGTGGATCCGCTTCGGCCGGGTCGTTCTCCGGCCGGGCTTCGTCAGGGGCGGTGTCCGCGGGTTCGGTCTCCTCGGGCTCGGTCTCGTCGGGCTCGGTCTCGTCAGGCTCCGTGTCCGGTTCGGCCTTGTCAGGCTCGTCGGCCAGGTCGAACAGCGTGTCCTGCAGATCCGGATCCGCCGTGGTCGGGGAGGTGGGGGTGTTCGGTGGCATCAGACCTCCAGCCTCATCACCGTACGACCGATTCTCACGGTGTCCTCGAGACCGATCGTGGTGGGCTGGGTGATCCGCTGACCATTGACGTAGGTGCCGTTGGTGGAGCCGAGGTCCTCGATGTAGAAACCGGAGTCACCGGCATTGACGCGGGCGTGACGGGTCGAGACGTAGTCGTCCTCGAGGATCAGCTGGCAGTCAGCGGACCGGCCGATCTGGACCGTGCCGCCAGCGAGATCGGCCGAGGTCCCGGCCAACTCGCCATTGGTGATCGTGAACGTACGGGGAGTGCCCCGGTCCCTGCGTCGGATCCTGGTGTTCGTCCTGGGCGCCTCGCCGAGTTCGGTGGGGGGTGCGGTGCCAGCTGGGACCGTGCGGCCGAACATGTCACCACGGATCACCGAGGCCACCGCGAGGATGAAGATCCACAACAGCGCCAGGAACAGGACCTTGATGAGCATGACGGCGATCTCGGACATGGCTCACCCACCCTGTGGGGCATGGACCAGCATCCTGGTCGACCCGATCTCGATCCGAGTGCCGTCACTGACATCGGCCTCACGAACCCGTTCTCCGTCGACGACGATGCCGTTGGTGGAGCCGAGGTCGACGATCCGGATCTGACCGCCGTCGTGGACCTGGAACTCGGCGTGACGCCGGGAGATGCCGGGGTCGTTGATCCGCAGGTCGGCATCCGAACCGCGGCCGATGGTGAAGCCGGGCGGCTTCAACGGATGGCGCATCCCATTGACCTCGACCACCAGACGGGCCGCTTTGATCAGTGCCGTGTCGGCCGGGCTGTCGGTGGCCACGCCAGCGACGGCCGAGGAGTCCACGGTGAAGCGTCCGGTTGGCAGTGACCGGTCGACCTCGAGGGTGATGCTGATCGGCCCGTTGAAGATGTAACCGCGCTCCTTGGCGTGGTCGGTCAACTCCGGGATGATCTCGGCGTTCAACGTCTTGCCGTACGGGGTGAGTCGGTCGTAGTCGTGCTGGGAGAGTGTCACCACGAAATCATTGGGGACCAGCCGGCGCTTGCGCGACATCAGCTTGGCCTCGGCATCGAGCTCGCGGAGCAGTCGCGCGGCGATCTCGACGGGCTGCACATCCCCCTTGAAAGCGCGCGCGAAGACACCGTGTACCGCTCCTTCGAGTTTCTTCTCGAAGCGATCCAGACGTCCCATTCCCGCACCTCCCGGCGATGATCCGCCCCCGATACTATGCGGCGGCGCCGCTCGGGACACTCCGCAACGCCTCGCGGACACCTCAGTTGGTCGGCTCGGACGGCGTTGCGTACCAATTCTGCCGCTGTGTGGCGAGATAACCGCTGTGCGGGGCTGTCGAGGCTGTGGGCGGCAGAATTGGTATGAAAACGGTCGATGACCTTGTGGAGCCAGTGCCGGATCACTCGCCGCGCACCTGCCGCGGTGAACGGCCGGTCTCCTGACGGCAGGCCTTGTTGAGGGTCTGCAGGTCGTGGAATCCGGTGGCTGCGGCGACCGCTGCGATCGACATCGAGGTGTTCTGCAGCAGATGCACCGCCCGGCTCACGCGCCGATGGCGCAGGTGGGCCACGACCGTACGGCCGGTGTGGCTGCGCACCAAGCGGGTCAGATGGGTGTGGGACAGGCCCACCGCTGCGGCGATCTGTGGCACGGTCACCGGTTCGTCGAGATGGGTCTCGATCCATTGGATGGCCCGGGCGACGTGTGCGGTTGCCTCGGTCGGCTCCGGACGCTCGGCGGTGATCCGTTGCAGGGCGAGCCACAGCTCGGCGCGGGTCCGCTCCGGTCGGAGGGTGGCGTGGGCCACCGCGCTGCTGAAGTGTTCGGTCAGTGTGGTCTGGTCATGTCCCGGAGGCAGCACGAGCGGCTCCACGGTGCCGGTGTCAGCGGCCCTCAGGTGGGCGTAATG
The DNA here is from genome assembly GCA_945911015.1 of uncultured Propionibacteriaceae bacterium. GTDB lineage: Bacteria > Actinomycetota > Actinomycetes > Propionibacteriales > Propionibacteriaceae > Avipropionibacterium. Next base: position 33,131 of record CAMDZW010000005.1, read on the forward strand.
GTGAGTACTCGGCCCCCGGTAGCGGTACTCGGTCACTGCCCGCGGTGGAATCAGCGACACCGAACCAGGTCGGATCTGATGCGCGGTCCCGTCGATGACCAGTTCGGCGGCATAGCCGTACAGGTGCACCGCCCACAGCTCGGGCAGCCAGTAGCGATCCTGCGAGCGTCCCACGCCGTGGGTGGCGACGCCACAGTTCACCACCACGGGCGGGCTGGACAGGTCGATCGGCATGGTGAAATTGAACCAGCAGATGGTCGATGGAGACTACGGATGTGTGGGCCGGTCTCACTATGGTCATTGACCATGAGTACACTCGTGGAGCGCAAACATCTGCTGACGTCGGTGGAAATGGCGCAGTTCGTGGCTCGGGGAGTCATCATCCTCAACGGTGCCGTCCCCGATGAAGTGAACGCGCAGGCCGTCGAGGTCTTCGACGCCGGTCTGTCCGGACATCCGTACGGCACCGCCTTCGACACCGCCTATCCTCGCGGATCCTTCGTCCGGGAGTTGTTGGACGTGCCAGCGGTCGCCGGTGCGGTGCAGAGCCTGGTCGGCCCGGAGCCGAGGATCGACCACCAGGCGGTCCATGTCCGTCCTCCGCGCGGCGGCACGGCGCAGAACATGCATGCCGATGCGGTCATTGACACCCGTGCCGAGGGATTTGATGTCCAGCTCATGTACTACCCCAAGGAGGTCACCCTCGAACAGGGCGGCACCTTGAGTGTGCCCGGTACGCATCTGCGACGGGTCAACGAGTCCCAGATCGGTCGCTATCAGAACCTCGCCGGTCAGACCCGATTGGTCTGCCCGGCCGGCACCGTCGCCTTCGTCCATCACGGCATCTGGCACGGCGGTCGGCGCAATGACTCCGACGTGGCGCGTTACATGTTCAAGATCCGGTTCAATCCGACCGTGCGCCAGATCCGGCTGTGGAACACCGACGACATCGACGCCCCCGAGGTCATGCAGGCCCTGCACGAACGGCAGGACTGGATGCCGTACGCGGAGAGCCGACTGGAGCTGATCAACCGAGCGAAGCTGTGGCGCTTCCTCACCGCTGACCCACTGTTCGACATCGACTACTACCTCAGCCGCGAGGCGATGCGCCCGAGCGTGATCGCGCCCGGGGCCTCCGACCCACGCCTGGGCATGGCTGGGGTCGGGGACGGCTGGAACTGACCACACACCACAGGACATGAGGAGAAACCGATGAGCATGATGATGGAAGAATCGCCGACCGGCGTGGGGCCCGATGTGGTCAGCCCGCAGGAGTCCTTCGCCCAGCCGCTGGCCGAGCCGGATCTGCGCCAGCAGGTGTTGGTGCTGCAGCTGAGTGGATCGGGTCTGGACAGCGCCGTGGTCGGCTGGTCCCGCTATGACGGTACGGGTCGCTCGCACCCCACGATGGGCGACTCCGACGACCCCCCGTACGAGACAGGGGTGGCAGCACTGCAGGACGGGTGGCGTCTGCTGCAGGCGGCCCAACTGGTCCCGCCACTGCCCGGTCACGAGCACGATGTGTCGTACTTGCCCAACGAGTTCTGGCTCACCCGCCTGGTCCGGATCTGAGGCGCACAGCGGGCCCGGATCCGCCGTGGTGGGTCAGTTTGTGTTCACCCGGCGGTGTCGTGTTATCGTTCTCTCCGGCTCGCAGGGATGCGGGACTAACTGTGCAAGCGCGCGTGGCGGAATTGGTAGACGCGCTGGCTTCAGGTGCCAGTGGCCGCAAGGTCGTGGAGGTTCAAGTCCTCTCGCGCGCACAGGATGAGGGGCTCCCGGTCGGGGGCCCCTTTTGTTCGTAGGGGGCAGGGATGGGCAAGGGATCGAGGTCGGCGCCGACCCAGACCGACATTGCCAAACTGGCCAAGGTCTCGCAGTGGGCGGTCTCGGTCACCCTCAATGATCGGCCCGAGGCGCAACGGGTGCCCGAGGCGACCCGGCAGCGGATCCTCACCATCGCCGACGAGCTCGGCTACGTGCCGAACGCCGCAGCGCGCAACCTCCGCGTCGGCCGGAACAATCTGATCGGTCTGTTGGTCTACCAGAAGCGGTTGACCCTCACCGATGGGTCACCGAACCTGGCCTATCTGCGCGGCGTGGAGCGAGCCGCAGCGGCACACAAGTTCGACATCGTGTTGTTCACCTCGTCGTTGGCGAACCCGCGTCTCGAGTCGGATCGGGCCTCGACCCGTCGCAGCCAGAACAATCGACTCCACCTGGCCGACGGCACCATCGTCTTCGGCGTCGAGTCCGACCTGGACGAACTCGACCGGCTGAGCGACGAGGGCTATCGCTTCGTCTATCTCGGACCCCGGGCTGACCGGCGTGGTCGCCCGCTTGCCGCGGTGTGCCCTGACTACGCCACCGGTGTCGGGTCGGTCGTCGCGGCGCTCGCCGAGCGGGGTCACCGCCACCTCGGATTCGTTGCCTCCCATCCGCTGGACGGGGCCGCCGATCCCCAGTCGGGGCGTCGTCGCGTGTTCCACGAGCAACTCGCAGCCCATGGCCTGCCGGGCGGGGTCGAGATTGCCGTCGACGATCTCGACCGTGACTGGCTCAGCTCCCAGCTCGAGAACGGGCTCAGCGGACTCGTAGTCACCGACGAACCCGCGCTGGTCCCGCTCCGCGCCATTGCCCGAGCCGAAGGGATCGACATTCCCGCCCAACTCTCGGTGGGCATCCTGGAGCAGGTGCCCGGAGGTCCTCGGCCAGGTGTGAACTGGGCGTACACGCCGATCCCGCGGGAACGCATCGGGGAACGGGCGATTGAGATGCTGATCGAACTGCTCGATGGGCCTTGGCCCAAGCCGGCTGATCTGCCCGCCGAGTGGATCCCGTGCGACCCACTGATCGGCGACACCATCGTGGCGGCGCCCGGCTGGTGACTTGGTGCCACTCTCAGTCGAGTGGGGCCCCCGTACGATCAGAAGATCAGTCTCAGCAGCAGGACTCCGCCGGCGCCGATGGCCGCCGAGGCGGGCAGGGTGACCAGCCAGGCCAGACCGATCGGGCGCATCAACTTCCAATTGGCCGACCGGTTCACCATGCCGACGCCGAGCACGGCGCCGATCAGGATGTGGGTGCTCGACACCGGCAGACCAAAGATCGATGCCGCCATCACCATTGCGGCGGCGGCGAGTTCGGCGGCAAAGCCCGATGACGGATGCATCGAGGTCAGGCCGTGCCCGACCGTGCGGATCACATTGCGGCCGACGAACCACAGACCTGCCACCAGCGCGATGCCCAGGGCAATCAGGGCTTCGGTCGGCACTGGCGCGGTCTCGTTGATCGCGCCGGTCTTCAACACATCCAGGACCGCGGCGAAGGGCCCGATCGCATTGGAGATGTCGTTGCTGCCGTGGCTGAAGGCGAAGGCCGAGGCGGTGAAGACCTGCATCCAGCTGAACAGAGTGAAGGTCGCCTTGGACAATTTGCGATGCTGCTGTGACTTGGCCAAGGTGAAGATCGCCATCCAGGCGGCCACCGCCGCGACGACGATGACGACGATGTTGTCAGTCAGGCTGAGTCCCAGCTCCAGGTTCTTCAAGCCCTTGAACAGCAGCATGCTCGCGATGATCACGGTCGCACCGGCACCGATCAACGGAACCCAGGTCACCAGGCGGCGGCGGGCATGGGCCTTGTCGGCCTCACCGATCGCGGTGTTGGAGTAGGCGCCGCGCTGCAGTTCGCTGATCCGGCTGCCGCCGCCGGTCTCCTCCTCCTCTTCGTCGTCATCGATGGTCAGCTTGGTGATCGACTTGTTCTTGTACGCCAACAGGTGACGCTTGATGAAGCCGAACAGCAGGTACGAGGCGACGCCGCCGAGCAAAGGGGAGAGGACCCAGGAGGTGGCGATCTGACCGATCTGCCCCCACTGGATCAGTTCCAGACCGCCGACGCCGGTGACCAGCCCCGAAGTGATGGCCGCCCCGACGATGCCGCCGATCACCGAGTGGGTGGTCGAGACCGGTAGACCCATTTTGGTGGCGATCAGCAGCCAGGCCCCGGCGCCGAGCAGGGCTGACATCATGATGTAGACCAGTTCGAGCGGCTCGAACGAGGAATGACTCAGATCAAGAATCCCGCCGCGGACCGTGTCGGTGACTGCACCGCCGGCCAGGATGGCACCGGCGACCTCGAAGACGGCAGCCACGACGAGCGCCTGCTTCATGGTGAGCGTGCCGGCCCCCACACTCGTGCCGAAGGAGTTGGCGACGTCGTTGCCGCCGATGTTGAAGGCCATGAACAGGCCGAAGGCCAAGGCGGTGATCAGGATCACCGGGCTGGCATCGGCTCCGACATAACCGATTGACCAGACGATGAAACCGACGGTGCCGAGCACCATCAGGGTGCCGAAACTGAGATGCCAGTTGCGGTCGGGGCCGAGAAACTGTTTGGCCGGCGGGGTCTCCTGTTGCTCAACCGACATCGAGGTGACCTTCCGATGTCGTGGGGTGTTCGCCTGCGGGGGTTATGAACCTCACGGGCCGATCTTCTCACGCAGTGACCGGCCCGTGTCCAACCGCTGTCTCGGGTCAGAGGTCCTCGGCGCGCAACTGCTCGGGCGACTTCGGCGAGAGCAGGCCCGGGGCGACGTCAAAGACGGTGAGCGCGCCGGTGACGCCCTCCCGGTGCAGTCGGTGGACCGCACGGGCGTAGGCGACGAGCACACTGGCGGTGAACTCCGGGTTGCTGCCCAGTGTCAGGGAGTACTCCACGGTCTGGGTGTTGCCGCTCCCAGTCCGTCCACTGCGCAACACGAAACCACCGTGGGGCATGCCGGCATGGTCGCGGGCGAGCTCCTCTGCGGTGACGAAGGTCACCGTGGTGTCGTAGTCGGCGAAGTAGTGGGGCATGGTCACGATGGCCGCGCGCACCTGCTCCGGATCGGCGCCGTCAGCGAGCACGACATAACAGTCACGGGTGTGCTTGTCCCGGGTGGCCAGTTCCGGCAATGAACCGTCACGCACCCGGTCGACCGCTTCGCGGGCCGGGATCGTGTACTGGACGGCATCGGCGACACCCTCGACACGGCGTACCGCATCGGAGTGGCCCTGGCTGACCCCACGCCCCCAGAAGGTGTAGGTGCCCCCGCGGGGCAGGATCGCCTCGCCGAGGATCCGGTTGATGGAGAACATGCCCGGATCCCAGCCCGAGGAGATCAAGGCGGTGGTGCCGGCCGCTCGTGCGGCAGCGTCGACCCGGTCGAAATGGGCAGGGATCTCGGCATGGGTGTCGAAGCTGTCCACCGTGTTGAACTGGGCGGCCAGCTCAGGGCCCTGTTCAGGTAGGTCGGATTTCGACCCGCCACAGAGGATGATGACGTCGATCGCATCGCGGTGATCGGCCAGGGTGGACCAGGCGCGGACGGTGGTCGCCGGGTCGAGCGGGGTGACGGTGTCGGGCTCGCGTCGGGTCCACACTCCGCTCAGGGTCAGGTCGCTGGTGGCGGCCACTGCCGCCTCGACGCCACGGCCGAGGTTGCCGTAGCCGGCAATGCCGATCCGGATCTTCTCATCGCTCATTGCTCCACCCTAAGGGCTGGATTCTCGTGCCTGCATCTCGCCATGTGACACGAATCGATGATGATCTCGCGGGACTTCGTACCCGTGGACAGATGGCTCTGGTCACCGGAGGTGTTCAGATGAGTGGACTAACCTGTGGAGGTGGCTGCTGTGAAATTGCGCGCAGGGGCGCACTTCCCGCGATCGACCGGCGAGTTCCGTGCGTGGTTCCCCACGGATGAGGACTGCCTGGACTACGTGGACTGCTCCGTTGGCCCGACGGATTCTGCTGCCCGGCCTGCGATCATGTCGGAGGGTGGCGGATCGGCGATGCCCGATACAAGTGCACCCGGTGTGGTGCTCGGATCTCGGCGACTGCGGGGACCCTGTTCGACCGACGGCGTACGCCGCTGACCGTCTGGTTCGAGGCATGTTGGTTGGTCGCCACCAGCAAGGACGGCGTGTCGGCGCTGAGTCCGCAGCGCACCCTCGAGATCGGCTCATATCCCACAGCGTGGGCCATGCTGCATCGACTGCGGTCGGTGATGGTGAACCCGGACCGCACCCAGCTGTCCGGCACTGTGGAGGTCGACGAGATCCGTCTCGGCGGGGGGACTCGAGGCCGCGAGGGGAGCAGCCCGATCGTGGTCGTGGCCGCCGAGGCGGCAGGCGAGAAGCACACGCTCCCCGGTCGGTGTCGCATGAAGGTGCTGCCAGACCGCTCGGCTGCGAGTCTGCGCCCGTTCGTGACTGACCAGGTGGCGCCCGGATCGGTCGTGATCACCAACGGGTGGAGTGGCTATCACGGTCTCTCCACCTGGGGGTACGACCATCACCCCCGTCGTCGTCGCCGCGGTGCAGGCGAGCGGGATCAGATCGGACCGCTGTTGCAGGGGGTGCATCCCGTGGCGCTCCTGGTCAACCGTTGGTTGCTCGGAACCCACCAGGGGTCGGTCGACGAAGCACACCTCCAGGGATATCTCGACGAGTTCGTCTTCCGCTTCAACCAACGCAGAGCGGTCAGTCGCGGTGCACTGTTCCATCGTCTGCTGGAACTGGCCGTGGCGCACGCCCCGGTCCGGTACCGCGACCTGGTGGCCGACCCGAGGCCCAAGACGCGTCCACCCGTCGCACCGACAGCTGAGGGACGCCACCCGCCCAGCCTGGAACGCCCCCGAGCGAATCGCCCGTGGCGAAACTCCTAGGGCCTGGCCCCAACCTGCTCCGACGGAACAGCCGGTCCGCTCATCTGAACACCTCCTTGTCGACATGGCCACATCGCCGGCCGTCGGCGCGGCGAGCTTTCCAACAATGCTTGAAGAGTGGGTTGTCAGTGCCTCGTCCGCACCCCTAGGTTCAAAGGTGACGACCCGGGCTGTACCACGGCCCGTACGAGTCCACCTCTCGACGGCGAGAGGTGCCTGTCGAGCTGTGTTGAGGAGACCAGGACCATGACAGGAATGACGCGCCGCGCCGCGCTCGGTGCCGGACTGGCAACGGCGGTGGCCGCAGCCACCGCAGGTTGTCGTACCGATGATGTCGAGGACCCGGACATCGGTGACGAGACCACAGAATCGGCCAAGGATGTCCGGCCGGTCTATGTCGCCTACGACGGCCCGAAGGCCGATCTCCCCGGCGATGCCACCACTGGTGTGCCGGACGCCTACTTCTCCTACCCTGATCCTCCACCGAGCACAGGCCGGATTCCCTTGGGTGTCAGTGATCCGGTCTCGTTCATGACCAGCGGAGCCAACTCGTGGTACCCGGAGTTGGCCAAGAACGGTCGGTGGCAGCAGCTCAACGCCGACGTCGGCACCGAGGTGTCGGCCACGGTCATCGCCACCGACTACCTGGCGAAGTTCCAGGCGTCCGTGGCGGCCGACTCGATCAGCGACTTCACCCTGATCGTTCCTGCCCCCGACCTGCCCCCGACCTGCCCGAGCTGCTCGAGTCACGCTTCACCGACCTGACCCCGTACCTCGCGGGTGACAATGTGAAGAAGTATCCGAACCTGGCCGGGTTCCTCACCGGTTCGGCGCCGGCCACCTGGCGAGAACGGCTCCACCTCGAGCATGCCCGGAACTTCCATGCCCTGACCGATGGCCGTGCCAAGTACGTGTGGGTCACCGACGACGGTCGCGAACACTTCTTCGACCTGGTCAACGATCCTCAGGAACGTCATGACCTGACCCGTGACCCGACCCGCGCCGATGAGATCGCCAGGTGGCGCCAGCACCTGGTCGAGGCGCTCCGCGACCGACCCGAGGGGTTCATGGTCGGAAACGAACTCCAACCCGGCCGAGAGTACGGCGGCATGATCCCGCACCCACCTGCCTGACCGTCACATCCACCCGAGCCACCACCTGAGTGCCGATCCGAGAGAGAGCCATGATTGACTCCACCACTGACCTGAGACTGATGCAGTACAACCTGCTGGACCTGTACATGCATGACACTGCCGCCGAGCGGGAGCGCTGGACCAAGGTCTACGACGTGATCAACAAGCACCAACCCGATGTGCTGGCGGTGCAGGAACTGGCAGCTCGGCGAACCGACGAGTTCGGTGACAGCCACCCTGACCCGGAGCTGGCCGGACGTCGGCTGGTTGAGTTGGCCGACGCGGTGGGGATGCAATGCACGGTTGAGAATCCGGCGCTCGGGGGGTCGAGGGCCACGGTGGGCATCTCTCCACTGGGCTACCACGTGGGTCTGTTGTGGCGGGATGGGATCGAGCCGATCCCGCGGACCTGGCGACACTTCGGGCGTAGCTCGGGTCTGTGGCACTCCCTGGCCACGATCACCTTCGACTTCGGTGGCCACCCGGTCACGGTGTTGAACTACCACTGGTCACCGTTCAGCAGCGTGTGGCGGGGCACCGAGGCGGCGCGGTTGGCGATGGCGACCTACGGCAAGCGTCACTGTATTGCCATGGGGGATGCGAACCAGTTCGGCTCGGATGTGGTGACTCTGCCCGACGGATCGCGACGCTACTACGACCAGGATCGTCTCGACCGGTCCCACACCCGTGTCATGAGCCATCTGGCCCCGACCGGTGATCCACTCACCGGTGAGGTGGGCCTGGAGATCGACCGCACCCCGGCCCGGCTGGTGCGTCAAGGTGCCGGGATGACCGATGTCGCCGCGGCGCTGGACGCTGCGTGGGAGCCGACGGGTCGGGCACTGGCCGGGCACCTCGGAGCTCGGTCCGCGGAGGCTGGACCAGACCCTGGTCACCGCCGGAGTGGTCCCCGCGCTGCGCTCGTACCAGGTCGATTCCAGTGACCTGGCCAAAGCCGCCTCTGATCATCTCCCCGTGGTCATTGGCATCGACCCGACACAGATCGTCGACGACAACGCCTGATCCGATGCCGGCGGCACGGGCGATGAACACTCATCGCGTGCGTTTGTGGACGCGGTCTCGCCAGAATTGTGGTTCTTCGAGAAAGCAGACATTTTTGGGTCCGGGCACATTGAGGTGACTCAACTATGGCCATGGGCGGCATGGGCCTCTATTGTTGAGCGCGTAGGTCCATCATGTTCTGAGCGGCGGGAAGGTTGTTCACATGGCGCGGAAGGTCATCACACAGGTGATTGACGACATGACCGGGGAGACCGTCCCTGACGGTATGGCGGAGACGATCCGCTTCTCCATCAACGATGTCGGCTACAGCATCGATCTGGGGCCAGAGAGTGCTCGCGCATTTCGCGAGACACTGGCTCCTTACACCGAGCGTGCCGAACGGCAGACCGGGACGAAGCGGTCCAGCATTGCACCCCGGCGTAGTTCACCGCGGATTGACCCGGCGCAGTTGCGGGCCATCCGGGAATGGGCACGCAACAACGGCTACAAGGTGAGTGACCGTGGCCGAATTGCCGCCACTGTCATTGAAGCCTATGAGGCGGCCCACTGAAGTTGGCCATCGCTCACGACACGGGTGCCGGACCGCAACACCTCCCGTACGGTGCCCAATCGGTTAGTTGATGCGCCATCGAGCACGACCAGGTCGGCCACCAGGCCCGGCCGGATCCGTCCGACCTGGCCGCCGAGTCCAATGGCCTCGGCGGCCAGGGAGGTCGACATGGCGATCGCCTCGGCCAGGGTGCAGTCGAGTGCGATCATCGCGGCGTGCACGCTGTCGGTGAAGTTCCGGAATGGGGTGAAACGCACGCCGGCATCGCTTCCGACCACCACCGGGATTCCGGCTCGAAGCAGCTTTTGTGCCCAGGAGAAATCAGTACGGAGATCCCCGGTCGGCGAGATCGCCAGGGCATCGGTACGTTCCTGATCGGTGAATCCGACCGCACCCGGCACCAGAGCCCGCTGGATTCCGGCCAGGGTGAGAACAACGGTTGACCGCGAGCCCGTGAGCAGATCCACCAATGTGCGCGGATCGGCCGGGCTCCCATCTGACTCACGCCACAGACAATGTTCGATCGTGTCCACCCCAGCCAACACCGCACCTCGAATGCTGGCGACATTCTGCGCATGAGCAGCGACGGGAAGCCCGTGACCATGGGATGTACGAACGGCCACCGCCACCTCGGCATCGCCGAACTGTGCGGTGAACGGGTCCGATTCACGGGTCATGTTTCCACCGCTGGTCATGATCTTGACGACATCGGCTCCCGCATCGGCCAACTGACTGATCACCGCGACAATCCCGTCCTCGCCGGAGGTGCCATTGCCGCACCAGTGCAGATGACCACTCGGCGTGGTCACCGGCGCTCCTGCGCTCAGGATCCGCGGGCCGGCCAGTGAGTGGGCATTGATCCGATCCCGCAGTCCCATGACCAGGTTGCGGGTGTCGCCAAGATCGCGGACCGTGGTGACTCCGCCCAGCAGGCATTCGACGGCATTCTGCTCACCGATCGCGGTCAGTGTCGCGTCGTCGGAGGTCTCGAATCGTGTCCTGGTCCGCTCATGGTCGGTGTCGCAGCTGAACAACAGATGGACATGGGCATCGACCAGTCCCGGGATCAGCGTGGAGTTCGGAAAGGTCCGCACCGAGGCATCGGGCCGCAGGTCGTCGGTGGCCACCTCGGCCACGATCAGATTGTCCTTGATACCGACCGCACGATCGTGGCGAGGCGGAGCGCCCGTCCCGTCGTGCAGGGTGTCGACAGCAAGCCATTGGTCCACCTCGGGAGTCACGAATCGCCCTTCTGTTGTGGTGTGGAAGGAAATGTACGGTCAAAGGTGCCGCCCAGCACGAGGGCCCGTTCGTCCGCTGAGACGGACTCCAGTGCCGTGGTGATCGCGGTCAGCGCCGTGGAAAGGTCGTCGCCCGACCCTGGCCAGTCCGATCCCCACATGACTCGCTCGGCTCCGAACAGCTCCACCACATGATGGGTGTACGGGATGAGGTCGCGATGGGGTGGTGGCTGGGTGGAGTGATGGGGCGCATTCGGCATCTTGATCCGGGTGTTCGGCAAGGCGGCGAGTTGGTCGAGGTGGGGGTCGAACCGATGCGGATCGCTCAGATCGGGTCGGCCGCCATGGTCGAACAGGACCGTGAGTCCGGGATGGCGGCGGGCGTAACGCGTGGCGGCGGCCAGATCAGGGGCCGCAGCATGGAGGCATGCCACCGCCCCGTGGCGGACGAGCGCGTCGGTGAGTGCGGTGGTGTGGGCGTAGTCGAGCCATTCGGGGTCGCCGGTGGGCATGAACCGCATCCCGGCGAATCCTTGGTCCAGGAGTGCCTCCAGCTCCGCCACGGTGGCATCGACCCTGAGTCGGGCGATGCCGACGAATCGATCAGGGTGGGCGGCAAGGGCGGCGGCGGTGATCGAGTTGTCCCCGGCCCGATTGCTCGGCGTCACCACACAGGCACGGCTGATCCGATGGGCGTCCATCTGGCTCAGGAAATGCTGAAGTCCGCCGTCAGGGCCGTGGTGCTCATCCCGGCCGAAGTGGAGGTGCGCATCATTGATCCTCATCCCAGTCCCGCTGTTCCTCTCGGTCTCGATGGTCATCTCAGTCCTGCTGTCTCGATCTCGATGGTCATCTCAGGGCCTGTCCAATCTCGGTAGCGGTGGTCGTCAGGACCTCCACAATCTCGGCCTGTCGGGTCGGGGTGAGTCGGGCGGCCGGGACTGAGCAACTGATCGCATCGCGGATCGGCGTCCCGTGACGTGGCGGTGCAATGGCCACTCCGATGCAGTGCAGCCCGGGCGTGTTCTCGTCGAGATCGAGTCCCCAGCCGCGTTCGCGGGTGCGGGCCAGATCGGTGCGCAGTTCGTCGGGGTCGGTGATGGTCTGTTCGGTCAGCGCCGGAAGTGGGGTGCCCAGTCGTACCAGTGCAGTGTCAAGCTCATCATCGGGCAGGCTGGCCAACAAGGCCTTGCCCAGTGAGGTGGCGTGAGCGGGGAGGCGGCGGCCGACGCGGTTGATGACCCGGAGGTACTGGGTTGACTCACGGGTGGCGAGATAGACGACCTCGGTGCCGTCGAGGCGCGCCAGGTGGATGGTCTCGTCGAGCTCGGCCCGGAGCCGATCCAGCCACGGTTGGATCAGAGGCACGCGACGATCTGTGTCGAGATAGCTGACACCGGCGATGAGGGCGCGGATCCCCACCCCGTAGAGCATCCCGGTGGGGTCGCGCTCAACCCAGCCGAGTTCGGACAGGGTCTGCAACAAGGCGTAGGCGCTGCTGCGGGGGATGCCGGTGGCCGCAACGATGTCGCGGATCCTGGCCGGGTCGTCCTGGCGTGAAGCGAGATATTCGAGCACCGCGACGGTGTGCTCAGCGGACTTGACACTGCGAACGGCCACACAACGATGCTAGCGTATGACTACGGATGTGGATGGCAGCTACGTATGTAGCTGTGCGATGGAGAGGTTGAGGTCATGGAGATCGCAGAACGCGCCGAGAACCTGCGGGCCCGGATGGCGGACCAGATGCAACAGGGAGTGCTGGCCTTCCCGCTGACGTCGTTCACCGAGGACGGAGAGCAGGTCGACGTCGAGGGCTTCACCCGACACATTCGTCGCCACATCGACACCGGCGCGGCCGCGCTCTTCGTCGCCTGTGGGACCGGTGAGTTCCCGTCGCTGACCGAGGACGAGTTCCGCACCGTCGTACGGGCAGCGGTCGCCGAGGCCAAGGGGGAGGTGCCGGTGTTGGCCGGCGCCGGTTACGGCTGGACACAGGCTCGGCGGTTCGCCCAGATCGCTGCTGAAGAAGGAATCGAAGGCCTCCTGGCGATGCCGCCCTACCTGGCTCGCGGATCGCAGGCCGGCATGGTCGAACACATCCGCCGGATCGCCGTGGCCAGCCCGCTTCCACTGATCGTCTATCAGCGCGACCTGATGGCGCTCACCGCGGCATCGGTCGCCGAGCTGTCCCGGTTGGATGCAGTCATCGGGCTCAAGGACGGCCACAGCAATTTCCTCGAACTGCAGCGGATGCAGCTGGCCACCGACGACACCTTCTTGTGGTTCAACGGGTCCCTGACCGCCGAGATGCAGTACCGGCCCTATGCGGCCGTCGGCATCGCCCCCTACTCCTCGGCTGTGCAGTCCTTCCTGCCGGAGGTGTCGCGCGCCTTCTTCCTGGCCGCCCGCGACGGTGACCAGTCACGGATGGACGAGCTGCTCACCGGTTTCTTCTCCCCGTTGGTGGAGATCCGCGACCGGGTCCCCGGCTATGCCGTCGCCCTGGTCAAGGCCGGCGCCCGGCTCCGCGGTGAACAGGTCGGTCCGGTCCGCGCCCCGCTGGTCGAGCCGAACGGCACCGACCTGGATGACCTGGCCGCGCTCATCGAGACCGGGCTGGCCCTGGTCCGATGACCGATCCCGTACGGGCGCGTGAAGCCCTCGCCGATCTGCCACGGGTGAGCCTTGCCGAGTTGCCCACCCCACTGACCGACTGTCCTCGACTCTCCGAAACCCTTGCTGGACCAAGGATCCTGGTCAAACGTGACGACTGCACCGGGCTTGCCTTCGGCGGCAACAAGGTCCGTCAGCACGAGTTCGTGCTTGGGGACGCACTGGCTGCGGGAGCTGACTGCCTGGTCCAGGGCGCGGCGGCTCAGTCGAACCACTCCCGTCAACTCGCAGCGGCCGGTGCCCGGCTCGGGATCGAGACCCACCTGTTGCCGAAGGTGGCCGACGACACCGTCCTGCAGGGCAACTATCTGGTGGACCATCTGCTCGGTGCGCAGATCCACCCGATCCGCCCCGACCAGTCGACGATCGAGGCGAAACAGGCCCTGGCTGAGGAGCTCCGGGCGGCGGGACGAACCCCGTACGTGATCGGGATGGGCGCCGAACGCGCCCTGGTGATGGCCGCCGTCGCCTACATCAACGCCGCACTCGAACTGGCCAACCAGGTCGATGAACCGCCGACCGCGATCATCACCACCTCTCAGGGCAGCACCCAGGCCGGCCTGTTGGTCGGCTGCCGGATGCTGGGCTGGGACACCAAGGTCATCGGCATCTGTCCGATGCCCCCGTCCCATGAGGCCTGGAATGCCCCCGAGGCGATCGCCCAGATGGCCCGCGATGCCGCCGCGGTGATCGGGCTCGACTGGCCCGCCGACAGCTTCGAGATCGAGTTGCGGCAGGATTTCGTCGGTCAGGGGTACGGTCTGGCCTCGCCGGCCGGACTCGCGGCGATGGCTCTGCTGGGCCGCACCGAAGGGATTCTGCTCGACCCGGTCTACACCTCCAAGGGATTCTCCGGGCTCCTCGCCGATGTGCGTGCCGGCCGGTGGGGGACTGAGGACACGGTCATCTTCTGGCACACCGGTGGGCTGCCGGCACTCTTTGCGCAGCCGGAGGCGGTGTTGGAGGCGAGTCGGTCATGAGGCTTGCGGTCGTCGGCGCCGGCTGGGCCGGGCACCGGCAGTGCGTGGCCATCTGCGGACATGCCACGGCCGAACTGGTGGCGGTGATCGACCCGGACATCGATCGGGCGACAGGACTCGCCGACTCGTACGGGTCCACCTCGACCGTGGTGGGTGCGGATCTGGCCGCTGTCGGCGAGGTCGACGGGGTTGTGCTCTGCTCACCGACTGCGCTCCACTTCGACCAGACCATGGAGTTCGTGGCGCGCGGGATCCCCGTGCTGGTGGAAAAACCGTTCACCCAGACGCTGGACCAGGCCCGTACGATCGCCGCCGCTGCCGGTCACGTCCCGGTGATGGCCGCGCAGATCCTGCGATCCATGCCGATGTTCACTCTGGCTGCGGACCTGATCGCGGCAGGGCGTCTCGGGCAGGTCGTGCAGGTGGTCGAGCGGCGCCTCGAGGATCGCCAACGGGCCCATCCGTGGTGGGCCGATGTTCCCGGTTTCCTGATCTCCCACTGGGGGAGTCACAGCATCGACCTGGTCAGCCACCTCTTCGCGGCTCCGGTCTCGGACCAGGTGGCGTGCGCCGGCTCATCGGTGCGGCACACCGGGGTGATGGACACCTTCAACGCCCAGCTCGGTTTCGTCGGCGGCCCGGTGATGACCACGACGATGTCGTTGGCCTCCACGTACCAGACCCACG
Source organism: uncultured Propionibacteriaceae bacterium (assembly GCA_945911015.1). Taxonomy (GTDB): domain Bacteria; phylum Actinomycetota; class Actinomycetes; order Propionibacteriales; family Propionibacteriaceae; genus Avipropionibacterium. Next base: position 48,133 of record CAMDZW010000005.1, read on the forward strand.
ACCTGGTCATGGTGGGCACCGAGGCAACGGTGTCCTTCGACTGTTATCGCCGGGTCCGGCTCGACGACGAGGTCCTTCTCGAACTGGACGAGGACGAGATGGTCACCGCAGGTTTCGCGACCCAGCTGGCGAGTTTCGTCGAGGCGATCGAGACCGGTGTGGTGACGGTCGGGACGCCGGGATCAGTGGTCCGCAGCACCGAGGCGGTCGAGGCCGCAGTCAGGGCCGCGCTGCCCGGCTGACCCGGATCTGCGACACCTTTGCGCAAGGATGCAACCAGGACGCTCCCTCACACCTATGTGAAGTGTCCCAGTCAGTTCGGCGTCCGGAGGAATCGTGGATGAGGCAGCGTTCAACGCCCTGTACCAGCGGAGCTATCACCGCATCGCGGCACATGTGTACCTGATGTGCGGCAACCTCAACGAGGCCGAGGAGTGTGCCCAGGAAGCCTTCGCCGTGGCATGGCAGTCCCGGGGCAGTCTCCGCGTCGATGACCACCCCGAAGCCTGGCTGCGCACGGTTGCCCGCCGTGTCAGCATCGGCCGTTGGCGAAAGGCCCGCCGCATGGTGTCCGTCCCAGAACCTCTTGACCGTCCGGCAGAAGCTGGCGATCCGATCGACCGGATCGCCGTGCAACGAGCGCTTGCCGAGCTGCCCGTGGCACAGCGCGAGGCGATTGTGCTGCACCATTTCTGTGACCTGCCGATTGCCGACATTGCCGCCGAGACGGGGAACCCGGAGGGGACGGTGAAGGCTCGGCTGGCCCGGGGGCGGGCCAAGCTCGCTCAGCTGCTCGGCGAAGGGGATGCTGCGGTCAGTGCCGCACTGCAGGAGATCGCACAACCTGCGTACGGGCTGGTGAGGCCGACGCTGGAGCAGATCAAGCAGCGTCGGGTGGCCGGGCAGCGGCGCAGGACCGTGTTCGGGATCGTCGGTGGGGCGGTCGCTGTGGGGCTCGCCCTGGTGTTGGTGCTGGTGGTCATCCGATTGCCACAGTGGCGTGCCGACGACCCGGTCACCGTGACCACTCCGGATCCGGGGCAGTCACCGTCGCCGTCGGTGCCGCCGACCAGTGACACTCCGGCCGTGCCGAACTGGGATCGGCTGCCGGTCGAGGAGGAGGTGTCCTTCGTGGAGCCGGGCGACATGGGCCACACCGAGGACATCGAAGGGCTTCCCGAGGACCTGTCAATCTGCGCCGTCGATGTCCCGTCCTTGGGCCCCACCGGGACGTTGACCCGGATGTTCACCAACTCCGATCGGATCTGGGAGGCCGCCGTGCTGTTGGAGTTCGCCACTGCCGAGCAGGCCACAGCGGCCCGCGAAGCGATCCGCAACGCCTACTTCAACGGCTGTGAGCCGTCCGGATTCAAGGAGGGGCCCCAGTTCCTGTGGTCCGACGACATCCCGGTCGACGACCAGGCGCGGCCCGGGGAGATCTTTGCCGATCTCCACCGCGCCAGCTGGGCCACCATCGAGGGAGAGCCGAACCAGGAGCAGGTCGGCGGCAACGAGCTCGCCGTCGTGGTGCAGGTCGGCAACCGACTGGTCTGGTTGGTGCAGCATCTGGAAGGTTTCCCGGAGTACACCTGCTACGCCGTCGATGACAACGGCGGCGAGATCTGTGGTCTGGTCCGACAGGTCCCGGATGTGGTCAAGCGACTGCTTTGACCTGGCCGGTGCTGACCCGAAGTCATGGATTCATCATTGACTGCCCGGGTCCGGGCACGAGATTGGCCTCTGCTGCCTAGAATGATCCCGGATGCCTGATCTACGGAGGAGCACGACATGGGTCTGATGGACAAGCTCAGAGGCGAACTGGTCGACATCATCGAGTGGATCGATGATTCCCGTTCGACGCTGGCCTGGCGGTTCCCCCGCTACAACAACGAGATCAAGAACGGCGCACAACTGATCGTGCGTGAGGGCCAGGAAGCGGTGTTTGTCTACCGCGGCCAGCTCGGTGACCGGTTCGGCCCGGGGCACTACGAGCTCTCCACCGAGAACATGCCGATCATGTCGACCCTGCAAGGGTGGAAGCACGGCTTCAACTCGCCGTTCCGCTCCGAGGTCTACTTCATCAACACCCGACCGGTCACCGACCTGCGATGGGGCACCGCCAACCCGGTCACCGTCCGGGACCCGGACTTCCGGATGGTCCAGGTCCGCGCCAACGGCCTGTGCGTCGTCCGGGTCGAGGATCCGACCATCTTCCTGCGTGAGGTCATCGGCACCGACTCGGTGGTCGACATCTCCGAAGTGTCCGAGCTGCTGCGCCGGGTCATCACCCTGGCCTTCTCCGACATGGTCATGGAGACCAAGCTGGGCGTCATCGATCTGCAGGGGCGGCAGGTCGAGCTGTCGGACAAGCTGCGGGACTTCGTGGCTGAACGGGTCGACGATGAGTACGGCCTGGCGATCGAGTCGATCACGATGAACATCTCGCTGCCGGAGGAGATCACCCAGGCCATGACCCGCGGTGTGGCGCGCGGTGTCGAGGAGTCCGGTTGGGTCAACAACCTCGGTGACATGCAGCGTTACCAGCAGGCCAAGGCCGCCGATGCGATGACCACTGCCGCCGGCAACCCCAATGGCGGCGCCATGGGTCAGATGATGGGTGCCGGGATGGGCTTTGGGATGGGTTCCCAGATGGCAGGCGCCATGGGTCAGGCCGCTGCCCCGGCTGCGGCACCGCCGCCGCTGCCCTCAGCGCAGGCCGCTGCCTACCATGTCGAGATCAACGGTGCCGCCGCTGGCCCGTACGATCTCGCGCAGCTGCAGGGATTCGTGGGCAATGGTCAGGTCAGCCGGGAGTCCCTGGTGTGGACCAACGGCATGGCGGGCTGGGCCAAGGCCGGTGAGGTCGATGACCTGGCCGGGCTCTTTGCTGCTCCGCCGCCGCTGCCCGGGGCCGGTGCCACCCCGCCGGCACCGCCTGCGGCTCCTCAGCAGTGAGTTGAGGCCGAGCAGAACCCATGACGCAACCACCTCCGCTGCCGGGGCAGTCCGAACCCCAGGGCAGCCCGCCGCCGCTGCCCGGGCAGAGCTGGGACGAGCCCCTGCCGGATCCGGGTCCGCTGCCTGACCCGGGACCGCTCCTCGATCCGGCCGTGCTGCATGCCACTGAGCAGACCCGCACCTATCCGTGTCGGGCCTGCGGCGGCCTGCTGGTCTTCGATCCGGACTCGGCCGGGATGTTGTGTGTGAGTTGCGGAAGCCAACAGCCGGTCGTCGAGGTCGGTGGCACGGTCGCGCGTCACGACCTGCGTACCACGATGCGGCAGCTCGAGCAGGCCCGACGGGCCGCGGGCAAGCGCCTCATCTCGGCGGACTCGCAGAAGGAGATCGTCTGCCAGTCCTGTGGTGGCCACACCTCCTTCACTGGGACATTGACCGCGATCCGCTGTCCCTACTGCAACACCCCGATCCAGCGCGACGACCTGCAGGACGCGCCCGTACGTCTTCCGGTCGACGGTGTGCTGCCGTTCATGGTGGGCGAGAAGGTGGCCCATGAGCAGATCGAGAAGTGGATCAACAGCCGTTGGTTCGCGCCGAACGAGTTCAAGAAGTACCGCACGCTCGGTTCGTTCTCCAGCATCTATCTGACCTACTTCGCCTACGACGCGGACACCACGACCGACTACCACGGCCAGCGCGGCGACCACTACACCGTGACCGTCGGTTCCGGCGAGAACCGGCGTACGGAGACTCGGACCCGGTGGCGTCCGGCCTCAGGTCGGGTGGGATCACAGTTTCGTGATCTACCGGCCCTGGCCAACACCAACCTCGACGAGGGGAAGGTTGCTGCTCTGGAGCCCTGGCCGACCGCCCAGACCAAGCCGTACACGCCCGAATATGTCAGTGGCCATCTGAGCCGCACCTACGACCAGGACGCCGGGCAGACTTTCGATCGAGTCGCCCGGCCCCGGATCGACAGCACCATTGAGTCACAGGTCCGTCGCGACATCGGCGGTGACGTCCAACGGGTCAGCAGCATGAACACGACCTTCCACCTGCTCAACTTCGCCCACATCCTGATGCCGGTGTGGTTGTTGACCGTCACCTACCAGCAGAAGCCATACCAGGTGTTCATCAACGGCGCGACCGGTGAGGTGCAAGGCCAGCGGCCCTACAGCGCGGTCAAAATCACCCTCGCCATCATCGCCGCGGTGCTGGTGATCGGGGTTTGTGTCGGGCTCTACATCTACTTCGGCGACTGAGGCAGGACCGCAGCAGTTCAGATCGCTGCAACCGAACGCCCGTACCGATCGTCATCACAGTAAACGACGATGGTAACGGGAGGTAGCAGCGATGGATGCACCGGCGTTTGACGCGTTCTATGCAGAGTCGTTTCCCAGACTCGTCGGTCAGATCTACGCCATGTGCGGTGATTTGGTTGAGGCCCAGGACTGTGTGCAGGAAGCGTTCGTCCGGGCATGGTGTCGACGGAACCAACTCGCTGACCTCCATTCCCCAGAGGCATGGATACGGACTGTGGCATGGCGACTTGCGGTGAGTCGTTGGCGCCGTACACGCCGTTCGCGGCTGCCAGCGGACAGGTCTCGCCTGCCTGCGCCACCACCTGTACCGAACCCGGACCGAGTCGCGCTCATCGCCGCACTTGCCCAAATCCCAGCGCGTCAACGCCGGGTGATCGTGCTCCACCACATCTGCGACATGGCGGTGAAGGATGTCGCGACCGAGGTCGGGGCGCCGGTTGGAACCGTCAAGGCCTGGTTGTCTCGTGGGCGTGCCTTGCTGACGTCGTTGCTCGATGAGAGTGAGCCGCAGGATGAGCTCAATCCCAAACAGGAGGAGATTGGCCATGCATGATCCAGACGTTGATCGGCTGACCGAACAGATGCGAGCGCTGGCCGAAGACGGCAGCAGACAGGCCGTCGGATTGCCCAGTGAGCAGGTTCGCGCACTCGGTGTGCGTCGAAACCACCGACAGGTCGCGTCGCGGACCTTGTTCGTTGTCATTGTCGCGGTGGCTCTGGTGGGAGGGGTCGCGACAATGACCGGACGTCTGCCCGGCATTTCCGTGATGCCAGCGGCTCCGCCACCTAGCACAATCCCAACAGAGCTGGCACTTGACGCGAATCCTCCCGCCGACATCAATGCGGACCTCACCGAGGGCCCAGGTGAGGGCCTCGTCCTTCGTCGATTTGCGCCGTGTGACCCCGATGCCCATGCCAGCTTGGTACAACTGCCTCAGGACTGGGTACTCATCGACAGCACCACCATGGCCGATCAGGTTCGCGGCATCCACTACCAAGATGCCGACCTTGACCAGGTCCGCTTGGTGCAGCTGTACGGTGACGTCTCAGTTGCGGAGCGGGTCATGCAGCAGGTCCGCGACGCCGTGGCCTCCTGCCCGACCATGGAACGTCAGGGACCCAACGGCACGGTGGAACGCAACGACTTCACTGTGGTGGACGCTGATGTCGGAGACGACGGTGTCCTCACCACATCCCGTTGGTTTGCCGGCGACGGAACGCAGGCTGTCCCTGGAGCAGAGCTGCGTTACATCGTTCGGGTCGGCTCAGTGATTGTCATGGTGAGCGAACTCAATCGCGGCATCACCGATCCGGCGGCCCTAGCCCAACTGGCGGCCGAGCTGCAGCGAACTGCGGAAGGACTCGTCGCTGAGCTGTGTGCCTTCGCTGACCGGCCGTGCTGACCCCGGTTCGCACAACAGATCTCTGAGAAGGACATCGGGTCCTTCCAGATCCTCAAGGAGGAGCAACATGACCACATCTAAGACATCGCCGATTGTCGCCGCAATTGCGACGCTGGCAATCTCGGCTGGCTCTCTGATGGGAGCGAGCACTGCAGCTGCCGGAGGCGCACCCATCGGACCCCAGGGAGACTACGACTCCCTCTGCGTAGGACAGGGTCAGAACCACTCGGTTCGGCTCTACTACGCCAGCGATGGCTCCTTCAAGATCCTACGTTGCGGTACTACGTCGGGTTGGGGGTATCGCTACATCGACGCGTACCATGGAGATGGCTTCGACAGTCTGCTGGATGCCAGCATCGAGAACACACTCCAATACGGTGCCGCCAACAACATGGGTGGTGGAGAGTACTGGTGGGTGTACGCGGGGTTCATCGTAATGATCAATAACAACGGTGCAGGTGATGGCGCACCGATCGGGATCATTCACGCGCGAAGCAACGCAGCACCGTTGATTGAATCGCTCGGACTCAAGGACGGAGCGAACGAACAACAGTAGACAAGTGCACGCCCCGCCACGATGACCCTCGCCAAGATTCTTTGGCGAGTGATCCCGTACAGAATCAACTGCGGTGCCGCTTGATCGGGGCGAAGAACAGGGTGACCACAAAGCCGACCAGCAGGCAGCCGGCCGGCAGCAGCATCGACTGACCCATCGCCACCGAGAACGGTTCGGCGATCGCGGCCGGCAAGGAACCGGCGCCCTGCAGCTGACCGGCCTGGTCGTCGGAGACGCCGAGCTCGGCGCCGAGTCGGGCTGCCATCACTGCAGCGATCGCGGCCGAACCGAGGACGCTACCGATCTGGCGGGTGGTGTTGTACACCCCGGAACCGGCGCCGGCACGGTCCGAGGACAGGTTGTAGGTCGCACTCATCGACAGCGGCGACCAGACGAACGAGTTGCCCACCCCGGTGAAGGCGGCCGGGATGATGAACCAGGCGATCGGCATGTCAACGTGGAGCAGCAAGAAGTAGCCGGCGATCGCCAGCGAGGAGACCGCGAACCCGATCATCGCCAGGAACCGTGGATCGACCTTGCCGACGAGTTTGCCGACCGGTCGGGCCAGCACGAACGACATGACCGCCATCGGGATGAACAACAGCGCTGACTGGGTCGGACTGTAGCCGCGGGCCAGCTGCAGGTACAGCGTCAGGGGCAGCGCGAAGCCGGTCACCGCGAACCCCATGGTGGCGATGGCGATGTTGGCGACGGAGAAGTTGCGGTCGGCGAACAGGCTGAGTGGGACCAGTGGTTCGCGGCGGTTGACCGCCTGCCACGCAATGAACGCGGCCAGGGCGACGATGCCGGCAATGATCAGGCCCGGCACCGAGATCGGGATGTGGGTCTGCAGGCCGAGGATCGTCAGGTTGTCGGTGATGCTGCCCCAGTTGTAGGTCTCGCCCTCCTGGATGCCGAACACCAGCAGGAACATCGCGACCGCACTGATCACGACGCCGAGCCAGTCGAAGCTGTGGGAGTGGATCGGGAAGCGGGGGACGTGCCGCATGGCCAGGATGAAGCCGACCAGACCGACCGGGATGTTGACGAAGAAGATCCATTCCCACCCGGCCGCATCGGTGAGCACGCCGCCCAGCAGCGGACCGACCAGCGTCGCCACGCCGGCAGTGGCACCCCACACGGCCATGGCCGGGCCCCGCTTCTCACCGGGGAACAGCCGGGTGATCACCGTCATCGTCTGCGGTGTCATGGCAGCTGCGCCGAGGCCTTGGACGATGCGGGCCAGGATCAGCATCCCGATGGTTCCCGACAGACCACACCACAGGCTGGCCCCGGTGAAGATGACCAGACCGATCAGATACATCGTCTTCGGACCGAGGCGGTCGCCGAGTCGGCCGGTGATCAGCAGCGGTACGGCGTAGGCCAGCAGATAGGCGCTGGTCACCCAGATCGCGCCGTTGATGTCGGTCTCGAGGCCCTCCATGATCCGCGGCATCGCGACACTGACGATCGTGGTGTCGACCAGAATCATGAAGAAGCCGATCACCAACGACCACAGGGCGGGCCAGGGACGTTCCAATCGGGGATCGGGAGAGCGTTCAGTCACTCGCTGAACCCTACGCCCGCCATGCTGAGGACCCGAAGCTTGATGCGCAACCCGCCCAACTGATCCCCGGCATCAGAAGGACAACACGGCGGCCGGGAACTGTCCTCTCTCCGGTCGCCCGTCCAGCGGCCAGGACCACTCCTCGTCGAGGGTGGGGGTGAGCGCGGTCAACCGCCCTGCCGGGCCGGGGGCGGTCATGCTCAGCGCAAAGAGGGATTCGCCGGAGAAGTCGAGGGCGCGCAGTCCTTCGGCGACCTCGACGCTGGACAGCTCACCGGTGGCCAGCTCGATCCGGGTGACGAAGCTGGGTGTCTCGAGCCGGTCGTCCCCGTCGGGGACGTGGAAGGCCGTGTGTCCGATCCACAGCTGTTCGCCGTCGGTGGCCAGCAGTGCCGGATCAGGTGCGGGCAACGCGACCGTGGTCTGGGAGCCGGTGTCGAGGTCCACCACACCGAGCGCTCCGGCGGTCGGGTCGCCGACCAGTGGCAGATGGAGCGTCCGGCCCACCATCACCGCATCCTTGGGGGCGCGGGTGGTGTTGTCGACCCGCTGGTCGTCGAGAACGGCAAGGCCGGCATCGAGCCGCAGCAGCACGCAGCCGTCACCGTCATCGGCCAGTGCCACCAACTGCGCGCCGTCAGCGACCAGGCACTGGATCGCGATGTCACCGAACTCCTGCTCGGCCAGTCTGGCGCCCTCATCGTCATGGCACTGCAGCATCGACCCGTCGACGGTGACGGAGGCGGAGACGACACCGCCATCGATTTCGGCGACCGAGGAGACCACACCGTCGACCCGGAACGGATCGCCGCCGCAGATGATGCCTGACCACTGGGTGAGCCAGCTGCGGCCGTCGTCCGGAGTGACCACCCACGGGCCTCGTCCAGGACTGGCCTGCCTGATCGGTGGTGCCGGGATCCCACCGCGCGGGAAGTCAAAGGGCTCGCTCCACGGTGGCTCGCCGCCGTCGGGGCGATGGCGGACCTGCACACTGTTGGTCTCCTCCGACACCCACAGGATGCCGACATCCCAACTACCTGCCGGGCATTCGTACGGGCCGCGACATCCGATCAGGCCGACGGCGGGCAGCACTGCCCCTGCGGCCAACAACTGACGACGACTGAACAGCGACATCGCATGAGTCTAGAAGTTGTTCGGGTCATTGGCGAGGGCATCAGTGGTTGGCTGCGCGGGTCCGGTAGCGTCTCTCCCGTACGCCGAGTTGAGGAGTCGATGACATGACACTGCGAGCACTGGTGATCGGATGCGGCAACATGGGTGCGAGCCACGCCCGGGCCTATCACGCGAATCCAGGCTATGAACTGGTCGGCCTGGTGGCGCGGTCCGCCCGGCGGCGAGCCCCGCTGGCCGCCGAACTCGGTGGTGTCGCCGAGTATGACGACGTCGCGACCGCGATCGCCGAGACCAAGCCAGATGTGGTGGCGGTCAACAGCTATCCCGACACCCATGTCGAGTACGCCAAGCTCGCGCTCGAGGCGGGTGCGCACGTCTTCTGTGAGAAGCCGTTGGCCGAAACCGTCGAACAGGCCCAGGAGCTGGTCGACCTGGCGACCGCAAAGGATCGCAAGCTGGTGGTCGGCTACATCCTGCGGGTCCATCCGGTGTGGCAGGACTTCATCGTCCGTGCCCGCCAGCTCGGCAAGCCTCTGGTGATGCGGATGAACCTGAACCAGCAGAGCGACGGCGAGATGTGGGACCTGCACCGCAACCTGATGACGACGATGAGCCCGATCGTCGACTGTGGTGTGCACTATGTCGACGTGATGTGCCAGATGACCCAGGCGCAGCCGACCCGGGTGTACGCGATGGGCGCTCGACTCAGCGATGATCTGCCGGACGGCATGTACAACTACGGCAACCTGCAGGTCCATTTCGACGACGGATCGGTTGGCTGGTACGAGGCTGGCTGGGGTCCGATGATGAGCGAGACTGCCTTCTTCGTCAAGGATGTCGTCGGGCCGCTCGGCTCGGTGTCCATCGCTGACTCGGCCTCCGGATCGGACGACATCGGCGGCCACACCCAGACCAACTCCATGATCGTCCACCACGCGGAACTGGTCGACAACCGCTTCGCCCGCGAGGACGAGATCATCTCCTCCGAGGGTGAACCCGACCACCAGGCACTGTGTGACGCCGAGCAGCAGTTCCTGCTCGAGGCGATCACCGAGGACCGCGATCTCACCGACCACATGCGCGATGCGGTGAACAGTCTGCGGATCGTGCTCGCCGCCGACCAGTCAGTGCGGACGGGCCAGGTCATCCCGCTCGACTGAGCTTAATCTGGCCTGCATGGAATGGTGGGCGACGGCACTCTTCGGGATCATGATGCTCCTCGGTGTCGTCGCCCAGCGCACCGGTGGGCTGGGATTCGCGATGGTCTGTTCCCCTGCACTGGTGGCACTGCTGGGGCCACTGAACGGTGTGGCGGTGATCAACCTGTTCGCTGTGCTGACCTCGGCGACCGTGATCTGGCCAGTGCGTCGCAACATCGAATGGCGCAAGGCCATCACCATGTTCATCCCGGCGGTCTGTCTGGTTGTGCCGGGTGCATTCCTGGCCCGCAGCGCGCCGGAGGGGCCATTGTCGATCGTGATCGGTGTGATGATCTTCATCGCCATGGGCCTTGCGCCGTTGGGAAAACACCTGAAGGGGATCGACGGCACCGGCGGTCTGATCGTTGCCGGAGGCATGTCCGGTTTCATGAATGTCATGGCCGGCACCGGCGGGCCGCCGTTGACCGCCTATGCGGTGGCGAGCAGTTGGCGGCAGGACAAATTTGCCGCCACACTGCAGCCCTACTTCGTCGGGGTCGGCACCTGCTCGCTGCTGATGCGGTGGCAGTGGCCCGCGCTTTCCCTGCTGCAATGGGGGATTGCTGTTGGTGCGGTGGTGATCGGGCTGATCATCGGGAACGCGTTGGCCCACCGGATCCCGTCGACCATCGTGCGTCGCTTCGTCGTCGTGCTCGCCCTCGTGGGCGCCACCATCGTGGTCATCAAGGGTGTGCTGATGGTCCTTGCCTGATCGGTGGAGGTCAGGTCCACTTCTGTGCCACGGTGGTGATCACGCGGGCATTGCGCGACGTGGCGGTCCCAAAAGTGCGTTCGACCTGGTCGTTGGTCAGTCTGCTGGAGTGGTAGCCGTCTCGTGCGGAGAGCAGGATGTGGACGGCCTTCTCGGTCACCACGGCCCACTCGTCGCCGTCCCAACGTTGGGCGAAGTCAGCGGCAGTCTGAGGGTCGGGTGTCTGCTGCAGCAAGGACACGTAGTGCGCGCCGAGATCTGCTGCGCTGGCAGCGATCTGGGTGGTTTCGGTTGCCAGCTCGGCGAGCTGGTCGAGGGTCAGTACGACGGTGGGCACCGCGAAACCGGCGGCTTCCTCGTACGCCTTCTCCAGGTCCTTGCGGACCGCAGCGACGGATCGGCGGCTGGAGGTGAGACGTACGTTGCCGGTGTTCAGCCACGATGCGACGTTGGTGCCGCCGGCAGCCTCTGTTGCGGCGGTCACCGCCTCCTTGGCGAACTTGCGTCGGGCGCCGAGATTGATAGCCCGCAAGAAAGCCACATAGTCCGGCATGTCACGCGTTCTGTGCGTCGAAGATGATCGAGAAGTCAAGCACGCAAGGCGACTCGGGCGTCACCAGCTGAAGGTGAGGGCCGTCGATCGGGCCGTCGGGAGCGGTCCACGGCTCGACGCAGAATCCGGGCCCCTGGTCGTACGTGACCCAGATCTCGGTGTTGGAGGTCAGGGTCAACGATGGCCCGTCCGGCCAGCTGATGGTCGGGTTCTGGGCGATCTGGTCGAAGACGCCGTTGCGGAGCTTGGTCGGGGCGGCTGGGATGGTGCGCTGCCGGTTCTCGTCCATCTCGAGGCGGCGGCCCGGTCGGAAGTCGACCACCGCTTCGCGGGCAGGATCATCGCCGAGCCTGGTGATGAACCACGGGTGGAATCCTGCCGAGGCAAGGAATTCGTCGCCGTGGCTGTGCACGGCGAGCTGGGTGATGAGCATGGTGTCGGTCAACTCGTAACGGTGGGTGACGAATCCACGCCAGGGCCACTGGTCGGGCTGGTCGGGTCCGATCTGGATCGACTGTTCGACGGCCTGTGCGGTGACCGCGTCGACCTGGAACGGCCAGGAGTGGACCAGGCCGTGCTGGCCCGCCAGGGCGCCTTGACGTACATCGCGGACGATGTCAGGTGTTCCGGTGAGGCTGCCGCACCACGGTGCGAGCGGGAAGGAGCCCCGATAGAAGTCGGCGGCGGTGCGGCGCTCCACAGCGGCGACGACCTCGGTGCCGTCGACGACCAGGGAGACCAGACGGCCGCCGGCTGAGGGCTCGACGGCCGCAGTGGTGCGGCCATCAGGGGAGGTGAGCGTGACCAACTCTGTCATGGCCGAGACCCTACCGTGAGGTGAGCGCGAAGCCAGCAGGGTCCGGCGATCACAGCAGAGTCCAACGGTCACAGCAGGGCGATGAGAGGGCCTCCGACCGCGCCGAGGATCACCACCAGCCAAGGCGGCGCCTTCCAAGCGACCAGGGCAACGAAACAGACCAGGGCCAGCGCAAGTTCAGCGGGCCCGGTGATCGCGGTGGTGACCACCGGTTGGTAGAGCGCTGCGGCGAGCACGCCCACCACGGCGGCATTGGCTCCCCGCATCATCGAACGCGCCCAGACCCGGTCGCGCAGGGCGTCCCAGAACGGCAGGACTCCCAACAGCAGCAGGAATCCCGGCAGGAAGATCCCAGCCAACGCGATCGCGGCACCGGCGACCGATCCGGGTCCGGTCGTCGACACCGCCCCCAGGTGGGCGGCCACCGTGAACAGCGGACCGGGCACGGCCTGGGCGCCGCCGTAACCGGCCAGGAACTGCTCCGGTGTCACCCACCCGGTGTCGACGATTCCGGTCTGCAGCAGCGGCAGCACGACATGCCCGCCGCCGAAGACCAAGGCACCCGCTCGATAGAAGGCGGCGAACAGGTCGAGCTCCTCGATGCCGGTGAGCCGGGCAGCGATCGGTGAACCGACCAGCAGGACCACGAACGCCGTCAGGCACGCGATCCCAGCTGTCCGGCTGACGCCGAATCTGACGGATGTGGCGGCTGAGTCATCTCCGGTACGGCAGAACAGCCAACCCGCGAGCGCGCCGAGGACAATGACGCCGAGATGGGTGACCGGCGACAGCACGAGCAACACAGCGACCGCGGAGAGAGCGGCGATCGCCGCCCGCTGCCGGTCCGGGGCGAGCGAGCGTGCCATGCCCCAGACGGCCTGGGCGATGATCGCCACCGCCACGATCTTGAGTCCGGTGAGGATGCCGGTCCCGATTGAGCCGCTGAACCAGCTCGCTCCTGCCGCGAAGGCGAGCATGAGGATCGCCGATGGCAGAGTGAAACCGACGAATGCGGCCAGTGCGCCGCCGATCCCGGCCCGGCGCAGCCCCACAGCGAAGCCGACCTGGCTCGACGCCGGTCCCGGCAGGAACTGGCACAACGCCACCAGATCGGCATACTCGTCATCGGTGAGCCACGTGCGACGCTCGACGAATGCCGTACGGAAATAGCCCAGATGGGCGATCGGCCCACCGAACGAGGTCAATCCGAGCAGCAGGAAGGCGCGGAAGACCTCCCACACAGTGCCGTGGGCGGGGGCGCTCGGCGCAGAGGTGTCCGTCACCGGGGCATTGAACCACGCGCCGATGACGGTCGGGTGTCGCTTGCTCGACCAGGTGGGTCAGCGACCCAGGCGGCGCAGATTCCGCAGGGTGAACGCGCCGGCGGCGATGGCCGCGGCACCGATGCAGACGCCGAGGATCACCAACAGGCCACGCTCGCCCTGGGCGTAGAACCAGACACCGACGCCCGCGACGATGACGCCGATGATGATCAGGACCACCGAGGTTCGCTTGTCACGTGCGGCCGTCGCGGGATCAATCGGTTGGTTCGACACCGGTTCAGTGTGGCACAGGCTTGTGGTCGGCGATGAGCTGCTTGCCGCAATCGTCGTCGTCATAGTGATTGCTGGTCAGCACGCCGACACAGACGCCGTCCTTGCCGTACCAAACCGTCCAGCCCTCGTCGTCCTCCGTGCCGTGGTCGGTGTCGAAGCCGTCACCCCAGCCGGCCCACTGCAGCGGATGGTCCCCGAGATCGGACCAGAAGCTCGGGATCTCTTGCCAGGCACGGTCCTGGCCGGCCGCGTTCTGCCCCGCGATCGTGCCCTGAGTGGTGGCATCATCCCAGTGTTCGGTGGCGATCCGGCGCCCGGCGACCGCGTGGTGGGCCAGCACACCGTCACCGGCCGCCCACACGCCGGCCACTCCGGTGGCCAGATGATCATCGACCAGGATCCGGCCGTGCTCCACCGCCAAGCCGCTGCCGAGATCACCGTTCGGGGTGATGCCGAGCGCGGCCAGCACCAGATCGGCGCTGAGTACCTCGCCGCCGTCGAGAGTGACCGTGGTCCCGGTTGCCCCGGCGACCGCAGCCTCTGTTCGTACGGTCACCGATGCGTCAGTGAGCCACTGGGTGATCCGGGTGGAGGCGAACTCGCCGACCCGATCGATCTGGGGCGCTGCCGAACGGGTCACCAAGGTCACCGCGATGCCGCGACGGGCCAGCGACATGGCCGCCTCACACCCGATGAACCCGGAGCCGACCACGATCGCCGACTTCGCGTTCTCCGCGCCCGCGATGAGCGTGCGCGCCTGGCTGAGGCTGCGCAGCACCCGTACCTCCTCGCCCTGGTCGGGCAGACGGATCGGGCTTGCCCCGGCACAGAGCACCAACTTCTCGTACGGGATCTGTTCGCCCGATGCGGTGGTCAGCAGATGGGTTGTCGTGTCGATCCCGGTCACGGTGGTGTCGAGGCGGACATCGACCCCGGTCAGGTCGGCATCGATCGGGGTCGGATCTGCCGCGTCGCCAGCGAGGACCTCCTTGGACAGGGGTGGTCGCTCGTACGGTGAGGCACCGTCGGTGCTGAGCAGGGTGATCGGCCCCGGGCCGCCTGCATCGCGATAGGCCGTTGCGGCAGCAACGCCAGCGGGACCACTTCCGACAACTACGAGTCCGGTCATCCTGCCAGCATGGCACTCATCGCGCCTGGGTGGAACCCCTCAGCTGCCGAGCGGTTGGTTCAGCCAGGCGTCGAGAGCCAATGCTGCCGATGCGCGGGGCCAGCTCGTGATCGTGTGGCTGTCGATCCGAGTGTCCGTGCCGGTGATCGTGCGATACCGGTCCAGCGCGGTACCGGCGCAGGCTTCCCACTCCGCTTCGTTCATGGCGGCCCGGATGATCGTCAGTTCAGGTTCGTACATCCTGATCACGGCCGGAAGCACCCGACCCAGATGCAGAGCCCGCTCGAGATAGAGCGGCTCGAGGGCAGGCAGACGTTCCTCCGGTGATCCACTCATGATCAGCAGCGGGGTTTCCGGGGGCAGCAGTCCCTGTCGTACGGCGGCAGAGTGGAGAGCGAAGTTGCCACAACTCGCCTCGACGCAGCCGCATTGACCACAGCTGCAGGGCTGGGTTGCACCTGGCACGATCAGGTGGTCGATCGAACCGCCCCGGCCGAATCGGCCCAGTTGGAGAGCGTCATGACGCATGTGGGCGATGCCGATGGAGCGGCCGACGAAGAGGGTCAACACATCGCCATCGATGTGTTCCCACCAGTGCTGCTCCAGGGCAAGGGCATGGACATTGGTGTCGACGGTGACCGGCGCGGACATCCTCGGTGTCAGGATCTGCTCGATCTCCTGGATGCGCCATTGATTCGCTCCGGTCTGGTCACCGCCCTGCCAGCCGCCACCGGTGGCGACCCCGATTCCGACGGGCGTGCCGGGCACACCCGCGAGCAGCTCATTGGCGATCTCGGCTGCACCCGCGACGGTGCTGGTGAAGTCCTTCGTCGGGTCGTCGGCCGACAGCGGCTGCCTGTGGACCACCGACGCCAACTCCTCGCCGCGCAGCGTGTGCACGCTCACCGTGATCCGATTGAAGTAGAGGTGGATGCCGACCACGACCCGATCCGGAGACAGCTCCACCGGCACCTCCGGCCGACCGGCGCCTCGGGGCGGCGTCGGGGTCGACTCGACGACGGCTCCGGTGATGAGCAGTTCGTTGATCACCTTGGTCACCGTGGTCGAGCTCCGCCCGGTCGCCGCGGTGAGCCGCTTGCGGCCCTGAGGGCCGTTACGCAGCAGGCAGCGCAGGATCTGCGAAGCGGTCCTGTTGCGCTGCTCCTGCATGAGCGGCGTACGTGCAGTGGTCATCGACGGCATCCTAGACATCATTTTAGTCACATGGGGTTGACAAATACGAACGACGGCTCCGACGATGGGAACGGGTAGGACGATCAACTCGATGGAGAAGAGACAATGACGACGATTTCACGCCGGTCCATGCTGACCGGGGCATCAGGTCTGGCGGGACTCTTGGCCCTCTCGGCCTGTGGCACAGGAAGCGGCCCGGGCGGCGCCGGGGGAGAGGCCAACCTCCGCTTCGGCTGGTGGGGAAATGACGTACGGGTCAAGGTCACCGACGAAGCCCTGCGGCTCTTCGAGAGCCGAAACGAGGGCATCACAGTCCTCGGCGAATCCGGCAACTTCGACAACTACTTCGATCGGCTGGCGACCCAGGTCGCCGGTCAGGACGCACCCGACGTGTTCCAGATGAACGAGTGGAACCTGCGCGAGTACGCCGACCGCGGTGCGCTGCTCGACCTGTCCGAGCACGGATTCACCGATGCCGAGTGGCCAGAGGGATCCAACGGCACCGGCGTCGTGGACGGCAAGGTCTACGGCGCCACCGCAGGTGTGGGCCTGCAGGGCGTGATGGTCAACCCGCAGGTCTTCGAGGACGCCGGGATCGACCTGCCGGACGACACGACCTGGAGCTGGGAAGACTACCACGCGATCGGCCAGGAGCTCAGCGGCGCCACGAAGGACGGCGTGGTTGGCGCCGCGTACGGTGGCAGCGACCAGATCACCGCGGCCTTCTGGGCGGGCCAACAGGGCAATCTGGTCTTCGATGCAGGCAAACTCACCGAGGACCCGGCCGCGCTGGCGAGCTGGTTCAGCTACTGGTTGGGGTTGGTCACCGACGGCACCACGCTGTCGGCATCAGCAACGGCCGAGCAGAGTGGAGTGCCCATCGAGCAGCAGGCCTTCAGTCTCGGCTCGGTCGCGATGCAGATCATCCCCGTCAACGTCGTCATCCAGTACGAGTCGACCATGGGTCAGGAACTCAAACTGCTCCGGATCCCAACCCAGACAGGGAAGAAGGAAGATCTCGGGGTGTGGTATCGGGCGTCCCAGCTGTTCTGCGCCTCCTCGGCCAGTGACTTCGCCGACGAGAGCGGAGCGCTCATCAACTTCCTGCTCAACGACGTCGACGCCGGCAAGATCCTGTTGGCTGATCGAGGTACGCCGCCGAACACCACAGTGTTGGAAGCGATCATCGACGACCTGACTCCGGGCGATCAGCGGGTCATTGACTACATGAATGCCTGCGAGCCCGACCTCGTCCCCGCACCCGAGCCGCCACCGGCCGGTGCCGGTGCCTGGACCGCTGCGCTGGGCCGGGCTTCCCAGGACGTCATGTTTGAACGGGCCGCTCCCGAAGCGGCTGCCGAGGCTCTGTTGGCCGAACTCCGTGAAGGGATGCAGGCGTGAGTCGACCCAACATCCTGATCGTCCACTGGCACGATCTGGGGACGCACCTCAGTGCGTACGGATATCCGATCGAAAGCCCGCACAGTCAGAAGTTGGCCGACGAGTCATTGGTCTTCGACAACTGGTTCGCCACCACGCCGCTGTGCAGTCCTGCCCGTGGCTCCCTGTGGACAGGGCGATATCCGCACTCCAACGGTCTGCAAGGACTGACCCATCGTGGCTGGGACTACCACCCGGGTGAGCGGACGCTGTCCCATCATCTCGGCGACGCCGGCTATCACAGTTGCCTGATCGGACTGCAGCACGAGGCCAATGATCCCGAACGGCTCGGCTTCACCGAGCTCAAGGTCGAACGGCCCAGCTGGTGTGACGACGTGGCCGACCAGGCCGCCGACTGGATCGCCGACCACGCCGACGACGACGCACCGTGGATGCTGACCTGCGGGATGACCGAGGTGCACCGCCCCTGGCCCGAGGATCGCTACGACCCGGTCGACCAGGCCACCGTCACGGTCCCGCCGTGGCTGCCGGACAACGACCTCACCCGGAGTGACCTTGCCTCGTACGAAGGCTGCATCCGGGATGCGGATGCAGCTCTGGGGCGGATCATTGCGGCGCTCGACGAGGCCGGGCTGGCGGAGTCGACCATCGTCGTCTTCGTCACCGACCACGGCAGTCCCTTCCCTCGGGGCAAGAGCACGCTCTTTGATCCCGGAGTGCAGACCACGATGATGCTGCGGCTGCCCACGGCGTACGGCATCGCGCCCGGCCGGGTCGCACCATTGGCCAGCCATGTCGACCTGGTGCCCACCCTGCTCGGGCTGATCGGTGTGGCCGTGCCGTCGGCCGTCCAGGGCGTCGACCTGGGTCCACAGCTGCGGGGTGAGATCGCCCAGGCGCGGGAGCAGGTCTGGCTGGAGAAGACCTACCACGGCGAGTACGACCCGATCCGCGCGATTCGTACGACCCGGTGGAAGTTCGTGCTCAACTTCGAGCCGCGGCCGTTGCTGCAGTTGCCGCTCGACCTCGAAGGTTCGCTCACCCGACAGGGGATGGGTGACGACCACCTGGAGCCTCGTCCGATGCAGGAGCTCTACGACCTGACCGCTGACCCGGACGAGATCAACAACCTGGCCGAGGAACCCGCACACGCCGACGTACGGGAACAGCTGCATCGTCAGCTGTTGGACTTCCTGACCGAGACCGGCGACCCGCTGCTGGACGGCCCGATCCCGAATCCGGACCCGGCCGCCGCCTGAAGCCGGCCTGCCTGGGGCTGGTCCGGCCCGCGCCGCGCCTGCCCCGGTCAAGGTCGCACACCATTTGCAAGGGTCGGTACCCAAGCAACGGTTCTACCTTTGCAATGCGCGTGCAACCTTGTCCGGGATGGCGGTCGGGGTGCTGTGCGCGGAGAGTTGTCCACAGGCGGAAGCGAGCACGAAGCGCTGTCCACAGATTCCAGATTGGATCTTCCGGCGCTCCGGCACCCGCGCGAAGGTGTCAGGATGAAACTGATTGAACGTGAACAGCTGCTCGTGCGCGGCTGGACCGATGCCGAGATCCAGCGACTCATCCGCCGAAAGAAGCTGACCCGGCTGGCGCACGGTCGGTACAGCGATCTCGACCTGGCCGCACTGTCGCCCGAGGAGCGTCATGCGGTCGTGGCTGTGGCCAGGCGCAGCCGCTTCACCAACCCGAACATCGTGCTGAGCCACGTCAGTGCAGCCGTCCTCCACGGCATGCCGGTCATCCGTGGCCAGCTCGGCAAGGTGTGCCTGACCCGCAGCAACACCGGTGGAGCCCGTACGACCAAACATGTGCGGGTCCGGGCCAGCCACCTCGACGAACTGGATCGGGTCGAGATCGACGGTATCCCGGTCACTTCGGTGGCCCGGACCCTGATCGATCTGGGGCGTCACTATGGGACCGTCGCCACGGTGATTGCCGCCGACCATGCGCTACGCCGCGAGTTCGTCGAGGCAGATGAGGTGATTGCGACTGTGCTGCGGATGAGGACGGCGCCGGGGTTGCCCAAGGCACGGCGCGCGTTGGAGCAGGTCGACGGCCGGGCTGAGAGCGTGGGGGAGAGTCGGCAACATTTGATCCTGCGCCCGGAGTTCCCGACCTACACCACCCAGGTCAACGTGTTCGACGAACCGGGTGAGCTGATCGGTCGAGTCGACGGAGCCCTGCTCGAGGCCGGTGTGTTGGCCGAGTTCGACGGCTTCGTGAAGTACGAGCGGTATCGGCGGGAGGGCGAGTCGATCGGCGACGCCATTGCTCGCGAGAAGAAGCGGGAGGATCGCTTGCGTGCGCTCGGCTGGTTGGTGATCCGTTTCGTCTGGGACGAACTGGCCAATCCGGCGGCGATGATCGCCAAGGTTCGCCGTGCCATCGCTCAGCGGGCCGGTCAGCCCAGGCCGGCCGGTTCGACTGCCGTCGAGCCAGCCCGTCTGATCCGTTTCTGAGCGCCAGTAGGGGCGGGGCCGGCGCGACCTCGGGGGCGGTTCGACACGGTTCGGTGGGCGGGCTCGGCGTGATCCGGGAAGGTCGCACGCCCGTTGCAAAGGTAGAACCGTTGCTTGGGCACCGACCCTTGCAAATGGTGTGCAACCCTCGGCGGTGGCGGTGGCGGTGGCGGTGGCGGTGAATGCGAACGCCCGACCCGGACAGGTCCGGATCGGGCGTAACGCGCTTGGGCATCAGCGCTGAACGCTCTTCGGTATCAGCGCTGAACGCGGGCGCTTCCGCCGCCGGCGAGCTTGCGGACCTCGGCCTCGGTGGCCATGGAGGTGTCACCAGGAGTGGTCATGGCCAGGGCGCCGTGGGCGGCACCGAGGTCGACACAGGTCTGGATCGGCTCACCGCTCAGCAGGCCGTAGATGAGGCCGGAGGCGAAGGAGTCGCCGCCGCCGACCCGGTCCAGGATCTCCATGTGCGGACGCTGGCGGGACTCGACGAAGCCCTCGTCGCGTGACCAGGCCACAGCACCCCAGTCGTTGTCGGAGGCGCTGTGGACACCACGCATGGTCGTACCGACGACCTTGAAGTTGTCGAAGTCGGCGACCGCAGTCTCGATCATCTTGTGGAAGGCGGACGCCTCGAGTTCGGT
Organism: uncultured Propionibacteriaceae bacterium; assembly: GCA_945911015.1. Lineage (GTDB taxonomy): Bacteria > Actinomycetota > Actinomycetes > Propionibacteriales > Propionibacteriaceae > Avipropionibacterium. The sequence goes on from CAMDZW010000005.1 coordinate 68,746, forward strand.
GAGGTTCTCGTCGACACCCTCGATTTCGAAGCCGAGGCTGGCGGTGAAGTCCTCCTCGTTGCCGATCATGACATCGACATAGCGGGCGATCTCACGGTTGACCTCGCGGGCCTTCTCCTGCCCCCCGATGGTCTTCCACAGGCTGGGGCGGTAGTTCAGGTCGTACGAGACGATGGTGCCGTACTCGTGTGCCTTCTTCACGGCCTCGACGGTGACCGCAGCGGTCGACTCGCTCAGCGCGGCGAAGATGCCGCCGGTGTGCATCCAGCGGACGCCGAGGTCGCCGAAGATGTGATCCCAGTCGAAGTCGCCGGGCTGCAGCTGGCTGGCCGCGGTCAGGCCACGGTCGGAGCAGCCGACGGCGCCGCGGACACCGAAGCCGCGCTCGGTGAAGTTCAGGCCGTTGCGGACGTTGCGGCCGATCCCGTCGAAGTCGACCCACTTGATCAGCGAGGTGTCGATCCCGCCCTGCAGGATGAAGTCCTCGACCAGGCGACCCACCTCGTTGTCGGCAAAGGCGGTCGCCACGGTGCCGCGCAGGCCGAAGACCCGGCGCAGGCCGCGGGTGACGTTGTACTCGCCGCCACCCTCCCAGGCCTGGAACTGCCGGGTGGTCCGGATGCGGCCCTCACCGGGATCGAGGCGCAACATCACCTCACCCAGGGACAGTGCGTCGAAGCGGCACTCGTCGGCCGACTTGATGTTCAGCGACATCTCAGATTCCTCTCGGTCGTTGGGGCTTCAGGCGCGCAGCGAGGCTGCGAGGGATACGGCTTCGGTGGCCAGGTCGGTGATCGCGGCGAAGTCGCCAGCAGCGAGCTTGTCAGTCGGCACCATCCACGAGCCACCGCAAGCGGCAACTGCCGGAATGGCCAGGTAGTCAGCCAGGTTCGACGGCGAGATGCCGCCGGTCGGCACGAACTGGACCTGCGGGAACGGCGCGGACAGGGCCTTGATCGCCGGTGCCCCACCAGAGGTGCTGGCCGGGAAGAACTTCACCGTGGTGATGCCGGCATCGAGGGCGGCAACGATCTCGGTCGCGGTCGCGACACCGGGGAACAGCGGGATGCCGTGTTCGGCGCATCGAGCAGCAACAGCAGCGGAGAAGCCGGGGGACACCACGAACTTGGCACCCGCCTCGGCCGCCTGGTCGACCTGTGCCACATTGATCACGGTCCCGGCACCGACCAGCAGCGCGGAGTTCTTGGCCATCGCGGCGATCGAGTCGACGGCTGCCTCGGTGCGGAAGGTGACCTCCGCGATCGGCAGGTTGCCGGCAACCAGGGCCTCACCCAGCGGTGCGGCTTGGGCGGCGTCGTTGAGTGCGATCACCGGCACCACCTTGGTGGTGCGGATCTGCTCGTGTGCGTCCATCTGAACTCCTTGGTGGCGAATGCTGGCGATCCTAGTGCCTGTGGCCGATGATAAGGCTTTCCGCCCGCGGTGGGGAACCGGTCTCTGGTTGTGGTTCAGATCGAGAGGCGTTCGATCGGGTGGGTGTGTGAAGGCTACCCCGTGACCTTGGCTAGCTGTAGTTCCCCGTGATCTTGGCGACCACAGCCTCGTACGGTGCCATCCTCGGCCCGCGCTGACCGCTGGTGCCGAGCACGACCTCGGCCTCGGGAGCGCCCCGCGGTCGCCTGATCGTACGGTCGGTGAGGTTGATCTCGATCAGCCAGGCGTCCCGGCCGGCCTGGTCGGTGCGCACCCAGCCGAAGTAGCGCGGCGACCGGGGAGCCAGGAATCGTACGCCACCGGTGGAGAGGGCTGGCTCGGCCCGGCGGAGTCGGATCAGTGAACGGTAGAAGGAAAGTACGGAATCGGCATCGATGCTCTGTTCCGCGACGGTGAACCCGCACGAGTCCTCCCGGGCCGGTTGCCAGGCGGTGCCGGTGGTGAATCCTCCGCTGGGCCCCGGTTCCCATCGCATCGGCACCCGGGCATGGTCCCGGGCACCGGGCACCACCTGCGCCAGGGCCTCGGCCTCGGTCAGCCCCGTGGCCCGCAACTCGGCGAACCGGTTGAGCGACTCCACATCGCGCAGATCCGCAACCGAGCTGAACTCCTGGTTGACGGTCCCGATCTCCTGCCCCTGGAACAGGAACGGCGTGCCCGGCAGGGTCAGTTGGATCGTGGCCAGCAGTTTCGCCACCGCAGTCCTCAGCTCAGGATCACGGTCGTGCGGACCGAGCACCTTGGACAGCATCCGCGGATTGTCGTGGTTGTCGAAGAACAACGCCGCCCAGTCCTGCGGCCCGATCCTGCCCAGCAGATCTTGGTAGAACCGCTTCAGATGGGCCAGGTCGAACCGGTAGTCGTCCCAGCGCACCCGTCCCGGGGCGTCCAGCACGTCGAAGTTGAACACCAGGTCGAGTTCTTCGCGATCGGCTGAGCTGAGCAGTCGGCCCATTTCGACTCCGACCCCGGGTGTCTCGCCGACCATCACCCCGACCCGATCCGGCGGCAACGGATCGCCCAAGCTTCCGTCTGCGGCGCGGGCCCGGACCGTCGAGGCCGGTGCCGGATCGTCGTCGGTACGGGTGAACCCGTCGGTCCGCAGCTGGTGCAGATGCTCGTGCAGCCGAGGACCGAAGAAGTAGTGCTCGATCCCGGGAAACCCGATCAGGCGACCGATCCCTTCGTCGCCGTCGGGCAGACCCGGCCGCTTGGAGATGTAGTTGATGACATCGAGCCGGAACCCGTCAATGCCGCGGGCCCGCCACCACCGCACGATCTCGGCGACCGCGGTCCGGACCTCGGCACTTTCCCAGTTGAGGTCCAGCTGTCCCGGTGCGAACAGGTGCAACGCCCAGCGCTGCGCCTGCGGGATCCACCGCCAGGCACTGCCACCGAAGAAGGAGGCCCAATTGTTCGGCGGCTGATCCTCCTGCCCGGGTAGCAGGTGATACCAGTCTCCGTGCGGACCGTCGGGGTCGGCGATCGCCGACTGGAACCACTCGTGTTCCTCGGAGGTGTGGTTGACCACCAGATCCAGGATGATCCGCATGCCGCGGTCATGACAGCCAGCAATCAACTCGTCGACATCGGCCAGGGTGCCCATCTCGGTCATCACCGCGCGGTAGTCGCGGATGTCATAGCCCATGTCCTCGTTGGGGGAGTCGAAGATGGGGGACAGCCAGACACAGTCCACGCCGAGGTCGGCCAGATGATCCAGCCGGTTGATGATCCCGCGCAGGTCACCGATCCCGTCACCGTTGGAGTCGGCGAAGGACCGCGGATAGACCTGGTAGAACACCGCCGTACGCCACCACGGTTGGTCACCGTGGGGAGGGTTCGTCGTCGGAGCCTGCGCGGGATGGTCAGCCAACAGCGCCAACAGGGAGTCGGCGAAACCCGGGCCCAGCAGCGGCTCGGCCAGGCGGCCGAGGGTCCGCAACCGGAGACCGGCCACGACCGGATTGGTCACCCATCGCCGGGACCGGCCCAGCTGGAGCAGCACCTTGTCGATCGCGTCCCGGGCGATCGGATGGGCGTAGACCGCTCGCAGCCGAGGATTCTCACCGAGGCTCATCGCCCACCCCCACCCCGGGAAGGTCCGTCTCCCGGGCTCGCAGTTCAGCAACGATGGCGGCATAGGACGCCTCGTCGAGACGGTATCGGCGCCGCAGCACCACCCAGCTCAGCGCGACCAGCAGCATCGGCAGACCCATCATGGCGCCGGAGAAGATCCCGATCCCAGCGGGGGAGACATCGGCAGCCGAGGCGGCCTCGTTGACCCCGGACAGGATGAGCGTCAGCCCGACGATCCCGCTCGCCGCGGCGCTGGATGCCTTGTAGATGAAGGGCTGCAACGAGAAGGTGATCGACTCGTTGCGGCGGCCGAGCTTCCAATGGCCGTACTCCACCGAGTCCGCGATGAACATCATCATCAGCAGTTGGATGAAGGCCTGGCCGGAGAACAACAGCACACCGGCGAACCCGATGACGACCATCGACGTCCCCGCCAACAGGAACACCCCGTAGCCCAGGACACAGGACACCGAGGCCACCAGATGCACGCGCCGACGCGACATCCGCGCCGAGACCAACGGGAAGATCAGCAGCCCGATGATCTGGGTGATGCCCAGGACGGCGGCGAAAACCGAGTACATGGCGGGATCGCCGTACACATAGGTGAAGTAGTAGATGCCCAGACTTGTGGTCACGGTGTAACCGGTCATGAACAACACCATCGCCAGGGTGACCCACAGCAACTGGTCATTGCGCACGATCACCGAGACCAGATCGCGCAGAGGGGTCGAGGTGGCCACGGTGACCTCGACCTGCTGACGGGTGGTCACGACGGTGATCAACTGGAAGGCCAACATCACCACGGACACGACGACCGCGAGGGCGAACCATGCCTGCTGCGCCGAACCGAGACGGTCGGTCAGTGCCCCGGTGACCGGCACGATGGCCACCACCAGGGCGAACAGGCCGACATTGGCGCAGATCCGTGCCACCACACCGATCCGTTCCCGGTCGGTCTGGTTCCGCGACAGCGACGGCACCATGCCGTAGTAGGAGATGTCGTTGACCGTGTAGGCGATCTCCCACACCAGGTAGACGCCGATGAACACGACCACGAAAGCGGTGCCGCTGACTCCCCAGTCGGAGAACATCACCACCGTCGCGCCCGCCCAGGCCACCGCGCCACCGGCGATCCACGGTTTGAACTTGCCCCAACGGGACCGGGTGTTGTCCACCACCAGACCCATCACCGGGTCGTTCACCGCGTCGAACAGGCGCATCAGCACCAGGACGGCGGTGATGGCAGCCAGGGTCGAGTTCGAGACCTGGACCACCTCGGTGAGGTAGACCATCAAGAACATGGTCACCATCGCCGCGACCATGTCCCGGCCGAGGGTGCCCAGCCCAAATCCCCAGATGTTGCGACGACGCACCGGCACCTCGACCGGCGCGGGGCCAGGGTGGATGGTCATGGGCTGATCGCCAACAGTCCGCGGTCGGGACCATTCAACCGGTATGGGCCACGTCCGGCCCGGTCCAGTGAGATCCGCACGTGCGGCCCGGTGATCAGTTGCTGACGTCCTTCGATGTCGCTGAGCACGGCACCCTCAGCGTCGAGGACCACCAACTCGTCGCCCACCCGCAGCAACAGTGCCGCGGTCGGGCCGGGCCAGGAGATCGCGGTACGTCCCGCGGTGACCCCGGCCATCAACGCCTCGGGATCTCGTGACTCCGCCGCCACCCAAGTGGTCGGAGTTCCGGGCAGATAGCCATGGTCTGGATTGTGGTAGTCACTGCCACCGAGCAGGATCGCATCCTGGCGCCACCACGGCCACAACCCCCACGGCAGGGTCGAGGTCAGATCCCGGAACCAGCCGATGTGCCACAACTCCAGCGCAGCCGGCTGCTGGGCCAGTTGGTGTTCCCAGGCCCACTCACCCTCCAGCGGATGATTGATGCTCACCAAGCCGCCGCGGTCACGGGCCTCGGTGATCCACTGGGCCGGGGGTGTTCGGAAGTCCACGAATCCGATGTCGCCGAAGACATTGGCGTGACCGCGGGGTGTGGTCACCTCCTGACCGGGCAGCAGGGTGATGTCCAGTGCCGCACCGATCCCGTCGAGCAGCCGATGGTGCGAGACAGTGTTGTGTTCGGTCACCGCCAGGAAGTCCAGCCCATTGCGTACGGCCAGCGCCGCCAGTTCGCCGAGGGACTGTTCACCGTCGGAGTGGGTGCTGTGGGCGTGGAAGTCCCCGGCAAACCACTGCAGTCCGGGCTCGGCCGGGAGGTCACGGGTGTGCCCACGTGGTGCGGCTTCAGCCGGCGGGACCGGCGCCGGGTCCGGCTCGAGACGGGTCTCGGCGGGGGAGATGATCTCCACCACGACTTCGATCGGCTCGGGCGGGAGCCGGTAGAGCCCGAGCTGCACCGACCATTCACCGGATTCGAGCTCGCCGGGCAGATAGCCCGGAGTTGCCTCCCGGGGGCCGATCACGAACCGGTCCCGAGCGCCACCGGACCAGCCGCGCCACCCGTGCGGACCCTCGCACCCCAGGTCGATCACGGCGGCGTCACGGTCATGGGACAGCCGTACCTCGATGGTGTCGTCGCCGGGGGCGACGTCGAACCGGACAGCCAGGTACGGCGTGGCGAGCTGGTCGGCCAGGCCGAGCCGAAGGCGGTGGACGGTGTGCGACATGGTCACCAGCCTGTCATGAGACGGATCTGTTCTCGGTCGAGCGCTTCGGCGAACACCGGGTCGCGCAGCAGTCGGCCCTCCCAGACCCGTACCGGATCACCGCTGGCGGTGTCGCCGCGCGTGGGGTGGAGGAAGAGCTCGCTCACCCCGTCCGGCAGCGCGGCCAGCTGAGCCAGAGTCTGCTCGCGCAACGCGGCGTAGTCGCCCAACTCCTTGGCCGTACGACGATTGGTCACCATGGTCTGGGGAAGCCGTACCCCCAGGGCGTCAGCCAGCTCGACCGCCCGGATGTGGGCCGAGCGCAGAGGCTCGGGAAGCGGCCCACCGATGTACGGCTCCGGATCGCGCGGCAGTCGGAACGCCAACCCGTGCTGGGCACACCACCGCAGGGCCGGCTCCAGCCAGGATCGGCCGTGCAGTCCGTACAGGGTGCCGGCATGCGAGTCCGCTGCCACCACCGTGAAGCCCTGACCTTGCAGCCAGGCCAACTGGGCGTCGAGTTCGCCGAGCACCTCTTCGGTCTCGCCCCGAGCACCCACCACGAACGGGTCGTACGGGAAGGTCCCGTCCTCGGCAAGACTCGGCACAGCACCACCCAAGGGCCGCCAGGCCGGCAGACCGGCTTCACTGGTCAGGGTCAGATGCAGCCGCGGTGTGATCGCCGTGGCGGTGATCCGGGCGGCAGCGTCGGCCGAGTGCGGGGAGACCGGGATCAGTGTGGTTGCGGTGATCCGTCCGTCATCGGCAAGGTGGACGATCTCGTCGGTGGTGGCCGGCTCCCGTCCCAGATCGTCTGCGGTGATCACCAGTGCACGACTCATGCTGTTTCCTCGCTCACCGGTGTCGTTTCGGTCAGGGGTGTGGTGTCAGGAACCCGTACGAAACGGGCCGCGACCGCGCCGATCACGGTCAGTACGAACGGGTAGACCGTCAGATAGACCCGGAACGCCATCCCCGGGTCATCGCCGGGATCGGCACCGGAGTTGTAGCCGAAGAAGATGCCGAGCGAGGTCAGCGCGAGCCCGGTGACCACCCCGTTCAGACGACCGAAGAATCCGAAGGCCGACAGGAACAAGCCCTCCCGGTGCTCGCCGTGGGTGGCGGCGTCGCCGTCCAGCACCCGGGCGACAATCAGGTCGTTGGTGGCCAACATGCCGGCCCACCCGATGCCCAGCACCACACCGGCCAGGATCCCGGTGATCAGGTCGACCGCCAGGAACAACGCGACGAAACCGGCGGCGAGCGCCCAGAACGCGATCCGCCACACCCGCGGGGCACCGAAGCGTGCCACCACCCGGGTCCAGCCGAACAGCGCTGCCGCGGTCACCGCGATCACCGCGCCCTGTAGGTAGAGGGCATTGGCGACTGGCAGCCCCAGGCTGTACCGCACGTACAACTGGACCCCGCTCAACACGATCGCCATCGAGATCCCGTAGCAGGCGCCGACCAGACCGACCTGCCAGAACAGCCGGTTGCGCACCACCGACAGGATCGCCGGCAGCAGCCGCGGCCGCTCGCGGGTGGAGTAGCGCGGATTCTCCTTGGCTGACAGGGCCATGAACACGATCACCACGGTCGCGATCGCGCCGTAGATGATCGCGGTGGTGGTGAATCCTTCGGTGGTGGTCTCGGTCCCGAACACCCGTGTGGTCAGCAGCGGGGTGAGCGCCAGCGAGATCACCAGAGCCACCAGCTGGAAGCCCTGTCGCAGTGAGTTGGCCACGGCGCGGCGCCGCTCGCCGGGGAACAGTTCGGGCAGCAGCGCGCCGTAGTTGGCGTTGAGCAGGGAGTCGAAGGCCTCGCACAGGATCGCGAACACCGCAAACCACAGCACCACACCGATCCCCTCCAACGAGGACGGGGCGGAGAAGAAGGCCACCATGCACGCCGCCAGCAGCGGTCCACCGGCCAGCAGCCACGGTCGACGCCGCCCGAACCGGGTCCGGGTCCGGTCCGACAGGAACCCGAGCACCGGATTGTCCAGCGCGTCAATGATCGCGTAGACCACCATCACGATTCCGTACGCCCGGACATCCATCCCCAGGATGTCTACGTAGTAGAGGATCATCGACCCCTTGATCAGGTTGATCGGGATCGAGGTGCCGAACATGCCGATGGCATAACGCCACGCCGGTGTCGGTGCAGCACTGCTGCGATGCTGGTCCACGAACGAAGTCAAGACCACCGATGCGCGGACGGCAACCCCTGCGCGTCGATGAGACAGTCGCAGCTCGACTACTAGGGCGTCCTAGCATTTTCGGGTGACGACAATCTCGGTGACCCGTACGGGCACTCCCACCGCTGCCGACGAGCGGGCCGCCATCCTTGCCGACCCGGGATTCGGGCGACACTTCACCGATCACGTGGCCTCGGCCCGGTGGACCGGCGACGGCTGGACCGAGCCGACGATCAGCCCGCTCGCCGACCTGGCCATGCATCCAGCAGCTGCGGTCATGCACTACGGCCAATCGATCTTCGAAGGTCTCAAGGCCTACCGTCACGCCGACGACTCGGTGTGGCTGTTCCGTCCGGACCGCAATGCGGCCCGGTTTGCCCGTTCGGCCGAGCGGCTGTCCATGCCGACCCTGCCCACCGAACTCTTCGTCTCAGCAGCGACCGAACTGGTCGCCACCGACCGTGACTGGGTGGCTGCTCCCACTCCGACCGCAGGCGGCCCGGGAGAGCAGAGCCTCTACCTGCGGCCGTTCATGTTTGCCGATGAGGCCTTCATCGGGGTCCGGCCGGCCAAGGCGTACACCTTCATCACGATGGCCAGCCCGGCCGGGCCGTACTTTCCCGGCGGCATCACTGGGGTGAAGCTGTGGGTGTGTCGGGACTGGACCCGGGCTGCGCTCGGCGGCACGGGTGCGGCCAAGTGTGGCGGGAACTATGCCGCCAGTCTGATCGCCCAGCAACAAGCCCAGGCCCAGGGCTGCGACCAGGTGTTGTGGCTCGACGTCGACCGCCGACATGTCGAGGAGTCCGGCACCATGAACCTCTGCCTGGTCACCGTGGACGGCGAGCTCGTCACCCCGCAGTCCGAGACCATCCTCGACGGTGTCACCCGTGACTCGCTGCTCACCCTCGCCGCCGACCATGGACTCACCCCGGTGCAACGCCCGGTCGAGATCGCCGAGCTGCTGAGTCGTATCGATGACCGTACGGTGAGCGAGGTCTTTGCCTGTGGCACGGCAGCCGTCGTCACCCCGGTCACCAGCCTGCTCGACGCCAAGGAGCACATCGTCGCCGACGGTGCTCCCGGGCCGCTCACCGTGGCGCTGCGCGAACACCTCCTGGATCTGCAGTTCGGTCGCCGCCCGGACCCGTACGGCTGGCTCCGTCAGATCTGCTAGGGCCAACGGTTTAGGCTGAGCCGCATGTCTTCCGAACCCGCATCGACCTCGGTGTTGAAACGTTTGCCTGCGTACACCCAGCCGGTGCGGGAGACCCGCCTGTTCGCGTGGACCCCGGGCCTCGACACCTGGATCGCCCTGGCCTCGGTGCTGGGCATGTGGCTGCTGCACCTGATCGAGCACTGGCTCGCCCCGACCCACCCCACCGTCGGTGAGTCGATCCTGCTCTTCGCCGGCGCGGTGCTGCTGGCCTTCCTGTTGCCGACCTGGATTGTCTGGCACCGGATGCGGCGTGACCTGGATGACTTGGGGCTCCAGCTGCGCCGCACCTGGTTGGCCGCAGCGATCAGTGCTGTGGTCGTGCTCGTCGCGCTGCCGGGGTTCTGGTTGGCGGCGGGGTCAGTGGGCGTCGACCCGATGTCCCAGCTCATCGGGCAGCTACTGGGGGTGTGGGAACCGTTCTTCCTCTTCGCCTGGGTCCTGCTGCGGATGAGAGATGCCTTCGGCGAGATCGCCGCGCCGGTCATCGCCGCCCTGGCCTACGGCTTCTACCATCTCGGCACCGAGGCGCTGGCCGACTCCCTCTTCCGGGTCGGGCTGGCCCTGCTGCCGGCGATCGCCTTCGCCGTCACCCGGTCCCTGCTGGCTGTGCTTCCCTTCACCTGGGCCATGGTCACCGGCCTGGTCTCCATGGCCCGTGGCATCGAGTACACCGTCGACCAGACCGCCCTGGCGGTCGTGCTGCTCATCATCCAGGTCGGCATCGTCATTTTCTCCTACCGCCGACATCCCGGTGACCTGGTCAAGGATCGGGGATCCAACGCACCCGACGACCGCGGCGCGTCCGAGATCAGGGCACGGGCGAGCCGAGAGAAGTATCGTCGGCGCTCATGAGCACAGGATCCGCCGCACGCATCGGCTTCGTCGGTGTCGACATCGGCACCTCTTCCAGCAAGGCCGTCCTCACCGATGGAGACGGTCGCGTCCTGGCCACGGCACGTCGCGACCACCAGGTCACCATGCCCCGTCCCGGGTGGTTCGAGTTCGATGCGGAGACCGCCTGGTCCGAGACCGTCTCGATGGTCAATGAGCTCGCCGCCACCGGGATCGACATCGGCGGGTTGACGGTGTCCGCGATGGGACCGTGTGTGGTCGTCACCGGCGAGGACCTGGTCCCGTTGCGGCCGACCATCCTCTACGGTGTCGACACCCGTGCATCGGCCGAGATCGTTGCCCTGGAAGAAGAGTTCGGCGCCGACGAGATCCTGCGGCTCAGCGGCAAGGTTCTCTCCTCGCAGGCGACCGGACCGAAACTGCGCTGGATCGCTCGACAGGAGCCCGACATCTGGGCCCGGAGCACCCGCTGGCATTCGCTCTCGTCATGGATCGTGGCCCGGTTGACTGGCGCCCACGTCCTGGACCACACCAATGCCAGCCAGGCCGACCCGCTCTACGACGTCACCACCCAGACCTGGCTCCCGGACCAGGTGAAGGCGGTCACCGAGCATCTGGCTGTCCCCGACCTGGTCTGGCCGGGCGAGGTCGTCGGTGGTCTGCTTCCCGAGCCCGCCGAGGCCATGAACGTACGACCGGGGCTGCCGGTCTGTGCCGGGGCCGTCGATGCCTGGGTCGAGGGGCACAGTGTCGGGGTGCGGCATCGCGGTGACGTGATGGCGATGTACGGCACGACCATGTTCCTCACCCAGATCGTCGACCGTTCCCTGACCGATCCGAGCATCTGGAGCACGGCCGGGGTCGAACCGGGCAGCCGCACGCTGGCCGCGGGCATGTCGACCTCGGGCAGCGTGACCGCTTGGCTGCAGCGCCTCTTCGGTGAGGCCCCCTATGAGGACCTGATCGCCGAGGCTGCCGCATCGCCGCCAGGCGCCCGGGGGCTGCTGCTGTTGCCGTACTTCGCCGGAGAACGGAGCCCCATCTTCGACCCGGACGCGCGTGGGGTGATCTCCGGCCTGACGCTGCGGCACACCCGAGGAGACCTGTTCCGGGCCGGCTATGAGGGCATCGGGTACGGGATCGGCCAGATCTTCGGCCTGCTCGAAGACGCCGGTGAACCCGTGCAGCGAGTGGTGGCGGTCGGCGGCGGCGCCCAGTCCCGCCTGTGGGTCCAGATCGTCGCCGATGTCACCGGGCATGTTCAGACAGTGCCCGAAGTCACCATCGGAGCTGCGTACGGCGACGCCCTGCTCTCCGCGGTGGGCGCCGGGGCCGCCGACCCGGCCACCGACTGGACCCAGGTCCGCGAGATCATCGAACCCGACCCGGAACATCGGGCCCGCTATGTCGAGTTGGCCCGGATCCAGGCCGAGGCCTATCCGGCCCTGAAGGCCCAGATGCATGCCCTGGCAAGGATCCAGCACGACTGTTGGTGAGCGCCACGACGGATGGTCCTCAGCTCAGACGGGCCAGGGCCGGTTTGACCAGTTCGGCCATCTCGCCGACCGGATCGGGGAAGGTGTCGATCGGCCACCACCTGACGTCGTGGGACTCCTCGCTGACCACCGGCACCGCATCGTCGGGGGCGACCGCGACGAACCGGACATCGAAATGCCTGGTCGGCGGTGAGTCCCGACAGGTCACCGGATGGACATCGAGATGGACCGGATCCCTGTCCAGCAACAGGTCTGGGACACCCGACTCCTCCACGGCCTCCCGCAGGGCAGCATCGGCCAAGGACGCGTCGCCGACCTCGAGATGCCCACCGAACTGCAACCACCGTCCGATCCTCCCGTGGTGGGTGAGTAGTACGTGGCGGCGTGACTCATCCACCACCAGGGTGGAAGCGGTCAGGTGCCCGGGCTCGCAGGTCCGCAGGCAGGCATCGGTGCGGGCCAGCAGCAGCCCAACATAGGCCTCGCGCAGGGCGGCCTGGCTGTGGCTCGGTGGGGTCCATCCGCGCAGCGTCGCCAGGGCCGAGGTGTGCAGACTTTCCTGTGGAGACAAGGAACCGTCAGATCTTGCCGATGGGCTCGCGCTTCTCCGCCTGGAAGGCGTCCTCGCGGCGACCATAGGCCCAGTAGGCCGACAGCGACAGCCGGGATCGATCCACGCCACGCTCGTCGGTCAGGTAGGGGCGTAGCTGCTTCATCGCGCCCCGCTCGCCATGGGCGAAGACCTGCACCGTGCCGTCACGCCACGGCATCGCCCGTACGGCATCGATCAACAGATCAGTGGTGCCCGGAGCCGCCGAGCCGCGGTGCAGCCAGATGATCTCGACCCCGGCCGGTGCGGAGATCTCGATGTGGTCCTCCTCGCCGTAGGTCTCCAGGAAGCAGGTGCCGATCGCATCGGAGGGCATCTGCTCCAAGGCTGAGGCAATCGCCGGGAAGGCCGACTCGTCCCCGGCGAGGACATGCCAGTCGACGTCGGGGTCAGGTGCGTATCCGCCGCCGATGCCCAACAGGACAAGAGGGTCACCGGGTTCGGCCGTGAGGGCCCACGGTCCGGCCACGCCCTTGTCGCCGTGCACGACGAAGTCGACCCAGATCTGGCCTTGGTCGAGGTTGAACTTGCGGATCGAGTAGGTCCGCACCGACGGCAGCTGCTCGACCGGGAGGGTCTCGCGAAGAGCGGCCATGTCGTACGGCGGGGTGAGACCGAGCGTGCGGTCAGCAAAAATCATCTTGGCGTAGGCATCGGTCAGGCCGTTGTTCTCGATCTTGTCGATCCCTGGGCCGCCGGCGACGATCCGCACCAGATGCGGGGTCAGCTGGATCCGCTCGATCACCTCCAACACAGTCTGGGGGCGTTCGCGGCGTTCGCGGCGGTCACGAGGGGCGGCCATGTCGTGGTCCCTTCACGGTTCGGCGTAGCAAGGTTAGGTGAACCTTAGCTCTTTACCACGAGTGTACGGGTCGACCCGAAAGGGCCACCAATCGGACCACGGGCAACCCGGACCACGGGCAACTGGGCCGAGGTCGCCACCCGCCGCGGTCATGCCGATCAGTCGCGCCTGGTCCGCGACTTCACCGCCACGGTGGGGCAGTCCCCGGCCCGCCACGCGCGGTCGGCACTACAATCCCGGTCGTGATCACTCTGCCCTCGTCGGTCCGCCTGGCCCATCCCGAGACCGGACCGGTGATCGAGATCACCCATCCGGTCGGTCGTGCGCAGCTCCATCTCCTCGGCGCCCATGTCACCTCGTGGCGGCCGGCCGGTCACGGTGAACAGCTGTGGGTGAGCGCAGAGTCGGAATTCGGTCCCGGCAGCGCGATCCGCGGGGGTGTGCCGGTCTGCTTCCCATGGTTCGCGACGGGTGCTGGGGACTGGGAGCCGCAGCACGGGTTCGCCCGTCGGCAGCGGTGGCGCCTGGTTGACGCGGCCCAGACCAGGAGTCAGGTGCAGGTGGCATGTGCCCTGGACGACCGGGACCTGAGGGCCGACACCCCGGGACGGGACCGGTGGCCGTACCGATTTGCCGCAGTTCTGGAGGTGACGATCACCGCTGCGAAACTGACTCTCCATCTGGCCGTCACCAACCCGGACACCCATCAGGAGCTGCCGATCAGCGGGGCCCTGCACACCTATCTTGCCGTCGGCGACATCGCCGACACCCGGATCGAGGGGCTGGGAGGACTGGCTCACCTCGACAAGGTGGCCGGGGTGCAGGTCCCAGCCGGTCCACGGCAGGATCTCGAGATCACCGGTGAGATCGATCGGGTCTACCGCCATCCCGGCGACGGGCCGCAACAAACGGTCGTACGGGGGCGAGACTGCGATCTGACCGTCACCAACCGGTCCTCCCACAGCGTGCTGTGGAATCCGTGGCAGGCCAAGGCCGCCACGATGTCCGACTTCCCCGATGACGGCTGGCGCGAGATGGTCTGCGTCGAGGCCGCACTCCCGGTGACCGCGGACGGGGACTGGCCGGTCCGGATCGCCCCCGGCGGCCGACACGACCTGGTCCAGGAGATCCGCGTCGGGTCTGACCCGGATGCTGACCAGATCAGACTGCGGTACTGATCAAGTCCGGTCCAGGAGCCGATGGCCGGCCCGCCGATCCGGGCCAAGCTGGTGGACATGCAGATGCTCATCACCACCATCGCCATCTTCGGGACCATCGTCGTCGGACTGCTCGCCGTGCTGCCGACCGTGTTCGACATCCGCCGATGAGGCCCGAACCGACCTACCATTGCTGATGTGGACACCTTCCATCGCTATGTCGCCATCGGGGACTCCGCCACCGAGGGACTGGAGGACCCGGACCCACGCGGGGGCTACCGCGGCTGGGCCGACCGCCTGGCCATGATCCTCAGCGCCCACAATGAGACCGATGAACCGGTCCGTTATGCCAACCTCGCCATCCGGGGCCAGATCGTCAGCGAGATCCGTGCGCTGCAGTTCGACCCGGCACTGGCGATGAAACCCGACCTGCTCACCATCACCGGCGGCGTCAACGACTGCCTCGGCCTCAACCCTGACTTCGACGCGATCACCTCACACTTGGCCTCGATGTTCTCCGAGGCTCGCGGCACCGGCGCGACGGTGATGACCTTCTCCATGCCGGATCCGACATCGATCAACCCGCTCGGCGGTCGTCTGATGAGGGACCGGATCTTGCGGCTCAACGAGATCGTGCGCAACGAGTGTGTCCGCTACGACGTCCTGCTGCTCGACCTCGAGCAGTATCCGGTCGCCGGTGACCCGCGGCTGTGGTTCGACGACCGACTCCACGGCAACGCCCTGGGACACGAGCGCGTCGCCCATGGCATGGCCGACTTGCTCGGCCTGCCCGGTCACGCTGACTGGGCCGACCCCCTGCCCGAGCCGATCCATTCTCGTACGGTGGCCCGTCACGACCCCGGCCCGGGACCCTTCCCGATCAACTCCGAGCGGCTGGGTCAGCTCGCCCTCGAAGCGCAGGAATGGCGCGAACGGGTGGCTGACGACTGGGAATGGGCCCGCCGCCACTTCGGCCCATGGTTGTCCCGCGGGATCCGCGGCATCCCTCACGGTGAAGGAATCCTGGCCAAGCGGCCCGAGCTCACCGAGGTGGAGATCGCCGAGCTCGAGATGCCCGACGAGCTCACTGACCGCGACCAGTCCTGAGCGTTCCCCGGTAGTCGCCGCAGGTTTCCGACCCAACGTACGCCGTGAATCGCTTCAATGCCGCCCCTTGGGTCGGAAACCTTCCTCGCGGCCCTCTGGAGGAATCCTGGGGCTGGGGCGTTGGCCTCAGCCGGGGCAGCCGGTCTCGCCGCAGCCGGCCCGGTCAGTCGACAAGGTGGCGCCGTCGTCCAGCCCGGGCGGGATCAGGTTCATGATCGCCGTGCTCGTGCGTGACATCTCGACCGCGCCGTAGCCGAGCGCATTCAACGCCGTCCGGTCGGCGATGGGATACCGCCGACCGTCGACCAGCAGGATCCCGGTCTCGGCCTGGCCCGTGGTCAAGGTGTTGGCCAGCAGTGCGCCCTTGCCGGGCAGGCTGGCCACCACGACCGCGTGCCGGGGATCGGGCTCGTCGCCCGGATTGAGCACATAGTCAGGCACCGCCACATCGACCGACAGCACCGGCGGGGAATCCGCATCGGACCAGCTGGCACACAATGGCCCTTGCGTCATCGACGGATCGGTCGGTTCGGCAGGTAGGTCGGTCGGCAGATCGGTCGCAGCCACCTGGGAATCAGCAGGGGCCATCGCCATCGCGATCTCCCCGGAGGTGGCCTGGGTCACCCGGTGCCCAGCATTCTCCAGCGCCTTGGCCTCCAACGGTCGCAGCGGGGCGAGGCCGTCAGCCAGCAACAGATAGACACTCGATCCGTCCGAGGCCTGGACCAGGTCGCCGACCTCGGTGGCCTCACCGACCGGGCGGTTGACCTCGGACCCCACCCCGGTCACCGAGGACAGGATCCGTTCCGGGGTGAGTTCGCTGCCGACCGGGATGGTGGACAACAACCCGTACGCACTGGTGATCCGGGGATAGCGCAACATCACCGACAGCGCCGACTGCTCCGCACCGTCGGCCTTGTCGACCCGGTGGGCGATCCCGTCGGCGACCAGGAACTCGTTGCCCTCGCCGTCGACGAGGAAGACCGGCACCGAACGCTCATCACCGACCTCGGTGCCCTCGCCGAACCGTACGGTCGTGTGCCGCTGCCCTGACCGGGCCGGATCCGGCGCGGTCGCGCAGACCTGCACCGGGTAGAGGCCGAGGTCCTCCGGCTTGGGCAGCTGTCGGGGCGCGTCGGGGATGCCGAGCACCGGGCCGCGTTCAACACCCTGCAAGGACTTCGCCTTCAGGCTCACCACTTCGGCGGGGCTGCCGTCACTGGTGGCGGCTGCCAACTTGGCCGAGGTGATGTTGGTCATCGGATAGAGCGTCGGATTCTTGTACCAGTAGACCTGCCCAGCCTCGGAGTCGATGACCACCAGGGTCTCGGACTCCTTCCAGGTCGAGTTGTTGCCGGGCTTGATCAGGCCCACCACTCCGAACCCGGCCATGATCACCACGGCGACCATGATGCTGGCGAAGATCCCCATCGAACTGCGACGCAGCGGCTGGTCGAGCTGGTCCGGGTCATGGGTGACCAGAGCCTTCACCAGGCGGTCAGCGGTGAACTTGTGCGCCTTGAGCAGGTCCTTGCGGCTGGCCAACGCGTTCTGTCCTCTCGCTCAGCGGATGATCGACCGCGCCTGAGCATTCCACTCAACAGGGCCAGCTGACCGCTCACCAATATGACGTGGTCGCGTTCTAGAGTATGGCCTGACCCGTGAGAAAGGGAACCAATGGCTGACCGTGCCGCGACCCGTGGCCGCCGCGCCCGTGTGTTGTTGCCGTTCACCGGCAGAGCCGTCGCGGTCGAGATCGGCGTCGCTGCGGTCGCGCTCGCCATCCTCTCCGGACGTACCTGGTGGATCGTGGGGGCCGCAGCCGCGCTCGTGGGGATCCTCGCTGTCGTGGTCCCGATCGCCGGTCGTTCACTCGGGGAGCGGGTACGGCTGCGTCTCAGCTATGCCCGGCGCCGGCCCACGCCGGTGCGCAGCGCCGGAGTTCCCTCCGACCTGGTGCCCCTGGTCGAATGGGTGCCGGGGCTGTCGGTCAGCCAGACCCTGACCGGTCGCGGCGAGGAGGTCGGCGTGATCACCGACGGCACCGCCTGGACGGCCGTGCTGGCGATCACCTCCGACGACAACCTCATCGCCGACAAAGGCGAACAGCTCGACCTGACCGACCTGGCCGAGCTCACCATCCAGGATGATGTCATCTTCGCCGGGGTCCAGGTGGTCACCTACACCGTGCCTGCCCCGACGACCGTGCTGTTGGGGGGTGCTTCCCCTGCCGCGCAGGCCTACCGCCAGATCAGCCGTACGGTGCCACCGACGGTCCGCCGCACCTGGCTGTGCGTCCGGCTCGATCCTCGACTGTGCCTGCAGGCCGTCGAACGCCGCGGCATGGGCAAGGACGGCATCAACGCGACGCTGCGATTCGGGCTGCACCGGGTCCAGTCGGCGCTGAAGCGGCAGGGCATCTCGACCCGAGCCCTCGATCCGCTCGGCATCTATGAGGTGCTCGCCCTGACCGCCGGCTCCGGCCCGGATCCGGGTGAGACCCGATCGGCAGAACGCTGGCAGCACTGGAACTGTGACGGCCTGCACCACAGCGGGCACCTGATCAACCGGTGGGGGGCCAGCCCGTCGGCCGGCTACGGCAAGCTGCTCGATGCGCTGGCCGGCGCGCCGGTGCTGTTCGCGGTCAGCTCCTACACCTTCACCCCGGGCCGGACCGCTGGCGGCGGGGTCCGGCTGGTCACCCCGGACGAGGCCGGCGCGGTCCGTGCCCAGGCCCATCTGCGTGATCAGCTGGGTCGTGCGGTGCGGCTTGCTCCGGCTGGCGGCACCCAGATCCCCTCGGTCCTGGCGACCGTCCCGCTCGGACGAGGAGCAGCCGCATGAGCGATTGGCAGATGGCGCCGCTGCCGGCCAAGCGGCGCAAGACCGAACCGATGGCCTGGGGCGGTGGTCCACCGCAGACCGAGGCACTTCCCGTACGGGCAGAGGTCGAGTCAGTCAGTACGGGACCGAGCGGGCTCATGCTCGGTGCCGGCACCCACGGACCGGTCGCCATCCGGTTGTTTCGTCGGACCGGCACCCGATTGGCGCTGGCGGTGCCCGAGTACGTGACCTGGCTGCTGGCCTATCGGTGCATCTCCTTGGGCGCCCACCTGTCGATCCATGCCCAGGATCCGCGCCGCTGGGCGGGTCTGCTGGATGCCGTGCGGGTCGGCGGCGGTACCGCCGAGCTGCTCGGCCCGCAGGACCAGACGCCAACGGCGGGCCGCCCGTACCGACCGAGCGTCGTGATCGACGACTCCAGCCACTACGACGGGGTGCAGGTCCCGATCGGGCCGTGGCAGGCGCAACTGATCACCACCGATGTGAGCACCTCGAGCTCGGTGTTCACTTTGCGCAGCAGTGAGATGGCGCTGGTCGCGCCGATGAACGACAAGACGGCCGCGAACTTGGGCCGGGCCTATGCGCTGACCACCCGGCAGCTGCGCAGTTGTCAGGACCTGATGGCCAATGAGGTCGTGCTGGCCATGCCGCGACGGGCGGTCAAGATTGCGGTCCCGCCGACCAAGTTGGAGTACCAGCAGCTCTTCGCCTGAGCCGGGTCAGCCGGCCAGCCCGTGCGCCCAGGCGTACAGATTGAGCACTGCCAGGGTCAGCGGCACGATCGCGATCACGGCCAGCCATTCGAAGACGTCACCGACCCGTCCCCAGACCGGCGAGGGGATCTTGTCGGCGTACTGGGAGGCATAGCCGATCAGGATTGCGGCCGCGATCATCACCACCGCGACGGTGACCACCAGCCGCAGCACGTCGGTGGGGATCATCGCCAGACCCAGTGACGCCGTCCCGATCAGGATCAGGGCGCCGGCCACCAGCAGCGGCAGGCGGTGGGCCAGCGAGATGAAGGCCCGCGACCGCAGCACCAGCGCCAACCCGACCACACCGACCAGGGCAACGACGAACCAGTCGGCGCGCGGGATGATCCGGATGCAGCACAGCACCACGGTGATCGCGGTGGCCAACAGGAAGGAGCCCAGGACCCGATCGGCCAAGAGCGCCCGCTGCACGATGTCAGGCTGCAAGGGGGTGTCGTCGGCCATCAGTGTCTCGGCTGAACTCGGCAGGTTCGGCATCGCGATCCGGGCCAACTTGTACGACCACGGGGCCAGCCAGCTCGTCACCGCCATCACCACCGCCAAAGTGACCGCAGCGATCTGGATCTCCTTGCCGGGCAGCAACACCGCAACGATCTCGGCGATCACCACGATCAAGGCGGAGACTCCCACGGCCAGGAACCCGAAACTGTTGACCCGGGCACCCAGCGCCATCACCGCCGAAACGAGCAGCACCGCCGCAGCCGCGGTCAAGGTGGTGATCGCGACGCCCTCGTCCAGGACGAACCAGCCGGCCAGGCCGGCCTGGCCCACCGAGATCCAGGCCAGGGCAGAAGCCGGGGTCCGCAGTCCGAAGGCCCGTGCGGTGATCACTGCGGCAAATCCGGTCGCCACCGCGAGGCCGGCGGTGACCAGTGCCTCGGCCAGGGTGGCGTGGCGGAACAGCAGCATCATGGGCAGGCCGAGCAGCAGCACCGCAGCCACGACCAGGGCGATGATGACACTGTTGGTCGGACGCCAGGCCGGCTGGGTGGCGGTTGAGGTGGCGACGGCATCGACGACATCGTCGAAGGCCGCATCGGGCATGGCTGCCTCGAGCTGGCGCAGATGGAGGGTTTCGCCGTCGCGGATGTTCAGGTCGGCGACCTCACGGGTCGGATCGAGCGGATCCTCACCGAAGCGCTGCAACACCCAGGTGTGGACCACATCGGTGGCCGTGCCGCCCTCGTACCCGGAGAACCGCAGGATGTTGGGCATGATCTCGCCGAGCGTGGTGCCGCCGGGGAGCGCCAGGTCGATGCGTCGGATCGGAGAAATCACGGTGACGCGGGTCAGGTCGGCCCCTGCTGCACTCATGGGGTGCAGGCTAGCGAATCCAGGGATCGAGTGGACTGCCTGTCCCGATAGGGTGATCGAGTCGTCGAGTCGAATCCCAGGGAAGAGGAGGCATGGGACAGATCATCTGGTCGCGCGGGCGCCGCGCGGATGCCCCACCCATGCCGCGGGGGGACCTGCTTCTCGAATCACCTCCCGAGATCCCGCCCCCGCCGGGTTCGAAGGGTTTCGGCAAACTGCTGCGGATCCTGCCGATGGTGGCCGGAGCCGGTGCGATGGCCCTGATGATGAGCGGCGGCATGATGGGCGGCGGGAGCGGCCGCGGCGTCATGGGCGGGCTGATGGGCGGCCTCTATGCGGTGTCCATGCTCGGCATGATGTTGAGCCAGGCTGGTCAGGGCAACGACGACAGCTCGATCCAACTCGATGCGGCCCGCCGCGACTACTTCCGCTACCTGGGCCAGACCCGTCGCAAGGTCCGCAAGGCGGCCGAGGACCAGCGTCGTGCGGTCAGCTGGCGGCATCCGGCACCGTCGGTGCTGTGGTCGGTGATCGGGCGCCGTCGGATGTGGGAACGTCGGGTCGACGCCGACGACTTCATGTCGGTCCGGATCTCGGAGGGGCCGCAGCAGTTCGCGCAGCGGATCACCCCGCCGGAGTCGAAACCGGTCGAGGACCTCGAACCGCTCACCACCGGAGCGTTGCGCCGGTTCATCCGCACCCACCGTACGGTCGACAATGTTCCGCTCGCGCTGAGCCTGAAGGTCTTCGGGACGATCCAGCTGATCGGCGACCTGGACAGCGAACGGGCGTTGGCCCGAGCGATGGTCGCCCAGATCGCGACCTGGCACACGCCGAGCGACTGCCGGATCCTGTTCTGTGTCTCGGCCGAGAACCGGGAACACTGGGACTGGGCGAAGTGGCTGCCGCATGCCCAGCATCCGACCCGCCGTGACGGTGCCGGGGCGATCCGTCTCTTCGCCACCAACAGTGCCGAGCTGGCCCAGATCGGCGACGGTGCCGCCGGGCTCGCCGACGATGCCCCGGCCCATGTCGTGGTCGTGGCTGACGGGGTCGGCGCCTTGGCGGTCGATGCGCTGGGTTCGCCCGACACCAAGGTCACGTTGATCGACGTGACCACGATCCGGGAACGTCCCCGTCGAGTGGAGGCCGGGGCCGCCGTGCTGGAGGTCAGGCCGGACTCACTGCTGCTGCACCGTCGACAGCAGTCCGGACAGGTCGCGCGGACCCCGCTGGGCCGACCCGATGCGATCTCACTCGGCGTGGCCGAGACGCTGGCGCGGGAGCTCGCCCCGTACGTGATGCCGACCAAGGCCGTTCAGGCGCAGGAGGAGGAGACCACCGACGAAGCGGTCTTCGAGGCGCCGAAGGATTTCCCGGCGATGCTCGGACAGACCGATCCGATCAATTTCGACCTGCGCAACAACTGGCGGTTGCGGCCGATGCACCAGCGACTGCGGATCCCGTTCGGCACCGGTGTCGACGGGCGGCCCGTCGAGCTGGACATCAAGGAGTCCGCGTTGGGCGGCATGGGCCCCCACGGCATCTGCATCGGCGCGACCGGTTCGGGCAAGTCGGAGTTCCTGCGGACCCTGGTGCTCGGCCTGGCCATGACCCACTCCTCGGAGTCGCTCAACTTCGTGCTGGTCGACTTCAAGGGTGGCGCGACCTTCCTCGGGCTGGACCAGCTGCCCCACGTGTCAGCAGTGATCACCAACCTCGAAGGCGAACTGACCCTGGTCGACCGCATGCAGGATGCGATCGCCGGCGAGATGGAACGACGGATGGAGGTGCTGCGCTCAGCCGGCAACTTCAAGAACCGTGAGGACTACGAGCAGGCCCGGTTGGACGGGGCGGACATCCCGCCGATGCCGAGCCTGTTCATCGTGGTCGACGAGTTCTCCGAGTTGCTTGCCGCACGGCCGGAATTCATCGAGCTGTTCATCCAGATCGGCCGGATCGGGCGGTCGGTGGCGGTGCACCAGCTGTTGGCGTCCCAGCGGCTCGAAGAGGGCAAGTTGCGTGGTCTGGACACCTTCTTGTCGTACCGGATCGCGCTGCGCACCTTCTCCGCCGCCGAGTCCCGTACGGTGATCGGCGTCCCCGATGCGTACGAGCTGCCGTCGGGGCCGGGCAACGGCTATCTGAAGTACGACACGACCAACATGCTGCAGTTCAAGGCCGCCTATGTGTCAGGGCCGTGGACCGGCAGCGGCTCCGGTGGCGTCATCGGCAGCAGCTCCGGGGGCATGTTGGCCGCATCCGCCCTGGGCTCGCGCGGGTGGATCCCGCCGGTGCTGGAGTTCTCTGCGGGATCGGTGCCGCTGGTGGAGCCGCCGGTCGAGGTGGAGACTGCTGCAGGGGAGACCGAGGACGAGGTGGACGAGCCGAGTGGCGAGTCCAGGCCCGAGGAGGACGAGTCCGAGACACTGCTCAACCTGGTGGTCAGCAAGTTGAAGGGTCAGGGGTACCCGGCGCACCAGGTGTGGCTGCCTCCGCTGGATCATCCGCCGACGGTCAATCAGTTGCTCGGCAGCGAACTCGTCGTCGATCCGCAGCGTGGCCTGACCACCGCCGACACCCGTTTGCACCACACCTTGATGGCGACCCCGGCCCTGGTCGACCGGCCACGTCAGCAGCGACGTGACCCGATGTGGCTGGACTTCTCCGGTGCCGGTGGACACCTGGCTGTGGTTGGTGGACCGCAGTCGGGCAAGAGCACGGCCCTGAGGACCCTGATCGCCTCACTGGCATTGACCCACACCCCTCAGGAAGTTGGCTTCTACGCGCTCGACTTCGGTGGTGGCTCCTTGGCGTCGTTGCGGGATCTGCCCCATGTGGGCTCGGTCTGTGGCCGCCTCGACACCGACCGCGTACGGCGGACCATTGCCGAGATGACCTCGCTGATGCAGAGCCGGGAGCTGGCCTTCGCCGAGCACGGCATCGACTCGATGGCCACCTATCGGCGCGGACGACGGGATCAGACGATCCCCGCTGACCGGTTCCCGACCGATGTCTTCCTCGTGGTCGACGGCTGGGGAACCCTGCGGGAGGACTTCTCCGAACAGGAATCAGTGCTGACCCAGCTGGCCGCCCGTGGCCTCAGCTTCGGCATCCACCTGGCCGCCACCGGCAACAAGTGGTCCGACCTGCGGATGGCGATCCGCGACCTCCTGCAGAGCCGGATCGAACTGAAGCTCGGTGACGCCTTCGAGTCCGAGATCGACCGCAAGGTCGCCGCTCTGGTGCCGCAGGGCCGGCCGGGACGCGGTCTGTCCGCCGACAAGCTGCACATGATCACCGGTGTGCCCCGCATCGACGGCGTCGAATCGGCTGACGACCTGGTGTCGGCGGTACGGGACCTGATTGCCCAGGTGAAGCAGGCCTGGCCGGGGCCGAGTGCGGCCGAGGTCCGGATGCTGCCTGAACTGCTGCCCCGGGAGTCGCTGCCCGCGATCAGTCACGACCCACGCGACCGGTCGATCCCGATCGGTGTCGACGAGCTCGAACTGGCGCCGTGGTCATGGGATCCCAATGTCGATCCGCACTTCGTCGCCTTCGGTGCCCCGGAGTCCGGCAAGTCGTCCCTGGTCCGCACCTTCCTGTCCGGCATCACCACCCGGTACACCGGCAAGGAGGCCAAGATCCTGCTGCTCGACTATCGCCGAGCACACCTGGGCTATGTCGAGGGCGATCATCTGCTCGGCTATGCCGCCTCGCATGATGCCGCCACCGAGCTGTTGGCCGGTTGTGCCGAGGCCATCAAGGCCCGTGTGCCCGGACCCGATGTCACCCAGCAGCAACTGCGGGATCGCTCCTGGTGGTCGGGGGTCGACCTCTTCGTCGTGATCGACGACTACGAGCTGGTGGCCACCAGCCTCGGCAACCCGCTGATGGCGCTGGCCCCGTATGTGAGCCAGGGTCTCGATGTCGGACTGCACATCGTCATTGCCCGCGGCATGGGTGGCGCCGGCCGAGCCGCCTTCGGCGACCAGATCATCGCCCGCATGAAGGATCAGGTGAACCCTGGCCTCATCATGAGCGGCACCAAGGATGAGGGCGCCCTGCTCGCCGATGTGAAGCCCTCGCCGCTGCCGCCCGGCCGCGGCACCCTGGTCTCCCGGGCAGGAAAGGTCCTGGTCCAGACTGCGTGGACCCCGCCACAGGAGTGAGGCTGCCGGGCCCGGGACGAGGATTTCCGACCCAGTCCAGCCCGGCAGTCCAGCCCAGCCCGGCGAGGATTTGACCCAAAAGGCGCGGCCGGGGTCAGGGTTTCCGACCCATTGATCGCCCCCAGCGAGGATTCTGACCCAAAAGGCGGGATTGAAGCGTTCCACGACGTCCGTTCGGTCGGAATGGTGGGGCGCGCCTGGTGCCTGGTGCTTGGTGCTGCTGCTTGGTGCCTGGCGGCAGTGCTACTTGGTGGGCGGCTTCCAGGCGCGGCGTCGACCGGCCGGCAGGGCAGCGGTGATCACACCGGTGATGGTGACGATGCCGAGCGAGGCGCCCGCCACGACCAAAGCGATGTTGCGCTGCCGGTGGTCGTTGTCGGCCTCGACCGGCGGCACCTGGACCTTGCCGACCTGCTCGTTGTCCTCCAGCGCTGGCGGACGGGGCCCGGTCAGGGCCCGGTAGGGGTTGATGATGCCGTGCCCGATGATCGATGGGTCAGCGGCGGGCATGTCCGCGGTGTCCTCCAACAGCGACTGCACCTGTGTGGCCGTCAGATCCGGGAAACGCTCCATGATCAACGCGGCAGCCCCCGCCACCAGCGGGGTGGCAAAGGAAGTGCCGGTCTGTGATCCGTACGCGGCCGGCCCACCGCCGGGGCAGTCGGACTCCGAACACAAGGGGAACAGTCCGACCACGGCCGTGCCCGGCGCCGCCACCGAGATCGTCATCCCGCCGCCGTGCTGGCTGTTCGGGTCGGGCTGGTCGGCGGCATTGGTCATCGCGACTGCCATGACTCCGGGATAGTTCGCCGGATAGGTCGGCCCGGCCGCACCCTGGTTGCCAGCTGCGGCGACCACCAGGATCCCGGCCGAGATCGCATCCTCGACAGCCGCGCGGTACTTCGGGTCGTCGGTGCCCTGCTGGCTGATCGAGATGATGTCGACCTTGAGCTTGATTGCTTCGCGGATCGCCTGGATCGTCGGCGCGAGCGGTTCGAGTTCGTCATCACCGGCCGAGGACTGCTGCAGTGCGCGCATCGCGATCACGGTCGCATCGGGGGCGATCCCGGAGAACTGGTCGGTCGGCGGCAGGGCCGGGTCGTTGCCGGGTTGACCGATGATCAGCGAGGTGACGAAGGTGCCGTGGTCGCAGTCGACGCGACCTTCGCGGGCCTTGTCGGTGTCGGCGAAGTCCCGCCACTCCAGATTCATCCCGGCTCGATGGTCGGAACGGCCGAAGAAGACGCCGGTGTCGATGACCGCAATCCGCACGCCCTTGCCGGTGGCGAGCTGGTGGAGTTCGGGAATCCGTAGCCGTTCGACCTGCCACGGCCCACCGTCGGGCATCGTCGCGGGCACCTTGGTGCCGCAGGCGGTCGGCTCGTACTTCCCGTCACCGGGTGCGGCCATCGCCATCTGCTCGGCCGCACCCCACCCCGTACCGGAGACCAGGACGAGCCCCGCAACTGAGGCGGCGAGTCGGGCGCGCCAACGAGCGGGGCGAGAATTCGGCACGAAGGTCAATCTAGTCGGTCCCGTGGTCACCACGTTGTCACCGCCATCCCCGCCGGATGCGCCGTCGTCCGGCAGAATGTCCACCATGTCCTCCCAGATGACAGTCTTTGCCCACCGTGGGGATTCCGGTCCCCACCCGGAGATGACGCGAGCCGCATTCGCGTCGGCGATCGACATCGCCCGCACCCGCGGGGTGGCGATCGGACTCGAGTGTGATGTCCACTTCACCGCCGACGGTCAGCTCGGCTGCCTCCACGATGCGAGCCTGGCCCGCACCGGACGCGACGCGGACGGGTCGCCGGTGACCACCACGATGGACCAGCTCACTGTCGCCGAGCTCAAGCAGCTCGACTTCGGCAGCTGGCGCACCGATCTCAGTGAGGTACGGGAACTGACCGCCGATGAGCGGGAGTTCATGACCCTGGCCGACCTGCTCGACATGGTCGCTGCCGCCCGCGCCGAAGGCGTCGAGGTGGGGGTCGCCATCGAGACCAAGCACCCGGTGAGCCGTGACGAGGAGGTCGAAGCCGCGGTCGCCGAGCAGTTGAAGCAGCGCGGATGGACCGGTCCCGACTCCGGGATCCGGATGATCAGCTTCTCCGCCGACGGTGTGGCCCGGATGGACGCCCTGCTGCCGGACCTGCCGCAGACCTTCATCTTCTCCCGCGAGGAGGTCTGGCAGACGATCAAGAACGGTTCCCTCGTGGTGAAGGACGGTCACGCCTTCGGGATCAGCGGTGCCCTGATCCGCAAGGACCCGCAGATCGTCGACGACTGTCATGCCCTGGGGCGCGAGTTCCACGTCTGGACGATCAACGAGATCGACGACATCAAGGCCGTACGGGATGTGGGGGTTGACGCGATCACCTCCGACCATCCGGCACGGGTGTTTGACGTCTTGTCGGACTGAGGCCGTCGGCCCGATATCCTCTCGGGCGTGACTGCTGCTCCCTCCCGCGTGTCCCGTGCTGCCCGTCGGCGGTCCGGGAAGGTGTTCGCGTGGGGCAGCAATGCCTATGAGCCGTATGCACCGACCGCCTGGCACCGCGACCATCGCTTTGCTGTTGGTGGGATCCTGCTCGCCACGACGATCAGCTGGGTGATCTCGCTGCTCGGCCCGTCGGCGGTCGCCCTGGACATGGGGCCGCGCAACGGCAGCCTGCTACCACCGTGGTACGGGCCGAAGTTGCCGAGCATGCCCAACGAGTGGGCGGTGTGCATTGCTTCGTGGTTGCTGTTGCTGATTGCCGGCGGGTCGTTGCTGATCGCCTTCCGGGCCCTCGGCGAGGGGTGGCGGCCGCGGCCGCGACGGATGGCCGCCATGGGTGGTGTGGTCACCTTTGTCACCGCGCTGCTGCCACCGCTGACCTCGGCAGATGTGCTGATGTACGCCGCGTACGGCCGGCTGCAGCGGATCGGACGTGACCCGTACGTCGACACTCCGGCCGAAGTGTTCCGCAGCCTCTACGACCCGGTCGTGTGGCGCACCGAGAAACCGTGGGAGGACACCCCCAGCGTCTATGGGCCGATCGCGTCATGGTCCCAACTGGCCGCGAACTTCCTTGGCGGCGAGAACATGCACGACATCGTGTTCTGGATGCAGGCCTTCCATGTGGTCGCCTTCCTCGGAGTGTGTGCCATCACTTTGTGGATCGCCCGTGGCGACCGGGACCGGCTCAACCGGGCCATCCTGATGACGGTGCTGAACCCGCTGATGATCTGGGGTGTGGTCACCTCGGCCCACAACGAGGGCCTGTCGGTGATCTTCGCGATCGGCGGCATGATGTTGATGCGGCGCAGTGGTTTCGGTGCTGGGATAGGGATCGGGCTCGCCGGCTGTGCCAAGCTCAGTATCGGGTTGTGGGGCATCGCGATGCTGTGGGCCTACCGTCGTGAGCCGAAGAAGGCGCTTCTGCTCTGTCTGGGCACCCTGATCCCGATGGGACTGGCCTACGGCCTGTGGAAACCGGCCGCGTTGACCTCGGTGTTGCGCAATGCCAGCTATGTCTCGGCCGGCTCATGGGCACAACCGTTCCATGGCTGGCTCGACACGATCCTGCACAACTACGAACTTGCACTGGCGATCACCACGGTCGTTTCGTACACCTTGTTGGTCGTGGTGGCGATCATGCTGTCCAGGCTGCTGCCGTGGAAGCCGGTGCCAGGTCTGCCCGAGGGCGTCGACCCGAAGAAGGACCCGATGACCGTGGCCTTCCGTACGGCACTGGTGCTGTCGGTCGCCTGGCTGGTCAGCTCGATGTACACCCTGTCCTGGTATGACCTGATTGCTTTCGTCCCGCTCGGCGTTCTCGCTGCCTCGCAGCTCGACGGGATCATGGTCATCCGCAATCTCTTCCTTGCCCTGGCCTATGTGCCGGGCCGGGTGACCGACATCTCCGACGAGCTCGACTCGGCTGCTTCCTTTGTCCGTACGACGATCAGTCCACTCGTGCAGTGGGCGGTGTTGGCCGCGATCATCATCTGGTTCGTGCTGCACACCTGGCCCTCGTTGGCCCAGCGGTTGCGTTCCCGGCTCCGACGTCCGGTGCCGCAAGGGGCTGACCAGAGGTGAAACGTACGGCACCGACCAGAGCAGATGTCGCCAAGTTGGCCCAGGTCTCGGGGTGGACGGTGTCGGTGGTGCTCAATGATCGACCTGCTGCGCAGCAGGTGCCGGAGGCGACCCGTCAGCGGGTCCTCGACGCGGCCGCCGAGCTCGGATACGTCCCCAACATGGCGGCCCGCCGGTTGCGGGGTGGTCGCAACAAGTTGATTGGGCTGCTGGTCTACCAGGACCGCCTGCCGTTGAACGACGGCGAGCCGATGTTGGCCTACCTGCGTGGCATCCAGGACTCGGTGATGGACCGCGGCTATGACCTGGTGCTGTTCACCTCGATGCTCGGCAACCCGACGCGTACGGAGCGGACCCCCATCTACCGCGACGGGCACAACCGGCTCCATCTGGCCGACGCCACCGTGGTGTTCGGGGTGGAGACCGATCTGCGCGAGCTCCAGCAGTTGCGGGAGGAGGGCTATCGGTTCGTCTACATCGGCTCGGCCTTCAACCCGGTGCCCGGTGTGCCGATCGTGCGTCCGGACTATGCCAGCGGGGTCGATGCCGTGATCGCCGCGATGCTGGAGTTGGGGCATCGGCGGATCGGTTTCATCGGCTCCCATGACCTGGACCATCCCCACGACCCCCAGGCGAGCCGCCGCGCAGCCTATCTGCAGGCGATGAGCGAACTCGGCGCCGACCCGATCGAGGTGGCGGTCCCACAGATCAACGATGAGTGGTTGGCCGGTCAGATCGAGGACGGGATGACCGCAGTCGTGGCCACGGACGTACGGGTGATCCACGCGCTGATGTCGGTGGTCGGGTCGCTGGGCCTGACGGTGCCCGCCGACCTGTCGGTCGGGGTCCTGGAGCAGCTGCCGGGCGGCCCGGCCCCGGGCCTGGTGTGGTCCTGCACCCCGATCCCGCGCGAGGAGATCGCCGATCGCGGCGTTGCTCGGGTGATTGAACTGCTGGAGCGAGCAGAGCTGCCCGAGTCCTCGGTCGAATCCGTGATCTGCGGTCCTTTGGTGGGAGACACGATCGTCGCTCCGCGCACGCCTCGCCTGCCCTGAGCGAGGCGGTGTGATGCGTGGTCAGATCACGCTGGCGTAACAATCGGTGGGCCGGTTCTTGCTCGTCACCTACACGTATATCTATGGTTGGCACCGTCACCAACGACGTCGTCTCGCAGGAGAGTCACATGATTGGATCCCGCAGTCCTTCTTTCACCCGCCGTCGGCTGTTGGCCGGTGCGGGTGCCGGCGCGGCCGGTCTTGCCCTGGCGGCATGTTCGCCGTCCGGACCAGCGGGCTCCGGGTCGCCCACCCAGAATGGTGGCGGATCCGCTGGCGGCGACGCGGCGGCGCTGCCACCCAACTTCATCCCGTACGAGGGCGTCGAGGCTGACCTGCCCTCACTCGACAACGGCACCTCGGCCTTCTTCAAGGTCTATCCGGAGTCACCGCCGAACTATCTGTCAGGACCTCCCGGCGATGGTGGCGATCTGAATGCCTTTGCCGTGGTCAGCAATGCGCCGGTACCGCTGGACCGCAACCCGTACTGGCAGGCGATCAATGCCGCGCTCGGGGTGAATCTGAACATCACCGGAGCGCCGGTGGGTGATTACCCGAACAAGTTCCAGACCATGATCGCCGGTGGGGAGCTGCCGGACACGGCGCTGGTGTTGCCGACCCTGACCCCACGGGTGCCGGAGTTGCTGGAGGCGAAGTTCACCGATCTGGGGGAGTACATCGGTGGCGAGTTGGTGGAGGAGTATCCGGCGCTGGCCAACATCCCCGGGCACCAGTGGGCGGTGTTCAACCAGAAGAACTACCTGGTGCCGTCGCCGCGGTTCCCGATCTATCGGACCTACATCGTCCGTGAGGACATCACCGAAGAGTATGGGCTGAATCCGCAACCGTCCGATGGTGCCGAGCTCATCGAGTTGATGAAGGGGCTTTCCGATCCGAAGAACAACCGGACGGCGACGATGCAGGTCCTGGGCATGCTCGACATGGTGAACGAGATGATGCACACGCCGAACAACTGGGCGGTCGAGGGCGGCAAGTTCACCAAGGACTACGAGGCTGAGACGTTCGCCGATGCGATCAACGAGGTCGCGAAGATGTGGAAGGCCGGCTACTTCAACCCGGACTCGTTCAGCGCAAACATCAAGTCAGGAGCCAACGATCTCTACGGATCGGGGGCGAGCCCGCTGATGCCGAACCCGGCCAACTGGAGCTCGTTGGCCGGTGTTGCACTGAGGGCCAACCCGGATGCGAAGACGTACTGCATCAAGCTGCCGTCGTGGGACGGCTCGGACACGGTGGTCGAGCGGTGGATGGGCATCGGAAGTCCTTACCACATTGGGATCCCGAAGACGGACCCGGAGCGGGTGAAGCTGATCCTGAAGGTCATTGACGCACTCGCATCGCCGTTCGGCACCGCGGAGTACCTGACCTTCAAGTACGGCACGGAGGGCACCCACTGGAACCGTGGCGACGACGGTGCGATTGTCACCACCGATGCCTGGTCGAGCGAGAGGATCGGAGCGGTCACCTATGTCGGCGCCCCGGCCCAGGTGCACTATGCGCCGTGGCCGGACGTGGCCAAGGGCGAGTACGAGACCGAGGCCGACGACCTGGACCACCCGCTGCCGCAGCCGCAGCTCGGGCTCAACTCAGAGACCGACACCAGTGACGGCACCGCGTTGACCGCCCGGATGGTCGATGTGATGTCGGGTGTCATCCAGGGTCGCAACACCATGGACGACTGGACCACGGCCGTCGCCGACTGGCGCAAGGACGGCGGGGACAAGATCCGTGAGGAGTACGAGGAGGCCTACGCCGCCGCGAACTGACACCGACCACCCGAACCAGACGATGCGGGGCTGCCGGGGGTGGGCCCCGTGGCCCCGCATGGTCAAACCAACCAGTCCTCTTCACACCAGTACGACAACGACGCATTCTGGAGCACGCAATGACGCAATCGTCCTCGACACCGGCATCCTCGTACGGGCCGCCCTCGGTCATGACCACCCGCCGGCGCCTGTTCGGTGCGACAGCGCTGGCCGCAGCACCGCTCACGGTGCCGGGCCTGTCTCCCCGCAAGTCCCATGCCGCGGACCCTACGGATCCCGGAACCACTGTGGTGAAGGGAAACCAAGCCCAGGCCGTGGTCGTCCTCCCGCCCGGCTACGAGCCGACCCGTGACATCTCACCCATCGAAATTGAGGCCGAATCCGGTGTTCTCTCTGGGCCAATGCAGGTGGTCTCCGGAGATGAGGACGCATCGGGCGGTGCCTTTGTCCACGCGCCGCCAGGTACCCCCACGGGATCGGGCAGCCTCACGATTGAGTTCGAAATCGACATCGCGGCCAGCTACGGCTTTGAGATGCTCGGGTGGGGGTTGTCAGGCACCTCGGATTCCTGGAGCGTTCAGATCGATGATGGTCCAACGGCGACCTGGCACATGGGGAACGACCACTCTGGTTGGCGGTGGGCGAGCATCACCGACCGTCCGGCATCGGTGGATGAAGCCATCGTTGTCAGGCTCGAGGAGGGCACACACCAGATTCGGTTCACGACACGGGAAGCAGGGGCACGACTGGACCGGCTGCGAATCGCTCCGGCACCGACCGCGACCCAGCTCAATCACAGTGCCGACCAACTGATCGAGTACGTTGAGAGGTCAACCGGGGTTCGACTCCCCATGGCTTCTGCGAGTGACGATCTGACCCATGTGCCTGCTGGCAGGATCCACCTTGGCTGGACCGGTCCCGACGCAGATGTGGAGGTGGAACAGGCTGCCGCAGGTATTGATGTGGATGGGTTTGTGCTGTCCTCGAAGGACGGTGTGATTTCGATCGTGGGTGGCTCCGAGTGGGGCATCCGGTACGGAGTGTACGAACTCCTCGAGCGCGAGCTCGGTGTGGCGTGGCTGTTGCCGGGGCCGGACGGCGACGACGTGCCTGTACGGCAGGAGTGGATCGTCGAGAACCAGCTCGATGTACAGGAACCGAGCTTTCGGAGCCGAACCATGCCTTACCTCTTCGACACCAACGAACCTCATGCCAGGGACTGGGCCAGTGACGATCCGCAGGTCATCTGGGCGACCCGGCAACGAACGCACAGCCGGATCACCAACGGTGGCAACCACAACTTGTTCAACGTGTTCCCACCGTCGGTGTATGCCGACCCCACCAAGCCGACCTACCGGCCCGAGATATTCCCGATCATCGATGGTCAGGTCAAGATCCCCGCGCCCAACAGCGGCGGTTACGGCGGATGGCAGCCGCGGTTCGACATTGAGCTGACAGTCGACATCGCCGTGGCCTACATCCGGGACTACTTCGAGCAGAACCCCGACGAGCCGTTGCTGTCGCTGGCGGTCAACGATCGCGCAGGCTATAGCGAGACCGACTTCGAAGGCGATCTCCTCAACAGCATCGGTCATCGCAGCGCATCGAAGAGCTACTACGCCTGGGTCAACAAGGTCGTCACCCGTGCGTTGGATGGCCACTCGGAGTTGACCGGCAAGATCTTTCCGGTGCTGGCCTATGACAGCGTGATCGATCCTCCCGAGTTCGACATCCACCCCAACGTGGTGCCGATGATCACCAAGGAAGCGCACGCCTGGGCGGACCGTGGTGGCGTTGGACGGGCCCACTTCAGTGGTCTGTTCGACGACTGGGGTGAGCGGGCGACGACCCTGGCGTTGTACGACTACTGCTCGGGTCACCGCTATGTGGCGCCCCGGATGATCACCCCGGTCCTGCAGGAGGCCTATCGGTATGGGTATTCGAAGGGCATGCGGTACTCCTACGCCGACATGACGCCGGCCCCCGTCGGTGAAGGCCCGAAGACCTGGACCTACGGCAAGATGATGTGGAACCTCGACGCCGACATCCCCGCCCTGACCCGGGAATGGTGCGACCGAGTGGTCGGTCCGGCAGGTGGCGAAAGTCTGTTTGCCTTCTATCAGCTGTGGGAGGACTTCTGGGACGGGCCTGTTCAGGACACGGCCTTCTGGCAGTTCAACCAGCCACGCAAGTATTTCCACTTCCAGATCTATGACTACTTGGGCATGGTGACTCCCGAGATGGCACAGCGTGCCCGATCGCTGCTGAATGCAGCTGCAGCTGCAGCCGACACGCCCGCTCGTCAGGCTCGTGCTGCTCTGCTGTTGGACAGCTATTCCTTCTACGACGCGGGAATCCAGAGCTATCCACGGATCGTTGCTGCCCCGACAAGCACTCGCGAGGCACTCGTCAACGTCCGCGCGATGCAGGCAGAGACAACAGCACGAGTTGCCAAGGCGAGCGAACGTCTGGTGATCAAGGAGCGTCACGACACTGATCCATTGTTGGACCAGCGATGGGATCACTATCGTTACAACCAGGTGTGGACCGGGTACAGCGCGTCGGACTTCTGGAACCTCCATGACTACCTGGTCAGCGAAGAGCCTGACGGCGGCCCGGTGACGATCATGTTGCGCAACCAGGTGCGACATGGCTCATCAGACGATCCGGCTGTGCGGATGGCGGCTTTCATCCTGCGTGCTGCTGCCGGCGAGATTGCGCCGGTCGACATCAACGGAGACTTCGCGATCGGCGGCGACGACGCTCCGCCGTGGAGATTCTCCGGTGTGATGCACCGCGCTGATGGTGTCGGTGTGGACGGCTCGGCCGGGATCGTGGTCCCGCCCACGCCGGACATCCCAGTGCCGAACCGGGAGAGCTCGATGATCCTGCCCATCCCGGCACGGACGGGGCTGTTTGCCTTCCGCATGCGTTACCGCAGCACTGTGCCGAACCCTGACATGGGGATCGCCTCGGTGAAGGTTCACCTGTGGACCGCATCGGGAAGCAACATCACCAACTTCGCCCAACCCATGCGTCTGCTGGCAGACACCGGCGATCAGTGGGGTTCGATCGGTGTCGTCGAGGACATCCCGGCAGTGGCCAATGGTGTCGAGGTCGGTCAGCTTCGGCTGGTGACCTCGATCCTCAGCCTTGAGTCCGAGGAAGCGGTCCACATCGACAGTGTGACCGGCTACTGGGAGCACTGATCATGCGTGGTTGTGCTGTCGGCTCACGGCGCAACCAGCGGCGGATGCAGATCCTTCATGGCAAACCGGCGGCGCCCACTCACCACCACGGTGGTCAGGGCCAAGGTGACTACGGTGATCGCGGCCAGGATGGCGACGTCGCGGGCGAGGTGCGGCATCCAGCCTCCGGAGATGGTGACCCGGAAGGCATCGATCAGGTAGGTCATCGGCATGAAGGGGCCGATCGCGGCAAAGAACTGTGGCAGCACGGGGCCGGGGTAGGTGCCGCCGGCAGAGGCGAGCTGCAGGATCAGCCACACCAGCAGCAGTGATGATCCCGGTGTGCCGAGCGCAGTGCGCAGGAAGTGGGCGATGGCCGAGAAACAGAGCGCGCCCAGAACGGTCACGCCCAAGAAGGCCGGCGCGTGGACCGGGTCCAGGCCCAGGGTGAGCCACACCGTACCGACCATGATCAGCCCGCCCAGCACGGCGAGACCGGCAATGGGGAGCCAGGCGGTGAACGCCATCCGCAGCGGGGAGGTGCGACCGGCCAAGGTCCGGCCGGTGATTGGTCGCACCACCAAGAAGACCGAGATGCCGAACACCCACAAGGCGATCGCGAAGAACATCGGAGCCAAGCCTCGCCCGTAGTAGTCCGCCGGGTTGTCAACGGTGGCGTCGACATCGGCCGGTGAGCTGAGCACCTGGACTGCGCGGTCCTCGTCGCTGGCGCTGAACACCGGGATCCGGTCGACACCGTCGGCCAGTCCGTCACGCAACGTGGTGGCGCCCTCGCGGAGTTGGGCGAGCCCGGTGTGGAGAGACGAGGCGCCGTCGGACAGTTCACCGATTCCGTCGGAGAGCTCGTCGGCGCCCGACGACAGAGTGTCCAGCCCGGTGCTGAGCTGGTTGGCGCCCTGGTGAGCACTCGTCAGTCCGGTGTGGAGCTGCTTCGCTCCGTCAGCGACCTGATGGGCGCCGTCATTGAGTTGGTTGAGATCAGACTTGGCTTGGGTCACCTTCTCGGCCAATCCCTGTGTCTGTTGGATCCTGGCATCGAGTGCATCGATCCGCTCGGAGATCTGCTTGGCTCGGTCGGCCACCTCACCCGTACGGTCTGAGGCCTGATCCAGCCGCTTCTTGAGTGCCGCCCAGTTGGGATCGTCAGCCAGATCAGGGTTGTCCTTCTCGAGCGAGGTGACCAGATCCTGCAGTGCGGAGACATCGGAGCTGAGCGAGTCAGTGCGGCCGGCGATCAGATCTGCGATGCGGGCGGCTTCGGCCGAGACCTTCTTGGCGTCAGATTCCAGCTGCGGCAGGTGTTTCTGCAGTTCATCGAGGACTGGCAGCACTCCTTGGGTGAGCTTGCTGGTCCCGTCCGCCACCTGTTGGGCGCCATCGGCCAGGTCGCCGGCACCGGACTCCAGCTCGCCCAGACCAGAGTTCAACTGGCGACTCGCGTCCCGGGCCTGCTTGGCGCCGTCAGCCAGCTCCTGTGCGCCCTGGTCGGCGGACTTGGCGCCATCGGCCAGGTCCGATGATCCCTTCTCGGCAGTGTCGAGACCGTCGCTGAGCTGACCGGCGCCGTCCCTGGCCTCGACCAGCGAGTCCCTGATGACTGCCAGGTTGCCCAGCACGGCGCGGAAGTAGGCCTCCTGGGCGGATTCGTCGATCTGTCGGACGATGGTGTCCTCGGCCTTGCCGGTGATCGAGCCGATCACGAAACCATTGGCGTCGTCGCGCCGCAACGACACCACGGCGCGTTGCGGATCATCGCCGGCCCCACTGACCAGGTTGGTGGAGAAGTCGGGTCCGATGGTGAGGATCATGTAGTACTGGCCGGTCCGCAAGCCGCGGTCAGCGGTCTCGGCATCCACGAACTGCCAGTCGAACGTGCGGTTCCGGTCCAAGTTCTCGACCAGGTCCTCGCCGGCGGCGATCCGTTCACCCTCGAAGGAGGCCGGTTCGTCCTCATTGACCACGGCCACCTGGAGCTTGTCGAGGTTGCCGTACGGATCCCAACTTGCCGTCAGGTAGATCGCTCCGTACAGCAACGGGACCAGGACGACGAAGATCAGCGCGAGGCGAGGCAGGGGACCACGGAAGCGGCGCAACTCGTAGCGGGCGAGTCGGGTGGCGGCAAATGGCATCAGGAGTCCTGATCGACGGTGGGGGACAGGGGGATGATGACGGTGTCGTCCGGGATGCCACGCAGATCGCAGGTGCTGGCGACGATGGTGGCGTGCTCGGTTGCAGCAAGGGTGTTGAGGATCTGGTGGACCTCGGCCTGGCCGTCGGTGTCGAGACCGGCATCGGTGTCATCGATGACGACCAGACGTGCCGGCCGCACCAGCGCCAGGATCGCCGCCAGCAGTGTCTGGTCCCGGGCCGACAGTGAGCCGACCAGAGCGGACTGGTCGAACCGGGTGCCCGCGGTGTGGGAAAGGGATTCGAAGCGATGATGCCCGGTCGCGGTCGGCAGGTGGTCAGTCAGACACCGTTCGGTGAGCGACTCACCGACGGTCAGGTTCGGGTCGAGGTCGACCAGGCCCGAGATGCGGGCGATCGAGCTGTCACGGCGGTGCTTCCGCGATGCCTTCCACCGGTCGAGGTGCCGCATCGCGGTCGGGGCATCGGTGAAGTCTGCCGTACCCGTGGTGCCGCGCATCCGGCCGGCCAGCGCCAGCAGCAGACTGGACCTGCCGCTGCCGGACGGACCATGGAGAGCCACCAGCGCATGGGAGGGGAGGGTGGTGGTCACCGGACCGAAGACCGGGTGCCCGTGGTGGCCGAGCCTGAGGTCGCGGACCTCCATCAACGGCGGGTGCTGTACGGGGTCAGGTTCGGCTGTGACCTCTGCCGCGGCATGGCGAGGCGTCGCCTCCTCGGTGGCCGCATCGATCGGCTCGGTGAGATCGTCGATGTCGTCGGGGGTGGGAGAAGTCACGGCAGGAGTCCTCGGATCAGCAGCGACATCGTGGCGACGAGATCGTCGAGGGGATAGACCGTCGGCGCCGCACGGTGTTCCAGGGCGAGTGCGTTGAGCATCGCCAGCAAGGTGACGGCCAGCGGTCGGTAGTGGTCCGGGTCGGCGTCAGTGCCGAGCAGGTCAAGGTCGCGCAGTTCGGTGCTGAGACGGGAGAGCTGGTCCTCGCGCAGCGCTGAATAGATGGCGGAGATCTCTGCGCTGCGACCGGCCAGACTGCGGAACTCGTCGGTCGCGCATTGGAAGGCGGAGTGCTCCACGACGAGAGCACCCAGATGGAGCGCCGCGTCCGCGCTGAGTCGACGACCCTGTTGGGTGGTCCTGACCAGATCGGCCAGCAGACGTGACGTGGCCTCGTCGAACTCGATCCGGCAGAACTCGGCAAAGAGCTCCTCCTTGCTGCCGAAGTTGGAGTAGACCGCCCCTTTGGTGAACCCGGCTGCCGCCGCAATCTCTGCCACCGAGGTGCGTTGGTAACCGTGATCGAGAAATGCGTCCTTGGCGGCGCCGAGAATCCTGGTGCGGACCTCGCTGCGCTGGGGCCGCCGGGCCGGTGCGGGGATGACTGTGGCCACAACTCTCCTCTGTCGATACCGTTGGTATTGAATACCCTTGGTATTGAGCCTGTCAAGCCCAGTCCGGGGCCGAGCCCGGCCGGGAGGATTCCGGTGCTGGCGGCCCCCGGTCGGGTGGGGCAGGCGTAAACTGGAGGCCGTGGCAGCATCTCAGGTGGACGTCGCGCGGTTGGCGGGAGTGTCGCCAAGCGCAGTGTCTGCGGTCCTTCGTGACCGCAAGGGTTCCATCCGCATCAGCGAGGCCACGCGACGCAAGGTTCTCGAAGCGGCTGAGGCGTTGGCCTATGTCCCCAATGTTGCTGCCCAGCGGCTTGCGCGGGGTCGCTCCGGGCTCATTGGGATCCTGTGTTCGGAACGCGTCCTCCCGTTGGCCGCCACGACCGTCTTCCACGACATCCTCGTCGGTGTCGAGGACGAGATCCTCAATGCCGGCCTCGGAGTCCTTCTTGCCGAGGCCGGTGCCTCGGCGGCCGCTGCTGCGTCGGGCACCATCACCATGGCCGACGGTGTTCTCATCATCGGACCGTACGACGACAAGGACAGGCTCGGGTCGCTGGTCGCCTCCGGGCGACCGACGGTCTCGATCGGCCGGCGAGGTGACGCCACGGCGGCCCACATCCGGCAGGTGTCAGCCGACTACGTGACCGCCACCAGGGCCCTGATGGCGCGACTGGTCGAGCTGGGCCACGACGCCATCATGTTCATCCAGACCCATGACGAGCCGCCAGGGGATCGTCTGGAGGGTTTTCAGCGGGCCGTCGCCGAGCTCGGTGTTCATCGATCCTCGGTCCTTCAGTTGAGCGACCCACGCGATCCTCAGGTGACCCAGAAGGTGATGGCCGCCATTGCGGAGCGGTCAGTGACCGCCGTGGTCATCCAGGGCGACGATCTGGCCCCGCAGTTGTGTGAGGCGCTGGCTGCGGCCGGGCTGATCGTCGGTGAGGACGTCTCGGTGGTGGATCTGCAGGGAACCTCTCCCGCGCTGGGTGACGATCTGGTCCTGGCCCATCTCCGGGTGCCGCGTGACGAGCTGGGCCGGGCTGCGGTGCGTAAGCTGCTCAAGGTCATCGCCGGTGATGACAACGAAGGGGACGATCTGATCCCTTGTGAGGTGGACTTCGGGAACAGTGTGGCGGCGCCACCGGGCCGGTGACGCCGCCAAAGGTTGACCGTTCAGCCGTCCATGGCGGTTTGGAGTTCCTCGGCAGCCTTGGCTCCGGCCTTGTCCTCCCAGCGCTGCAGCGCGGTGTCGAATTCGGCGATCGTGTTGCGGCCGTAGTACACGCCGGTGACGATGTCGAGCAGTTCGCGGTTCGCCGCAGGTAGCCGCTTCTGGACGGTCTCGGTCGTGATGCCCAGGGCCGGATTGGCGATGAGTGTCTTCGACACCCGCGCGTGCCAGGCGTGCTGGACGTCAACCTCTTCCTTGGGGCCAGGTCCCAGGATCGTCGGGGAGTCGACGATGTACTGGAGCTCGAGCAGATTGCGCTCGCCGGCATCAGTGAGCTCCCACCCGGTGTCGGTCCTGACCGAGTCGCTGGACGGCTTTCCGTACTTGCGATGTTGGTGCTCGAGGGTCCCGATGGGGGCGGCAAGGAAGTTGAGGACGTCCACGGCGGCACGGAGTTTGTCTCCGCTGAGGTTCTTGTTGACGGCAACGACACTGTGGCGCCCACTGCCGCGGATCTGGCCGGAGTCTCCGCCGCCGTCGGCCTTGGGAGGTACGAGGAAGCCCAACAGGCTGCGCTGTGGCAGGTCGGGGGCCAAGATCTCCCATGCGGCGTACCCGTCGAAGAGCAGAGCCGTGGCGCCGGAGGTGAAGAAGCCGCGGTTGTCGGCGGTGGTCGCGGTCGTCCCTCCTGGGTGGGTGTAGCCACGTGAGACCAGATCGGCAGTGAGCTCAAGCGCCTCCCGGTAGGCCGGGTGCTGGTAGGCGCTGATCAACGTGCCGTCGTCGGAGTGGCCCCACTGGTTCAGGCCGCCCATCATGGCGGCGAGCTGGTTGTGCAGCTGCGGCACGGTGGACAGGGCCCACCGGTTGTCGTCCGGATTGCTCAGCGCAGCGAGGGTCTCGACGAATTCGTCCAGGTTGCTCGGTTCCGGATTGGCGCCGGTGTCGTCGAAACGGTCCGTCCGCTTGAACAGTGAACCGCCGGTGGGGGATCGGTGCTGCGGTACCGCACGGAGCGTGCCCTCGGCCACGGATGATCCCCAGGAGTAGCTGGGGATGTTGGCCAGGAAGGGGAACTCGTCGGCAGCATCCCCGGACAGGAGCGGGGTGAGATCGGCGAACACCGAGGTCAGGACGCGTTCGCGGTCAGGGAGAGTCGGCGGTAGTGCGACCAGATCAGGCAGGTCGTCGGACGCCACCTGCGCCTGGAACTTCGCGGTGTAGTCGCCCGAGGCGATGCCCTGGAGCTTGGCCTCGGCCCCGAGGTCGTCCTGGAGCTGCGCCCAGAAGGTGTTCTGTGGCGGTGTCGGGGGCGCTGGGCGGAAGCTGGGATACATCATGGCGACCGTCCCCAGGGTCGTCGCCGGAGGCTCGTCGTACGCCGGCGACGGATCGGCGGGGTAGGTGTAGTAGCCCGCCATTGCATCCGCTGTGCCGGGCAGATCAGGGGTGACGACCTCGGCCGGGCGATAGGTTGGTAGCAGGTCGGTTTCGGTTGAATCGGGACCGCTCGACGTATCGCGTGGAGTGCCCGGGGTGCTCCTGCAGCCGGCCAGCGCCGCTGTGGCAGCCAGACCCAGTACTCCACGTCGAGAAACTTCTCGAACGCTCATCCTTGAGTGATCATGCGTCATACGTGCAGCGTAGCATGTACTGCGCTTGATCATTGACAATCGCAGAGCTCGTGCAGCAGACTCGCGGTTGGCCGCAGCGATCGCGGTCCGGTCCGCACCGGCCGTCCCCGACGGGCGGCCCACCCACTTGGGAGATTCAATGAAGCGTCGTTCCTTTCTCGTCGCGGCTTCGGCCGCCACTGCCGCGGCAGGTCTGCTGCGACCACCGGCTGCAGCTCATGCCGTCCCGAGCGGGCCGCAGTTCGAGCTGGACCACCCAGAGGTCAGCACTCGCACCGACCTGGCCTTCACCGCGACCCCAGCAGACGGCATCACCGTTGACACCCCGCTCAGCGATCCGCGATGGGCCGGCCCGGTCAGCGAGCACACCACCAGCTTCTTTGACTTTGCCGTGACCGATCCGGTGGCGACGCAGGTCGTGCACACCGACAGCGAGCTGCTCATCGGGTTGACGGTTTCTGGGGAAGCGGCGAAGACAGCCACCTATGCCAGTTGCCTGATTCGCGGCGAGACCGGCGGCTTCCGCAGCCTCACCGTCCCCCTCGCCGAGGCGACGGTCCCGTTCACCCACCAGTGGGGTGGCACGGTTCGACCGGTCGTCGATCCCGCCCACCGGGTCGAGGTCGGGGACGACCTGATCACCTGCGCCGTCGCCGTACCGTTGGCCGACCTCTCGATCACCGGTGACCCGGCGGGCCAGGCCGTACGACTCAACGTGGTCATCGACCACAACGACATGTCCGCACCGGCGACCAGCGTCGCACCCCCGTACGAACCTCCAGCAACTGGTACACCGGTGGCGATGCGGCCCCGGTCCGTACCCACATCGTCGACGAGGACCGCGCCGCTCTGGTCTTCCTGACCGCTCCGCCGACGGCGTCGGGCTCGTCCGCTCCGACCGCGCTCTCGGCCATGGAGGCGGCGACGCTGGAGTATCTGAGCTTTGCGCGCAAACGCCTCCACTGGCAGCACCCGGACCACACCCGGGTCGACGAGTTCGAGCTGTGGTGGCACAGCCCACACCAGCCTGCGGTGCAGGTCGAGGCCGAGGTGGACGCCGCACGTTGGTTCAGTGCGGAGTTCGACCATCCGGCACCGTTGGCGCCGGGCCTGTACGCGATCGAGGTCGTGAGCCGCTGTCGGACCGGTGTCGACATCCAGAGCCTGGTCACCTTTGACCGTGACTCGCTGATCACCGCCGGCGACCAGCTTCCCGGAAATCGACCGGTGCCGCCGGTCCCGGAGGAGTCTGTGGCTCCCGCACCAGCCAGCGCCGAGGCCCAGAAACTGATTGACCTGGTTCCCGAACAAGCAGGCCTGCGCTACTGCGGCGTCCCCGAAACCCCCGACCAGCGGCCGGACCACCTGTTCACCTGGTCGATCGACGATCCGGACACATTGGTCGCGACATCCACTGGCACGGTCTATCCGCATCCCGACTACCCGGAG
The DNA here is from genome assembly GCA_945911015.1 of uncultured Propionibacteriaceae bacterium. GTDB lineage: Bacteria > Actinomycetota > Actinomycetes > Propionibacteriales > Propionibacteriaceae > Avipropionibacterium. The sequence goes on from CAMDZW010000005.1 coordinate 111,369, forward strand.
GACAACAGCGTCACCGTCAAGAACAAACTCGGTGAGGATGTGACCTTCACCTGGTACGAGGACGACGCCGGTCACCGCTACTTCTTCGACGCCCATCTGCGTCATCACCGGCGGGAGCACCTCTATCTGGCTCTCGAGAAGTTCGCCGACCAGGACCCGTTGGGCGCCGCCCGGGTCGTGCATCGGTTCGCGGAGGTGTATCCACACTGGGTCACCACCAACGAGTACCCGGGGTTCAACCGACCGGTCGATGCCCGGTCGACGCCACGGCACTACTACTGGGGCGGTTCCATGACGAACTGGACGGCTTCGGACCCGCGAGGGATCACCGGACTGGCCCGAGCACTGCGCAAGGTGGTGCGTACTGATGCGTTGGATGTGCTCTCCGACGAACTCGGCGTGGACGTCAAGGCGATGATTGTGGACGACCTGATCGGTCCCGCTCTGGACTTTCGCCGTTCCCTTCCCACCTCGTACGGCAATCAGGACGCAGCCAGCTACAACGGCTACGCGATGTCCTCGTGGGTGCTCGGGGATTCCAGCCTGGTCCATGAGGTGGTCGAGTGGGGCCGCGAGTACGGCCGCCACAGCTTCCTGTTCGACGGGTTCTGGCGCGAGGTCACACTGCACTACCATCGCGAAGCCTCCAAGCTCCCGATGATCGTCGCCGACACCGTTGCGGGATGGAGCGATCCGGACGGGTACGAGTCCCCCCGCACCGGCGATCGATTCGACAACCTGGACATGGCCGCCGAACTCGAGATCATCCAACGGGGACTGAAGATCCCATCGATCTGGGTCTATCCGGACGGGCACCTGCTGCCCTTGGCCGATGCGTGGGCCTCGGCGACCGAGTCCGATCCCGATCACACCATCGGGTCGACCCTGCTCAGCGCCAGTAAGGTGCAGCGATTGTCGCGAGGATCGGCACTGCCGGCCGATGATGACGACGGGTTCGCCCTGCCCTTCGTGGATCTCGTGATCGAGTCCCAGACCGTGCCCGTGGTCACCATCCCCGGGGGCAACCAGACCCAGGAACTCAAGGCCGACACCTCAGGTGAGGAAGTCACCTGGGCCTTCGAGGTGGCTGCCGAACGGGACTACGACATCGAGATCACCCCGGTCCACGTCTACTACTACGGCATCTACGAGATCCTCGTTGACGGGATCGCCCACGGCAGCCATGACTTCTACGGCCCCAGCCCTGCGGTGGCGACGCCGTTCACGGTGGCACGGCTCACCCTGACCGCCGGCCAGCACACCTTGACCTTCCGCAACATCGGACGGGGCAAGGAGGCGACCGGCTACAAGATGGGCGTCACCACACTGACGGTGCGGGACGTGGCAGCAGCGCCGAATCCCTCGCAGGTCAACCTGACCGCTGCCCCGCAGTACGGCAATCACGCCCACTCCGATGCGCTGAGCCTGACGCTGTGGGCCGAGGGGCAGGAGCTCCTCCCAGACATCGGATACACCCACACCCGCTTCTCCACCTGGGGAAAGTCCACTCTCGCGCACAACACGGTGAGCGTCGACAGTGCCAACCTTGACCGTGAGTCAGCGATGGATGGCGGCTCGGTGAGCATCTTCGACGATGCCGACCCGGGCGTGCAGGTGATGCGCGCCGATTACACCACTGCCTACCCGCAGACCAGCCGGTACGAGCGAGAGCTCTGGTCGATCGGGCTTCCCGGCGCCACCCGCGACGAAGGCTATGTGCTGGACCTGTTCCGGGTCAGTGGCGGCAGTCGTCACGAACTCGCCTTCCACGGCGACGCCAATCATGACGCCTTCATGGCGACCCCGGCCACTCTCACCGACTACAGCGACCGACTCCTGCCGCCGGGCACCGAAGTCGTCGAACCCACCAACGAGACCGAGTTCGGTTCGGCCGAGGGTCACTGGTTTGCCTACATGCACATCAAGGAGGTCCAGACCGCAGAGCTGACCGACGGCGCCTTCGACGTCACCGTCTCGACCGAGCTCGACGACGGCCCGGGCGCAAGTCTGCGGCTGCAGGGCATGGCCGGCAGCGACTCCCACCTCTTCCTCGGTCGCTCGCCCTCCATGCGCTCCACCCGACTGCACGGTGACGCCCAAGACACCAACGCCGAGGCAGAGAAGTACACGATGCCCTCGCTGGTGGTGCGCCGGGACGGTACAGATCTCGACACCGCCTTCGTGACCGTGATCGAGCCCATCGCCATCGGTGCGGAGTCGGCGATCACCGGGGTGGCCCTGCTGGACCATGACGGAGGCAGCGACGACCAAGCGATGCAGATCAGCCACGCCACCGGGGAGGTGGACATCGTGCTGTCGACCCACGACAGTGCCGCGACGATCACGGCGGCCGGTGTGACCCTGACCGGCCAACTCGGCTGGGTCCGGATCCTGGAAGACGAGGTGGTCGGTCTCCATCTGGTCTCCGGCACGTCCCTGTCAGCCCATGGTCAGCAGGTCAGTGCCGAGGGCCCGATCACCGGGACCGTACGGGGAACGCTGCGGATGATCGGTGGAGACAGTGTCGACGCCATCCTCACCGACGCCGCTGTGGCGCAGTGGGCGGTCGGTCGCACCGTGGTGGTGAGTCATCCGAGCGGCCCGTCATACACCTATCGGATCGCCGAGCTCAGCACCCACCAAGGACGCACCGCACTCGTCCTCGACGGTGTCGATCCGGGCTTCGAGGTGGTCGGCGACACCGTACGGATGGTGTACACCCCCTTCAGCGAATGGACCGGCCACAGTACGTTCCGGATCGAGAACAGCGACTCCTGAGCGGCCGAAGGTCGGGGCGGCATCCTCTAGGCTGGGCCCGTGCCTGTCAGAGCAATCGCCGATGCCGGATGGCGTCCCGACCCGGCTGGCGCCGATGACGTGTGGCGCTGGTGGACCGGCACGGCCTGGACAGCGTGGTTGTCCGACGATCCGGACGCCCCGCCCCCGCCCCAGGCTGAGGCTGGTGCCGATCCCCGGGCGGGCACCGAGATTGCGCCCGTACCCGGTCCTCGCTTCGGCGCTGCCGCCCGTACGGTGATGGGCCTCGTCACGTTGGTGGTCGTCATTGCCGGACTGGTGATCATCGGCGCCCCGTACGGGCAGCGGGTCGCGCTGACGGCATCGGTCCCGTCGCAGAGCTATGTCCCGCCGGACCTGAGCGTGCGCTGTGACCGTGACCGGTGGACCGTCGGCGGCGCGGTCTCGGTCGAAGTGCCCGATGACATGGTCACCTTCGGGCCCGATGTCAGCGAGACCATCGGCCTGCTGCGCTGCCGTGGGGTGTTCTCCGATCCCGGCCGGGACGGGATGGCCCTGTTCGGGTTGGCCGATCCCCTGCATCCCGGTGAAACCCTCGAGCAGCGGGCGAACGACCTCGCCGACCGGTTGGCCGAAACCAGCTATGTGAAGGGTCCGGCGACCTGGACGAACCGCGTCGGCCAGGCATCGCCGGTGGGGCAGGACACCTGGCAGATCACCGGTGACCTCACCGGCCTTCCCGATGCGGTCGGAGCCAAGGCCACGATCATCCTGATTCCCTTGCCCAGTGGACATCTGGTCATGTGGTTCGACCTGCTCGGAGCGAGCCTCACCGATGAATACCTCGCTGGATACGAGGCGCTGCGTAGCTCACTGACCCGGAGCTGACTCCCACAGGTCCGACGCCGCAGCAGTCGCCCTGGCCATCGCCACCTTGACCGGGATCCCACGCTCAGCGGCCAGCGCCGCCACATCCTCGAACTCTGGCTGGGCATTGACGACCCGACCCGCGACCAGGCCAAGCTTCACCCGTACCGGATGGGCGTCAACGGTGACCGTCTCGACGCGGCGATCCAGCACATGTTTGGTGACGGCAACTTCGCGGATGCCCAGGGTCGAGGTATGGCGGGCGATCACCGCGAGCAGGGCGTCGCGGTCACCGAGGGTGCCGAGCACACGCAGCTCATGGGCCGGTCGACCCTTCTTCATGATGATCGGCACCAGCCAGGCATCGGCGGCGCCGGCCTCCAGGAGCGCACCGAGGACCGTGGGCCAGATGCGTGGGTCGAGATCATCGACATTGCACTCCCACACGAGTGCTTCCTCGGTCGGGATGGTGGCCCTGGCCACGGAACCGACGAGAATTCTGACCACATTGGCCAAACGATGCGGATCGCGCGTGCCGGCCCCGACGCCGACCCGGTCGATCGTCATCACCGGAGCCGGGCCGTACGAGGTGACGTATTCGGCCAGCAGCGCCGCGCCGGTCGGTGTGGTCATCTCCATGGTGACCGGGCCCCCGACGATCGGCATCCGCGCAGCCCGGGCAAGGTGGGTGACGGCCGGCCCCGGGATCGGGATCCGCCCGTGCTGGCCCAGCGTCTGCTCACCGGAGCCAACCGTCACCACCGAGGCGGAGAGGCTGGTCAACCCGAGATTGTCCAACGCCGCCACGCATCCGACCACATCGCCGATCGCATCGAGAGCGCCAACCTCGTGGAAGTGGACCTCGTCAGGGGTGGTGCCGTGGACCGCTGCCTCGGCCTCGGCCAACCGAGAGAAGGCGCCGATACTGCGACGGGTCACGATCTCGGGCAGGCCAGCTTCGGTGATCAGGCGCCGAACCTCGGCCCACGGACGCCCGTGCGCCCCAACCTGCTCATGAGGACGCACATGCTCATGGGGGTGCGCGTGATCGTGGGGGTGCGCGTGATCGCGGGGATGGTCGTGGGCGTGGCTGTGCGGTTGGTGGTGCCCGATGTTCGCCGGCTCGGTGGCGTCAGCTGCCATGCCTGTGCTGGTGTCGATCACGGTCGCCTTGGTAGCGGTGATGCCGTGCCGGGCGGTGGTCTCGACTGTGACATCGAGCACCGGGTCGACCTGCTGCACAGCAGCCCGCACGATCTCGAGATCTGCGCCGGCATCGAGCAGGGCGCCGAGCAGCATGTCGCCGGCGACCCCGGCGCTGCAGTCCAACCAGGCAACAGACATTCAGTGATCCTTCTCGAGGTGGGCAGCCGCAGAGTTCCGTGCGATCCGGGCAGCATGGACGCCTGCGGTGAATCCGCCGTCGATGTTGGTGACCACGACGCCAGGCGCACAGGAGTTCAACATGGACAGCAAAGCGGACAGGCCGCCGAAGCTCGCACCGTAGCCGACCGACGTCGGGACGGCGACCAGGGGCGTGCCGGTGAGCCCGGCCACCACCGAGGGGAGCGCCCCCTCCATGCCGGCCACCACGATCAGCACATCGGCGGCATCGAACTCGGGTTTGGCCTCCAGCAGCCGATGGATCCCGGCCACGCCGACATCGTTGATCCGCTGCACCCCGGCGCCGTAGCAGGCGACGGTGGTCGCGGCCTCTGCTGCCACCCACTGGTCGGAGGTGCCCGCCGCAATCACCGCCACTGTCCCGTACGGCTTCGGCAGGGGTCCCAGCGTTGCCGTCCGGGCCGTGGGGTCGACCACGGCCGCCGGGATCTGGTCGGCAACCAGCTGCTGTGCTTGCGGTGTCAGTCGGGTGGCCAGTACGGCGCGATTGCCGTGGGCAGCATGAAGTGTCACCAACAGGTCAACGATCTGCGCCGGGGTCTTTCCGGCGCCGAAGATGACCTCAGGATCTCCCGTACGGGCCACGCGATCGAAGTCCAGTCGTGCCCACGGATCATCGGTTGGCTGCGCATCGGACATGTGCCGAACCCTATCGCCCGGGAGTCGGTGCCGAGATGGGACCACCCCCGGGCCAACCGCCACGGGATGTGGCCGGCGGTGTGCCCGGGGGTGGGGGATGGATCACTCAGCGGAAGCGGCGTACTCCTCGCGGGCCTTGTCGCCCACCTTGCTGCGCCAGTCGCTGACCTGACGGTCCCAGTCCTCCATCGTCTTGCGGCCCTGGATGATCTCGCGGATGGTGTCGCGGACGCGGACATCCTCAATGGCACCCTTGGTCGAGTCGGTCTCGGAGTACAGACCGGAAGCCGCGTCGGCCTCGCCGGTCGGCAACACCTCAGCCAGGTAGTCCTGCTGGGCCTGGACCAGATCGCGATTGTTCGGGACGAACAGCTGCGCGCTGGCCTGGGCGCCGAGGTAGCCGATGTTGAAATTCTCCTGGGTGGCCAGGTCGGTGGGCACCGGAGCGCCGTCGACGTAGTCCACGTGCTCACCCTCGATGCCGTAGTTGACCGAACGCCATTCCTGGGTGCCGAACGGGGCTGCGATGTAGTCCATGAAGCGCAGGATCTCGCGGACCCTGTCGGGGGAGGACTGCTTGCGGATGGCGGTGTAGAAGGTGTAGCCGCCCTGGGCGAGACGCTTGATCGCCGCGCCGCCGCCCTCCCACTTCGGGACGGTGATCCCGGTGACCTCCCACTCGGGGAAGCCACGGGCATGGGTGCCCCAGCCGGCGACTCCGTCGATGTAGAGGGTCGTGGTGTCGCCGGACCACCACACGTAGTTGTTGCCGGGCTCGGTGACCGAGTTGGGGTGCAGGAATCCCTTCTCCCAGATGGCGGTGGCGCTCTCGATCGCGGCCTTCAGCTCGTCGGTCTCGACCTCGTTGATCCAGTTGCCCGACGAGTCGATCCGCCACCCGTTGGGGGTGCCGTGCATCTCCTTGAGCAGATCGATCAGCCAGATGCCGGGATCGGAGCCCAGGGCGAAGTAGTTGTTGGGTCGATCGGTGAGTTCCTCCAACAGGGCAACGAAGTCTTCGCCGTCGTTGAGGACCGGTGTCTCGTTGATGCCGTGACGCTTGAGGAGATCGCCGCGGGCCAACATGACCTTGCCCTCACGCGATGGCCGGGGCCGAGCCACACCCCACAGGCCGCCGTTGACGATCGACGACTCCCACACGTCAGGACGGAAGCTGGCCAGACCGGGGTAGTCGGCGACCTTGTCGCCACCGATGAACTCGCTCAGCTCGGTGAAGTTGGCCTCCAGGACCTCCGGCAGCCGGGGGACGTTGTCGATCTGGATCAGGTCGGGGATGTCGTTGGAGGCCATCACCACCTGGAACTTGTTGCGGTACTCGGCCAACGGTGCCCACTGCACGTTGAACTCGACCCCGCCCTCTTCGACCATCCGCTGGTAGCGGGTGTTGCTGGCGAACGCGACCGCCGGCGGCGCACCCTGCAGCATCATGGTCAGCGGCTCGATCTTCGGCAACGGGACATTGCCCACCGTCGGTGCCGGCTCGGGCAACTCGATGTAGCCCGGCGGGACACCGCCGTCCTTGGCCGGGAACTCCGGGGTCACGCCCTCGAACGGGATGTGGTCCGGCAGAGTCAACTCCTTGGCGGCTGACCCGCCACTGGACTCACCGCCGCCGGGCTCCGCCTCACTCCGGCACCCCACCACCGCGCCTGCAGCTGCCAAACCTGAGCCGGCCATCACGGCACGGCGACTGAATTTCTTGGAACCCATTGCGGGCATCGTCGCTCCTCCTCCTTGCCGCCTCGTCCTCCGAAGCGCTTCGGAAGTCAAGATAGCATCTTCCCAAAGCGCTTCGGAAGGGCCTACGGTGGACATCCAACCGATCAAAGGAGAGGTCCCCGTGCCCACCCGTCGTCACGCACTCGCTCTCGGCGCCATCGGAGGCGCCGCACTGTCCCTCGGCGGACATTCCATCACCGCCCACGCCCGGATCCCCGCAGCTGCCCCTGCTCTGCCCGGCGCCGAGATCACCGACCTCGGCTCGCCGATGAGTTCACTGACCGTCGTCGAAGGGGCCTTCGGCACTTTGGCTGACGGCCGACTCGTCGCCTATGGCCCCGCTCAGGGCGAGAACTCTGCACTCACCATCAGCACGGTCACCGACCCCGCCGAGGCGCTCGGTGCCCCCAACATGACGGGCGCCGGTGGCGGACCGACCATTGCCGTCGCGCCAGACCAGACGGTCTACGTCGGCACCTACAACAACGGCGACCTCTATCGCTGGCACCCCGACAGCGAAACCATGGAGAACGTCGGCTCCCCGACGTCGGCTGCGCAGTTCCTGTACGGGCTGAGTTCGGCTCCCGACGGTACGATCTACGGTGGCACCTATCCCGACGCGCACATCTGGTCGTACCACCCCGATGACGGCTTCAGCGATCTCGGTCGCATCACCGACGACACTGCGATCCAGTACGCCCGGGCGACTGCGTACGATCCGGACCACCATGCTCTGTGGGTCGGCACCCAGGCGAGCCCGCAGTTGTATCGCAAGGATCTCACCACCGGTGCCCTCACCCAGGTCGCTCCGGCTGTGCCGTTCACCGGGTCCTCGATCAGTGACCTTGACTTCGCCGAGGGGCATGTCTTCGTCACCAACAACCTCCATCTGAGGGTCTTCGACGCAGCGACCGCCGCCGAGGTCGACATTCTCGACGGAGTCACCGGCGAGGTCACCCGCACCTACCAGCAGATGGGTCGCGGTGTGTCCGAGGCCCGGGACGGCAAGGTCTGGTTCGGGTCGGTGGCCGACACGGTTCGGGTGCTGGCGTACTACGACATTGCGTCGCGGACCGCTGTTGCCACCGAGCACACCACCGGCAACCTCCCGTTGATCGGCTACGGCTGGACCGTCGAGGACGATGGTGACGTGCTGTACGCCTTCAGCGGCAACTACACGGCCGGCGCCTTCCGCTTCGATCTGCAGGCTGACACCTCCAGCAACTACACCTTCGAGCTGGCGCCATCACCGAGCCCGCTCGGCAATGTGACCGTTGCTCCGGACGGCGGGACCGTCGTGATCAACGCATTCCTCAACGGCAACGGGGTCAAGCGAGACGTCGCCTCCGGTGAGATCAGCCCGATCGTGCGGCTCGGTCAGGTCGAGGGCTGGGGCTGGGGCGGGGACAACACCCTGTACGCCGGCACCTACCCGTCCGGCTCGATCAAGGAGTACCGCCCCTTCGAGGAGGGATCAGCCACCAACCCGCGCACCCTCGCCGAGCTCAGCACCCTGGCCGATCAGATCCGGCCCGACTCGGTTGTGGTTCACGAGGGCCGGGTCTGGGCGACGTCCCAACCCGACTACGGCATGCGTGGGGGAGCGGTCACCGCGATCAACCTGGCCGACGGAGAGGTCACGCTGACTCGACCGGTCGTCGAGGACCACTCGATGTGTTCGTTGGCCTTCGCCGGGGACCGAGTCTTTGCCGGGTCGAGCCGCTCTGGCGGCACCGGCACCTCCCCGGTCTCCGGCTCGGCCGAGCTTGTCGAGCTCGATCCGGAGAACCACGCGATCGTGCAGCGGCTCGTGCCGGTCGAGGATGCCCGCAGCATCACCGGACTCCTGGTCCACGACGGCCGGCTCATCGGGCTGGCTGACACCACCGTCTTCGAGGTCGACCTGGCCAGCTTTGACCTCGGCCGGACACTGGCGCTGCCCGGGATCTCCGGCGAGACCGGGCCGGGCTCGGGCGACATCATGCTTCACCCGAATGGTCACCTCTACGCCGTCGCACAGAGCGGTCTGTTCGTGGTCGATCCGCTGTCCTTCACCCGCGCCGAACGGCTCGGCGACGGCCTGCGGGTCAGGCGGGCAGCGCTGTCGGCCGACGGTTCGCTGTGGGTCCTGGTCTACGAGGACGGATTCTCCAACCCGCTCAACCATGCACAGGTGGTCCCGACGACGCTCGAACGGGTCGACGGCCACTGGCTCGTACACGTACGGGACCAGGCCACGACCGTGCCCAACCGATTCGTCGGGCCTGACAGGACCTTGGCTGATGTCGTCGGGACTGCATACCCAGCAGGGAAACCGAATCTGCCGTCCGGCGAACAGGAGCTGGCACAGCTGGTCGCCGACGGCATGATCACCACCGACGAACGGATCACGATCAGCCGTACAGGCCGCGCCACCCGCTGAGCGGAGCCCCTCCTGACGGCGGTGATGCGCCATCAGGAGGGGCCACTCGGGTCAGCTGAGGTTCGCCAACCAGCCGGCGGCGGTGGCGCGCAGCCAGCCGGTGCCGGCCGCTCCGACCTTGTCCTCAACCGCATCGGCGGCGAGGGCGTCGGCGATCTTCTCCACGACACTGCGCGCAGCCTCGTCCCGCTTGGCTGCGGCATGGCGTGCGGCGACTCCGGTGAGGGTCGACACCTCTCGGGCGCCGGCCGCGGCGAGCTCGTCGGCGAAGTGGGCGGTGAGTGCGGTCAGTCGGGCAGCAGGGTCGGTGGGCTCCTCCTGCTGCAGAGGGATCCGCCAGGTGCGGCCCTCGGCCAGGTCATAGGTGTACCCGGCATCGAGGTCGTCGGGATCGGCATGGGCACGGACCGGCGACACGGTGCCCAGCGACAGCACCACCTCATCGGAGTCCCACCCGGACACTCCTTCGATCCGGTAGACCGCGTTGCCCTCGCCGTCGTTCTCGGCGTGGAGGTAGCGCCCGACCAGCGAATCGGCCTCAACCTGCCACGCCTGGTCCGGATCAATCGACACGGTGACGGTGTTCTCGGAGCTCAACTCCTTGGTGAAGTCGACGATCGTCCCGGTCAGGGCATCCAGCTGACCGAGGACCCGCCCGAACTCGGTCCCGTCGAAGACGCGGACCTGGTCATCGAGCAGGACGCCGAGACCACCACGGAAGCGATGTCCGTCGACCAGGTAGGTCTGCGAGCGGTCCCGTGCGTGGACGATCAGATCCACCCGTCCCGAGGTGAGCTTCACCCGTAGAGCGCGTACGTCGGTGTCGGCCACCTCCGATCCGTCGACGGTGGTGACCTCGACCGCCTCGATCGAAGCAATCGCGGAGTCACCACGGAAGGCCTCGATCACTCCGGTGAACACACTCGACTCGTCCTGCGGCTTTGATCGGGCCAGCAGGTAGCGCAGCGAGGTCGGGTTGCCCGGCTTGTTCTGCGGGGGTTCACAGTTGGCCAGCGCCACATCGGAGAACTCGCCGAGCAGCCGTAGCCGGACGTTGATGTCGGTCGGTTCCCCGACCCCGGCCCCGTGAACATTCCAGGTGTCGCGCAGTTCCTGCCAGGTCACCGAGAAGTCCGACCCGCCGTCGGTGTTGCGGTCGACGTCCCAGAAGTAGCTGTGTCCGGTTGGGTCGTCGACGGTGTCGTCGTACGAGACATCGGCCCCGGCATAGCTGCCGACATAGTCGCCGTCGGCATTCTTCTGCGCAGCAAGGGAGATGCCGTCAGTCACCACGGCCGATGACTGCATGGCATGGAAACTGTAGAGATGTCGTGAGCCGCCGCTCACCCGGAACAGGTCAACCACATAGGACCGCTGGTCGTCGATCCTCACCTGAACAGCGGTCCGGTGGTACAGCGAGGTCGCACTGTAGGCGACTGAGCCGTCGACCTCGACCACCTGGACGTCACCGCTGGAGCCGAACAGCTGCGGATCGGAGACGACCACATCGCGCTGCTCCTGGTCGTCGACCACCACCGTGTTGTGGCTGATCGTGTTGCGCACCAGCGACTTGCGATGCATGTCGGTGGCATTGGCATAGCGCGGGTAGCCCAGGTCAGGCAGGAGATCCATGCCGTACGCCCAGTGGTCCAGATTGAGATTGTCCCGGTGGCCATGGCCGGTGTTGCGGCCGAAGTAGACCGTCGTGCCCCGTGCGGTGCCGTGGTCGACGGTGTCGCTCGGCTCGCCGATGGTCAGCGTGCGGAAACCTGCCTTCGGACCCGGCTTCGCCTCGACCAGGGTGAAGCTGATCGTGTGTTCACCCGGTGCCAGCGCCATCTCACCCAGATCCTGATTCACCGCCCCCGAGCCGGCGAAGGACATCTCCTCGACCAGCACCTCGTCGTCCAACCGCACCTCGTAGACGCCGTAACTCCCTGCGGCCCAGATCCCCAGAGTGACGGTGTCGTTGAGCGCTGTGGGCAGATTGAAGCCGAAGGTGACCTCATCGCCGACGGTACTCGCCTCGAACTGGACGGTCTGGTTCGACGAGAAGTACTTGGTCGGCTGCGACCCGGACACGACCGTCATCGTCGCGAACGACAACTCGGTGCCGGCGTCCGGCGATGGCGCCGGTGGCTCACCGTCGCGCAGTGCGGCAAAGCCGTAACCGGTGAGCATCCTGGAACTTTCGGTCCACGGCCCGTGCTCGTCGACGACCTCTTGCACCCGCTCGGCCAACCCGTCGGGATCGGCATCGAAGATGCCCAGCCGCAGTCCTGCCGAGGAGTCGCCGTTCAGCCGGTGCAGCACCTGGGCAAAGATCGGTCGTTCGGTCTGGACGAAGGCCTTGGTCATCTCATCGGCAGCCATGCTGAGCACCGGGTTGCCGGTGGAGGCGGTGTCACCGATGGTCGGGGTGTAGGTGCCGAGCATGGTCAGCGGGAACACACCCTCGAACATCTTGAGGTACTTCGGGTTGCTGTAGAGGTCGTAGACCGGCAACCCGTCGAGCCGGTAACCGGCCAGATAGTCGGCGGTGAGGGTGAAACTGCGCAGCCACAACGAGTTGTAACCCGGCGCTGCCTCGTTGCCGTTCCCGTCCCGATCGACGAGGTCGACGAAGGTGGTGCCCAGGTTGCCGCCGGTGACCTCGGTGCCGGTCGCAACGCCGCTGGCGAAGTCGAAGTCCAACATCTCTTGTGTCTCGGGCAGATGGTCCAGCACCATCGCCGCCAGGGCGAGTGTGGCCTGGTGCATGCCGTTGTTGCCGCGGATCTCGGCTCGCTTGACCGCCGGCAGGATCTCGCGCAACAGCCCGTCCTCGATGTTGCGCAGTACGCGCTGAGGATTGGTCTTGTCCATTAGCTGCGAGGCACCGTCGAGGTACTGCAGGGCAGCGGTCACCTCGGGCGCGATCTGGCCGGTCAGTGCCGGATGGAAGGCATCAGCCGCCAGCAGCCAGTCACGGATCATCCCGGTCTCCCAGATCGACCCGACGGCCTTGCCTCGGTTGGTGTTGCCGTTGCTGTTGCGGTAGCCGTCCTGGTAACGCCACTCGTCGAGCCCCAGGTCGGGGTAGACATCACAGACCCGGTCCAGCAGCACGATCCCGGCCGCGGCGTACTTCGGCTCCTGGGTGTGGATCCAGGCCTCGGTCAGCGCACGGATGGCCACCTGCAGCTCGCCGCCCTGCCACAGGTGCCAGTGGACGTAGTAGGCGATCGGGGTGTACCGCGCTCCCGAGTCCAACACCGTGCCAGCGCCGTCGTCGACGCCCCAGTCCTCGCCCCGGTCGGGGTAGCTCACATTGACCAGGTTGCCCTTGCCGCCGTCGGCGATGAGCTGGTCATTGTGCAGTTGGGCCAGCTCGGGATCGAAGAAGCCGTACTCGTCCAGACCGCCGGCATAGTAGGCGGCGAAGTCGTTGGTCGGGAACGACAGGTCGCAGTTGGGGCAGGTCACCTTCCACGGCTCGTCCCACACATCGGCGGTGTACGGGTACTGGCCGTACTGGTGGACCTCCTCACCACAATTGAGGCAACCGGCCTGTTCGTCACTGGTGAAGGAATAGCTGCGCGGAATCTTCTGGGACGGGATGAGCGCCCACAGGTCCGCGAACTCTCGTGCCACATGGGGCTCGGCCTCTTGCACAGCGGCGTCGCGGATGCCCGCGGCCCAATCCAGTTCAGCGATGTTGGCTGCGGCCTGGGTCAACTTCTCCGGGGTCCAGTAGGTCGAGCGGGTCTTCACCGTCGACAGCACCTCGACGTCGAGGTCCAGCTCAGCGGTGACCGTCCGCCCGCCGCCGGTCACCGTCGCCGTCACCGTCGTCGATCCGGCCCGGGCGGCATGGAGGACACCGTCCTCGTCCACGCTCGCCAGGTCCTCGGAGACCGACCATTGCCAGCTCAGCTCTGCCGGATCGATCCGGTCACCGCCGAGCGAGGTCACCACCCGGCGCAACAACACGTGATCGCCGACGAACACCGATCGGGGAGTGCTGATCGCCACCTCCCCGGGCTGTTCGCTGGTCCCGACCTCGACCTCGGCGGTGAGCGACTCCCCATCGGGCAGGGCCGCGGTCACCGTGGTCATGCCGACCGTCTTCGCAGTGACGGCGAAGTACCCGCCGGTTTCCGGCTCGATGGTGAGGACTGAGTCGTCGCCGGTCAAAGACACCGTTGACCCGTCCACCCACACTCCGCGGCCTTCCTCGGACCGACCGGCGACGCGGATGGTGGTCGGTACACCGACCATCGCGACTTCTGCCTCGATCTCGTACGCGGACAGCTCGGCGACCTCGGCATCGGTGGCCGGGTCGGAGAGTTCGAACTTGCCGCCACCGCCGACGCTGGTCTGGGTCCAGTCCGGGGCGGCACCGTCGTCGAAGGTCTGGGCAAAGGTCACCTCGCCATCGGCGACCACCTCCAGGTTGTCGAAGTGGGCGGTCCCGTTGTAACCGGAACTGGTCACGTCCCCGATGTAGCCGAAGTGGTCGTAGGTCGCGTCGGGGTCGACGCTGAACTCACGGGTCGAGCCGGCCGTCTGACGCTCGCCGTCGACGAAGATGGTCAGGGCTCCGGCCGCGGTGAACTCCAGCACGAAGCGGTGCCAGGCATCGGCGGTGAGCGGTTGATCCAGCTCGGCACTGTCCTCGCCGATCAGCACGGTGATCCGGTCGCCGGACTGCAACAGCCGCGGCCCGATGTAGGCGCTGCCGTCGTACGAGGCGAAGACCGAGAACGAGTTCATCGTCCCCTCCGGCCAGAGGTAGTCGAAGCTGATCCGGAAGTCACCGCTGACCGGCGGCATGGCCGTACGGCCGAAGGCCTTGGTCGAACCCTCACCACCGACGAAGAGGCTGTTGGGAGTGGCCGCATGGGCAGGTCGGATGCTGAAGGCGCCCGCGCCGGTGGCGAGGGCAGCCACTCCGGACACCTGGAGGAGGCTACGTCGGGAGACCTTGAGGGGACGGCAGTTCATCGTTGATCCTTGTCGAAGGCTGACAGATTCAGGACATGCTCCGTACCGAAAATGGGACGGCGCGAATACCAATGTCTCAGAAACCTAGAGCGAGCCGAACCCAGTGTCAATGGCCCGCCCATTACAGTGACGTCGTGAACATGGATGACGCGAACACCGTCGGTGACAGGACCCGATTCGGCTTCCTGGGGCCCGCGGGCACGTTCACCCATCAAGCTCTGCTCCAGCTCGACGCCTTCGCCGGCCCCGACCCGGCCGAGCCCGTCCCGTACCCCGATGTGCTTGCCACCATTGATGCCGTTGTCGCCGGTGAGGTCGAGGCCGCGCTGGTCCCGATCGAGAACTCCGTCGAGGGCGGGGTGACCGCCACCTTGGACCACCTCGCCGCCAGTGAGGACCTGGTCATCACCGGCGAGGTCACCATCCCGGTCGAGTTCGTGCTGTGCGTACGGCATCGGGTCCGGCTCGAGCAGGTGCGCGAAGTGGTGACCCATCCGGTCGCCGACGCCCAGGTGCGTGGCTGGTTGGCCGAACACCTCCCCGGTGTCGCCGTGGTCCATGCCGGCTCGACTGCCGGCGCGGCCGTGGCGGTCGCCCAGGACAGCGAACCCGGCCGGGTCGCCGTCTGCGCGAAGGTTGCCGCCGAACTGCAAGGACTGGAGATCATCGAGGACGGCATCGCCGACAATCCCGGTGCCGAAACCCGGTTCGTGGTCGTACGACGCCAAGGCGCGCCCCTGCCCGCTCCGACCGGGGCCGACAAGACAACCCTGGTGCTCTACCAGCGTGACGACCACTCCGGAGCATTGCTGGAGATCCTTGACCAGTTCGCCAGCCGTGGCATCAACCTGACCCGAATCGAATCCCGACCCACCAAGACCGCACTGGGCAACTACTGCTTCAGTGTCGATGCCGAGGGACACCTGATGGATGAACGGATGGGGCACGCCCTGTCCGGGCTGTACCGGATCTGCAAGCGGGTCCGGTTCCTGGGCTCCTATCCGCGGGCCGACCGCCGTCCCAATGAGGTGGCCCCGCTCAACGCCAATGATGACTTCGCCCGCGCCGCGCAGTGGCTGGACAATCTGAGGGGCTGGACAATCTGAGGGACTCGACCGACTGAACAGGGTCGATGGTGTTTGGGTCCGTGCCGTCCGGGTAGAGGGACAACGACGGCGATCGTCGCCGTCGGCGACGGAAGGAATGGACGCGATGACCACGACCAAGCCCAGTGTTGTTCCCACCCGCTCCGACGACACCAACGGTGTGCGCACAGGATTCGTCGCACCGGAACGGCTGCGCGCCAACCTGCAGCGGGTGTTGGTGAACCTGATTGACCTGCAGCTGACCGCCAAACAGGCCCATTGGAACCTCGTCGGCCCCAACTTCCGCGACATCCACCTCAACCTGGACGAGGTGGTCGCGATCGTACGGCAGGGCGTCGATGACGTGGCCGAACGCATGCGTGCGCTGCAGACCACTCCGGACGGTCGCGCCGGCGTGGTGGCCGGCGACTCGTCGTTGCCGCTCTTCCCGGCCGGCGAGGTCAGCACGCACACCGCCGTCGTCACCGTGGTCGAGGCCATCGAGGTGGTTACCGGCTGCATGCGTGAAGTCCACGATGCCGTCGACGAGGACGACCCGACATCGGCGGACATGCTGCACGAATACCTGACCAAGCTCGAACAGCAGGCTTGGTTCCTGTCCTCCGAGGTCCGTACGGCCACGTAGAGCCGCACGGACCGGGCATGGCTCAGCGCGGAAGGAATCCCCGACGCTCGGCCTGTGCCTGCGCGGTCAGGGCAAGCCGCATCACCTCGAAGGTGTGCTCCTGCGGGGCAGCAGTGTGGGTGCGATTGCGGATGTCGTCCATCAGCGCCGGGTAATAGCCGCCGGTGATTTCGGAACAGTTGATGTACTCGGTGCCTGCCTCGTCGGCGACGAACAGGTGGTTGGTGCCCGGGCGGCCCTCGATGTCGACATACTTGCGGAGCTCGATGTAACCCTTGGTGCCCAGGATCAGCAGCCGCCCGTCTCCCCAGGTCGGCAGTCCCTGAGGCGTGAACCAGTCGACCCGGACATAGCCCTGAGCATGTTCGGTGCGCAGGTTGACCTCCCCGAAGTCCTGGAACTCAGGGGTCTCCTCGTGACCGAAATTACCGATGGCCGAGCTGACGACCTCGGCGGTGGTGGAGTTGGTGAACCACAGGAACTGGTCGAACTGATGCGAGGCGATGTCGGTGATGATCCCGCCGTACCGGGCCGGGTCATAGAACCACTCGGGCCGTCCGGCACCGCCGGCGACATGGGCTTTGTCGCCCTCGCGGTGCGGGCCCAGGCCGAGGGTCTGCACCACGGTGCCGATCCGCCCTTCGCGGATCAGTTCACCGGCCTTGGCCACGCTGGGCACCTCGAAACGCTCGGAGAAGGTGACCGACCAGAACCGGCCGGTCGCCTCGACGGCCGCCTTGACCGCGTCGAGCTGCTCGAAGCTGATGCAACCCGGCTTGTCGGAGACCACATCCTTGCCGTGCTTCATGGCCTCGACCGCGATTGGACCGCGTTCGTCGGGGACGGCGGCGGTGACGATCAGGTCGATCGAGGGATCGTGCAGCAGTTCGTTGGGGTCGTCATGCCACGGTGTGTCGGGATAGAGCTCCCGCATCCGGGCGACTACAGCGGCCTGGGGGTCGTACGAGCTCAGACCGACCAGCTCGGCGCCCTGGCCGAGCATCCCCTTCACCTGCCCGAAGATGTGGGCATGGTCGAGACCAACTGCGGCGAAGCGAACCGGTTTCTCCGAAGACATTGCTCTACTCCTTGAGCTCAGGGGTGTCGGGGGTCAGTCTGCCATCCCGGCTGCTGCCGGGTCGCTGAGTGCTTCCGGCATCTGGGCGCCGACCCGCTGGGTCTTGTTGGGCATCTGCAGGGCGAGTGCTCCGGGCACCACCTCGAAGACCACCTTGCGGCACGAGCCGATGGTGTCACCGTCCAACTGGTACTCCTCGACATCAGCGATGGTGATCTCCACCTTCCGGGCCGTGATCCGGTCGATCGGGGCCGCATTGCGGTCCTGCCGGGTGAGTACCTTCGCGGTCAACGACACCTTGTCCCGCCAGTTCTTCGGGGAGGCGATCAGCAGGTCGAGCAGTCCGTCATCGGCCCGGGCCTCGGGCAGCAGCGGGATACCACCCTGCAGGAATCCGACATTGCCGACCACCATGACCAGGGCGCGCCGGGTGAAGGTCTTGCCGTCGTCGACGCGGATCCGGGCCTGCATCGGCGGATGGTTGACATGTTGGGCGGCCGAGACGAAGTAGGCAGCCGAGCCGACGGTTCGCTTCAGGTTGTCATCGGTGCCGCCCAAGATGGCCGCATCGATCCCGACCCCAGCCATCACCGCGAAGTGTTCGGGCTCGCCGTCGTCAACGGTGATCCGGACCAAGTCAATGGCGGTGGTGTGCCCGTCGAGCGCGACCCGCAGGGCGTCGGTCTCGTCCAGGGGCAGGCCGAGGTTGCGGGCCAACAGGTTGCCGGTGCCGGCTGCGACCACACCAAACGGCATGCCGCTGCCGGCAAGTTCGGAGGACACCGTACGGACCGTGCCATCACCGCCGGCGGCAATCACCAGGTCCACCTTCGCATCGAGGGCCTGGCGGGCCAGCCCACGACCCGGGTCTTCGATGGAGGTCTCCAGCCACAACGTACGGCGATAGCCCCGGTTGGCCAGTTCGAAGTCGACCACCCGGCGGAAGGTCGCCCAGTCGATGACCTTGGCCGGGTTGTAGATGACCGCACACCGCGGGTCGTCCGGCTCGGCCGGTCTCGGCTTGGCATCCAGCCCGACCAGTTCACGCCAGTCACGCGGCAGGACATGGACATCAGCCACGATCAGCGCGATCGCTGCACTCGCCCCGCCCACCAGCAGACCACCGACAATGTCGGACACCCAGTGGGCCGACAGTGCCCAGCGATTGACCGCCACCGCCAGGACCAGCAGGGCCCGACCCACCGCCCACCAACGCCGGACCGAGCCCGGCTGACGGGTCACGGTGAGGATGGCAGTCACCATCACCACCGCGGTGCTGATCGCGGCCATGTGACCTGAGGGGTAGGCCCATCCGGTGGTGGTCATGATGTCGACCAGCTGTTCGGGGCGTTCCCGCTGCACGATCCGGCGCAGCACCATCGGCACCAGTCCCGACAGTGCGGTCGCCAGGACCAGCGCCACTGCGAGGTTGCGCATCCGCCGGCGGGCTGCCCAGATCGAGACCACCAGCAGGGCGCCGAGCACCAACCAGGGTGTGGTGATCATCGCAAAGGTGGCCAGTACCTGACCCGTACGGGACAGCACACCGACCGGTGGCGCGAGCAGTCGCCGGTCGACCGGGGCAATCAGGTCGGTGCCGTTGACCAGCACGCTCCACACCACAAAGGCGAGGACCAGTGCGCCGGTGATCAACAGGCCGCGACGGGATGGGGGCTGACGGACCATGGCCGAACCCTACGCCCCCGTCATCTTTCCAAGTGCCCCTTGGCACATGAGTCGATAGGCTGTCGACGTGATCGACCCGAAATTGCTGCGTACCGAACCCGATGTCGTACGAAACTCGCTCCGCATGCGCGGCGAGGACGAGGGCGTCGTGGATGATCTGCTGGCCGCCGACGAGGCGCGCCGCTCCGCCATCGGCACGTACGAGAGTCTGCGGGCCGAGCAGAAGGCCATGGGCAAGCAGGTCTCGCGCGCACAGGGCGAGGAGAAAGCCGCGCTGCTGGAGCGGACCAAGGCACTGGCCGCGGAGGTCAAACAAGCCGACGCCGAGGCATCGGCCCAGGGCCAGCGGTTCGACGAGCTGATGCGCAGCCTGCCCAACCTTGTGCTGCCGCAGGTGCCGCTGGGTGGTGAGGACGAGGGCGAGATCCTGTCGACCCACGGCCAGCCACGCGACTTCGCCGCCGAGGGGTTCGAGCCGAAGGACCACCTGGAGCTCGGTGCCGCCCTCGGTGCGATCGACATGGAACGCGGGACGAAGATCTCGGGTTCGCGGTTCTACATCCTCACCGGTGTCGGCGCCGAACTGGAGCTGGCCCTGGTCAATCTGGCGGTCTCGACGGCGTTGCGCAACGGATTCACCCCAGTGATCCCCCCGGCCCTGGTGCGCCCGGAAGCGATGGACGGCACCGGATTCCTCGGTCAGGCTGCCCAGGACGTCTACCACCTGCCGGCTGACGACCTCTACCTGGTCGGCACCTCGGAGGTGGCGCTGGCGGCCATGCATGCCGACGAGATCCTCGAGGCCGACCAGCTGCCGATCCGCTATGCCGGTTACAGCCCGTGTTTTCGTCGGGAGGCCGGTTCACACGGCAAGGACACCCGTGGCATCTTCCGGGTCCACTGGTTCGACAAGGTCGAGATGTTCGTCTACTGCGATCCGGCCGAGGCCGAGGACGAACACGAGCGACTCCTCTCGTACGAGAAGGAGTTCCTGACCGCACTGGAGATCCCCTTCCAAGTGCTGGATGTCGCCTCGGGCGACCTGGGACAGAGCGCGGCCCGCAAGTACGACTGCTACTCGTGGGTGCCGAGCCAGCAGCGCTACCGTGAGATCACCTCGACCTCGAACTGCACCGAGTACCAGTCGCGCCGGCTCAACATCCGCACCCGTGGCGCGGAGGGAACGGTGCCGGTCGCCACGCTCAACGGCACCCTCTGTGCAGTGACCCGGACCATCATCGCGATCCTGGAGAACCACCAGCAGGCCGACGGCTCGGTCCGTGTCCCGGCCGCACTGCAGCCCTATCTCGGTGGGCGTGAGGTCCTCGTCCCATGACATCGTCGGGCAGGGACGGGGCTGGCGCGGATTGGTCCTGGCGCTCCGGTCGTCCTGAGCTGGTCGCGCTCGACATCGACGGCACTCTGGTCGATGAGCGCGGGGTGATGCCGGAACCCGTACGGGCATCGGTGCGCCGCGTCGTGGATGCCGGGGTCCCGGTCGTCCTGGCCACCGGCCGTTCCTGGCACGGCACCCAGCCAATCTTCGAACACCTCGGGCTGCCGCCGGGACTGGCCGTCTCCTCCAACGGGGCGGTGGTGGTCGAACATCCACCGACCGTTGTCCGGCAGGAGATCACCTTTGACCCGCGGGCGGTCATTGCCCGCGTCCAAGAGCTGGCTCCCGAGGCGTTGATTGCGGTGGAGGTGGTGGGTCGTGGCTATCGGTTGTCGGGGCACTTCCCGCCGGGTGAGCTGAGTGGCGAGATGACGGTCCAGTCGATCGCCGAACTTGCTGCCCATCCGGTCTCACGGGTGATCATCCGCGACCCGGACCGGGCCGATGAGGAGTTTCTCGACCTGGCCGGCCAACTCGGCCTGCACGGGGTCAGCTACTTCATCGGCTGGAGCGCCTGGTTGGACATCGCTCCCGAAGGTGTCGACAAGGCCGCCGGGCTCACCCCGGTGCTGGCCCATCACGGCATCGATCCGTCCCAGGTGTTGGCAATCGGGGACGGGCGCAATGACATCGAGATGCTCAGCTGGGCCGGCCGAGGGGTCGCCATGGGCCAAGCACCTGATGAGGTGAAGGCGGCGGCCGACGCGGTCACCGCACCCTTCGACGAGTGGGGCACCGCGGTCGAGTTGGACCGTTGGTTCGCCTGAGTCGAGTCGCCCGCAGCCGCAGCCGAGCCGTTCGGTTCAGGCTGTAGAACGGTGAGGTTGTCGAGCGGTTGGCTTGTCGAGTTGGGGCTCAGGCTGCCGCGGCGGCGCGGCCGCTGCGACGGGTGCGGGTGGCGTGGCCCTTGACCTGACGGAACACCTCGATGACCTGCCCCATGGTCGGGACGGTCTTCTTGCGGATCGGGGTGACGGTGGTCTGAGTGCGGGCCTTACGGAGATGACGCTTGACCGTCGACAAGGAACAACCGAGACGGTGGGCCAACATTTCGAGGCTCTCGTGGGGGTTCGCCCGGCGCAGGCGCACGACCTCGTCGTGGTCGACCTGGCGGTGGCGGGCCGTGACACCGGCAAGGGTGTCGAAGTCTTCGGGTGCGACGGTGACTCCCAGTCGGGCGCGGATTTCGTTGCGCTCCTTGCGGGTGGTGCCGGCGCACAGGCCGGAGACATCATGCTTGACGACTGCGTCGTAGAGGCACTGCTGGACCAGGGGGCAGCTGGCGCAGACCTTCTCGGCCTCGCGGACCAGTGCGCCGTATTCGCGACGGACGGCGGCGCCTGCGGTGCTGGTCGGGGGCTCCTCGAGCAGGGGGTTCTGGAAGATGTCCTTGGCGTCCAGGCAGGCCGGGGTCGACGTGGTGGAGGTCAGTGCAGTCATCTCGTGTCTCCGAATCTCTTGCTGTCTGGGTCACCGCTGTGGCGGCCTCGCCTCAGACGTTGTTTCGGGGCCGCGAGGTTCCCCTCGATTTGGCCTGACTCAACATTTTCACTGGGTGACTGCGGCAGCAATACTCACGAGTAGGGGCATGAACCCGTCTTTGTCTGCGCCTCAAGGCTCATTAGTTATGAGTATTCGTACCCACTTGTTCTGGGTAGCTATGAGGATGTCCTAAGTTTTCGTTCGGGTGGCGAGAAGCGCGGATCGGCGTCATGGCGCGGTTTTGAAGTTACCCATGAGTATGGCCGGGTACTCAAGGGGTGATCATGGCTGACGGTGGATTCGTCCAGCCCCACTCAGGCGTGAGTTGTGACGAAGGTCACAGGTACATGCCGCTGCTGCCTGACCCACCGGTGGGGTGATTGCCCTGGGGCAGGGCACGCCGCATCTGCTCCAACTGGGCCCGGCTGGCCATCTGCTGGGCGACCAGAGTGGTCTGGATGCCCTGGAACAGGCC
This sequence comes from uncultured Propionibacteriaceae bacterium, assembly GCA_945911015.1. Lineage (GTDB taxonomy): Bacteria > Actinomycetota > Actinomycetes > Propionibacteriales > Propionibacteriaceae > Avipropionibacterium. The sequence continues at coordinate 134,032 of CAMDZW010000005.1, forward strand.
CTCGAGCCATCCGACCAGTTGCGCCTGCGCGATCCGCAGTTCCGCTTCGCTGGGTGTCTCCTCCTCGAAGGGCTGTGCCAGCCGCTCGAGCTCCTCGGCCAGCTCGGCGCTGATGCCCTCCTTGAGCTCGGCGATCGAGGTGCGGTGGATGTCGCGCAGCCGCTGCCGACTGGCCTCGTCCAGCGGGGCGGACTTGAGCTCACCCAGCAGGGTGCGGGTCATCGTCCCGATCCGCATCACCTTGTCCGGTTGCGACACCATGTCCGCGATCGAGGAGGTCGTGTCGTCGGCCTCCTCCTTGCCCTCTTCGGCCTCGTCCGGGGCACGCTCGATCGCCATCCCGTTGGGGGTCACCAGGATCACCCGCCCGTCCTCGGTCTGGGCCGCCATGGCGGCGCCATCGTTGGTCGATTCGGCTTCTTCGCGTTCGTTCTCCGACATGGTCCCGATCCTAGGCCGCGGCAGCTCTGAAACCGACCGGTGGCCGTTCACCGGCGGCGAGACACCGCAGTCAGTGATCCCGGGCGAGGAGACGGATGTGCACACAAGAAATCGGGTGGCCGATTGTCGGTGTCGGGGCATAGCGTGGGGTCGCCATGGACTTCCCACCCCAGATCACTGCCTACGAGCCGCGCGCGGACCAGATTCCTGACACCCGCACACCGGCTCGCTTCCTGCTGTGGCTGCTTCGGCTGCAGGCCGGCTCCTTGGCCCTGTCTGCTGTGTTGAGCGCCCTGTGGTTGCTGCCGCAGTTCGCCGGCCCCTATCTGGTGGGTCGGGCGATCGACGACGGTGTCCTCGGCGGCGACAGTCAGGCGTTGTGGCGCTGGGTCGGTCTGCTGCTCGGGATGATGGCGATCGGTGCCGTCGGGGGCGTCCTCTCCCACAGCTGGGTGGTCCGGACCTGGCTGATCTCGCTCTACGCCACCCAGAAGATGGTGACCCGCAAGTCGGTCCAGTTGGGGCATGTGTTGCCGCGGCGTACCCCGACCGGTGAGGTGCTGAGCGTGTCGGGCAGCGACTCCGAACAGTTCGGCCAGCTGAGTGAAGTCGTGGCCAATCTGTTCGGTGCGGTCGTCGGATTCATCGTGGTGGCGGTGTTGATCCTGACCACCTCGCCGTTGTTGGGGCTGGTCGTGTTGGTGACCTCCCCGCTGTTGCTGGCCTCGGCGCTGCCGTTGCTGCGGCCCCTGCACTCGCGCCAGGGTGTGGAGCGCTCCCGCAACAGTGACCTGACGTCGATGGCGACCGACATTGTCGCCGGGTTGCGGATCCTGCGGGGCATCGGCGGCGAGCGGACCTTCGGCGAGAACTATGCCGACCAGTCCCAGCGCACCCGCCGGGCCAGCGTCGCCGCCGGTCTGGTCCAGTCGATCCTGGACGCCGTCAGCATTGCCTTCTCCGGACTGTTCCTGGTCCTGTTGACCTGGCTCGGCGTGCACGAGGTCACGGCCGGACGGCTGACTGTGGGCCAGCTGACCAGCTTCTTCGGCTATGCCGTGTTCATGGTGCAGCCGCTGCAGATGATCTTCCGGACCGCCCAGCACTGGGTCCGCAGCCTCGTCTCGGCCCAGAAGGCTGTCGCCGTCCTCGGCCAGCAGCCGCCGTGGAGCGAACCCGCTGAGCCCCAGCCTCTCGACCCGACCGGTGAACTGGTGGATGCCCGGACCGGAGCCCGTATCCCGGCCGGTCTGTTCACCGTGGTCGTCAGTGGCGTGCCCGATGACTCCGCTGCCCTGGCGGATCGACTGGGCCGCTACCTGCCCCGACGCACCACACCGGTTGCCACCGAAGGTGAGGACGATCTTCGGGCACGGACGAAACAGCGGGGTGAACGGCGGCGGGCCCGGGTCGCGCAGGCAGAGGCCGAGGACCGCGAACTGGTTGCCGCGGCCTGGGGTGTCACGCTCGGCGGGGTCGATCTGGCGGAGGCTTCGTTGGCCGATGTGCGCTCGACGGTGTTGGTCAGCGATGCCGGCGCAGCGATGTTCGCCGGCACCTTGCAGGATGCGGTTGATCCGCATGGCCGTCTCACTCGCGCAGAGGCTGAGCATGCTCTGGTCGTGGCCGCAGCCGAAGATGTCTACGAGGCGGTCGACGGCGGCTGGCAGGGCCGCATCGACGAACGGGGTCGGGGACTGTCCGGAGGACAGCGGCAACGGGTGGTTCTGGCCCGGGCCGTCGCGGCCGACCCTCCGGTACTGGTGCTGGTGGAGCCGACCTCAGCGGTGGATGCACACACCGAGGCCAGGATCGCCGAACGCCTGGTGGCCGAGAGGCGAGGCCGTACGACAGTGGTCACCTCGGTCTCCCCGCTGTTGCTGAACCATGCCGACCACGTCGTGGTGTTGGCCGACGGAGTCGCGGTTGCATCCGGCAGCCTCGCCGAGGTGGCAGACGATCCCCGCTACACCCAGGTGGTGTCGCGGGCGATGGATGAGCACCCCGTTGCGGAAGGAGCGGTCGAATGAGTGACTTGGCGACCACCTCGGCCCAGACCTGGCAGGACCGGACTGTCATCGCCGACGATCCGGCCGACCCCAGGACCGTCCCCGATGTCTTGCACCCGCCGACGACCGGCACCGTTGCGGAGCGGCTGGCCGCCTGGCATCGGCGGCACCTGCTGCGCGAGGAGCGGGCCCAGTCGGTGTTCGCGCAGTCCCGCAGCGGTGCCGGAGGGCTGCCCGTGGCCGACGGACGCTCGGTGGTGAAATTCATCTCCGAGCTGATCCTGCGCCGTCGTGGGCTGGTCGCGGTGCTCATCCTGGTCAACGTCTTGGCCGCTGTCGCCGGTGTCGTGGTGCCCAGGATCCTGGGTGGCCTGGTGGACCGGGCCGTCCCGGGTGCGGATCTGGCCGCGCTTGACCGGATCGCCCTCGGTGTGGCCGGGATCGTGGCGATCCAGGCGGTGCTCACCTTCTCGGCGCGGTTCGCGGCCACGGTGTTCGGTCAAGATCTGCTGTCGAATGCTCGAGAACATGTCGTACGGACCGTGCTGCGGTTGCCCCTGGGCCGGGTCGAACAGGCCAGCACCGGCGACCTGGTCACCCGGGTCACCCGTGACGTCGGCGCGATGAGCGGTGCTGCCCAGTGGGCGCTGCCCACCGTGCTGTTGGCCGGGGCCACGGTCATCTTCACTGTCATCGCGATGGTGCTGAACTCATGGCTGCTGGCGCTGCCGACCCTGGTGTGTACGGGGTTGGCCATGATCCAGGTCCGACGCTATCTGCAGCGGTCGCCGGCCGGCTATGTGACCGAGGGCTCGACGTACTCGGCGTTGGGTTCCACGCTCACCGAAACCGTCGAAGGGATCCGTACGGTCGAAGCACTCGGCCTGCAACGGGCCCGGATCGCCGCGGGTGACCACGACACCGAGATCGCCGGTCAGGCCGAGCGGTACACGATGAGCCTGCGCAATCTGCTGTTCGCCGTGCTGAACATCGGCTTCGGGCTGCCGCAGTCCCTGACCGTTCTGGTGGGAGCCGCCTGTCACCTGGCGGGCTGGGTGACGATCGGCCAGGTCGTGACCGCCCTGTTGTATGTCTCGATGATCGCTGGTCCGTTGGACCAGCTGATCCACGTCGTCGACCGGCTGCAGGTGGCCGGCGCCTCGACCGCCCGTCTGTTGGGGATCGCCGATGTGCCGCCGGACCGGGAGGAGGGGGAGGACCGCCCGGACGGGGTCGAGCTGATCGGTTCCGACCTGCGCTTCGCCTACCGGGACCACGATGTGTTGCACGGCATCGACTTGGCCCTCTCCCCGGGCGAACGACTCGCGATCGTCGGTCCCAGCGGCTCGGGCAAGTCGACCCTCGGCCGTCTGTTGTCGGGTATCAACGGGCCCCGTACGGGACGGGTCACCGTCGGCGGCGTTGACCTGGTCAACCTGCCGATCGAGAACCTGCGGACCGAGGTCGCGCTGGTCACCCAGGAGCATCACGTCTTCGTCGGTAGCGTCCGGGACAACATCGTGTTGGCCCGGGAGGACGCCGGCGACGATATCGTGATCAATGCGCTGAAGTCGGTCGATGCCTGGAGCTGGGTGTCCCGCTTGTCGGCCGGTCTGGACACCAAGCTCGGATCAGGCCATCAGACGCTGACACCGGCCCAGGCCCAGCAGATCGCACTGGCCCGGCTGGTGGTCGCCGATCCCCACACCCTAGTGCTGGACGAGGCGACCTCCCTGATCGATCCGCGGACGGCCCGGCACCTCGAAGGCTCCATGTCGGCACTGCTGGACGGCCGCACCGTGGTGGCGATTGCGCACCGGCTGCACACCGCCCACGATGCCGACCGGATCGCCGTCGTCATCGACGGTCGGATCGTGGAGTTGGGTGACCACGAGACCCTGGTGGCACAGGGCGGCGAATATGCCCGGCTGTGGGAGGCGTGGAGCAACTGACCGCTCCGGCCGCCCGATCAGAGATCGCGCAGGTCTGCTCGCTCCAACAGCTCGATCTTGACACCGTCCGGGTCGGTGATTTTGGCCAAGCTCCCGTGGCCGTTGCCAGCAGGCTTGGGCGTGCCCGGCAGTGGCTCGATGCCGTGGCCGGCGAGCTTGGCCACGATGCCGTCGAGGTCATTGACCCGAAGTGCCAGATGGGCGTAGATCTCGGTCTCCGGGACCGGACGGTGCAGCAGTTCGAGCACGTCGTAGTCCCAGTGCAGGTAGTCGATGGTGAGCTCGGTTGCTGCGATGTGCATCGTGGTCAGGTTCTTCATCCCGAACAGGTTCTGGTAGAAGTTCCGTGCTCCGTCGAGATCAGGGGCACGGAGGGAGTAGTGGTCGAAGCCGACCACGAACTCGTCCTCGACGATGCCTTCGCGCATCGTCACATCGCGTTCGATCAGTTCCACGCGGGCATTGTTGGGATCCCGTACGAAGGAGAGTCGCCCGACACCGCTGCCGGCGGTCTTTGGGGCAGTGAATTCGTGGACGCCGGCGTCGACCAGTCGGGCGTGGTCGGCATCGAGATCGTCGGTGAGGAAGGCGATGTGGGTGATCCCCTTCACTTCATCAGGATCCTGCTCGCGCCGATGAAGCAGCTCGATCATGCCGCCCGCGATCTGCAGATAGCGCACGTCGGTGCCGGTGCTGGGGATGAAGCCTTCGAACACCGTCGTGGCATTGAAGGCCTTCTGGTAGAAGGTCATCGATGCTTCGAGGTCGGAGACGACAATGCCGAAATGGTTGAGCTCGGTGATCATGGCTTGCCCTTTCAACGCCGCTGCGTGCCACGATACTGCTCGGTCCCGACCATGGACCTCATTCCGCACCGCGCCGATCCGTGATGGGATCGAAGCAACATCAAGGAGGATCAGTGACTGAGCTTTCGGTACGGGACTGTGGTGCCGTCGGTGACGGGACGACCAAGGACACCGCAGCGATCCAGGCAGCGATCGACCAGGTGGCAGCTGCCGGCGGGGGCCGGGTCGTCGTGCCGGCCGGGCGATACCGGATCGGCACGATCCACCTGCGCGACCACATCGAGCTGCATCTGGCACACGGCTCGGTGCTGTGCGGGAGCCCTGACCGGGATGACTACAACCCGGATGACCATCTCTACGCCGACCAGCCGTTGCCGGCGGAATCGGTGAGTGCCGCACATCTGGTGATCGGGATCGGGCTGAACGATGTCGCGATCACCGGGACGGGGACGATCGACGGCAACGCCGATGCGTTCATGGAGCCGACCCGTCAAGGCCCAGAGATCGAGGCCCACCGGATCGGTCGACCGAAACGGCAGCTGTCCGACTGGCGTCCGGCGCAAATGATCTTTCTCTTCCAGTGCAGCAATGTGAGCCTGCGTGATCTGCGGCTGGAGAACACCACCTACTGGACTCTCTACCTGTTCGACTGCGAGGTCGTCTCGCTCTCCGGGCTGCGGATCACCAACCCTGCCGACACCCCCAATGGTGACGGGATCGACATCGTGTCCAGCCGGCGGGTGACGATCAGTGACTGCATCATCCGCAGCGGCGACGACTGTCTGGTCTTCCGGACTCGCAACACCAAACTTCACCACGACCCGGTCTGTGAGGACATCGCGGTCACCAACTGCATCCTCAGCACACCCACGGCAGGCATCAGGATTGCCGTCTCACAAGGGATGACCCGCCGGGTCACGGTCTCCAACACAGTGATCTCCCATGCCCGTACGGGACTGCTGGTCGTCGCGAAGTACGGCACAACCGCGCCGGCGGCGAGTTGTGAACAGATCCACCTCGCCGGGGTCACCATGGATGTCGCGATCCCGTTGTCGGTGGTGGTCGGGTACCCACCCGACACCCCGACCGTGGTCCGCGACATCTCACTGCGGGGCTGTGACATTGTCGCTTCGGCAGCGGCCCAGGTGGTCGGCACCGAAGCGATCCCGGTGGACCGGTTGACCATCAGCGACACCACATGGCGGGTTGTCGGTGGCAGCGACAATCGGGAGTGGTGGGACCAGGCACCCGAGCTGATCTCCGGCTCCGGGTTCGGTGGGTACCCGGGCCGCGACGGCGCCCCGACGCTGCCGGCGGCCCTGTGGACCCGACACACCCGCGATCTGGTGCTGTCCCGTGTTCGGCTGCGCTGGGAGGACCCGGGCAGGGCCTTCCGCGACGGCCTCCACCTGGCCAAGGCGGAACGTGTCACCGTACGGGACTGTGACCTCGCCGCTCCGGGCTGGGAAGGTGAGTCAATCCGGTGGGAGGATTCCGCTGGATCGGCAGGCTCAGGCCGTCAGCACGATCTTGCCGATCGAGGCGCCACTTTCCAACAGGGCATGGGCTCGTGAGGCATGGGCCATCTCGATGACCGTGGTCTGGGGCATCACGATCTCACCCGATCCGATCAACGGCCACACGGCTTCGGCCAACCGGGCACAGATCGCTGACTTCTCTGCCACAGGCCGTCCGCGCAGGCCGGTCGCGGTGACCGAGGCATTGCGCGACAACAAGGCGGCGAAGTCGAGTTCGCCGATCCGTCCGCCCTGCATCCCGATGGTGACCTGACGACCGCCGCGGCGCAGCAGCCTCAGGTGTGCGGGGAGATACTTTGCCCCGATCGGGTCGAGGATCACATCGACGCCGCCCAACTCGGCCGTAGCTGCCTGCCAGTCCTGGTCGTACCGCAGCACGTGGTCGGCCCCGAGTTCATGGCAGACGGCGACCTTCTCCGCCGACCCGGCTGTGGTCACGACCGTCGCGCCGAGATGCTTGGCCCACTGGATCGCGAACGACCCGATCCCTCCGGATCCGCCGTGGACCAGGAAGGTCTCACCTTCGGCAAGCCGGACCAGGTCGAGGTTCGACACCACAGTCGCCGCGACCTCGACGATGCCACCGGCGGTCACCAGATCCACCTCAGGCGGGGGAGCGAGCACCTGACCGGCCGGGACTGCGACCTGTTCGGCATAGCCGCCTCCGGCCAGCAGAGCCACGCACGGGTCCCCGATCTGCCAACCAGCCACCTCGGACCCGACTGCCGCGATCGTGCCGGAGCATTCAAGTCCCAGGATCGACGAGGCTCCCGGTGGTGGTGGGTACTTGCCCTGTCGTTGCAGCAGGTCTGCACGATTCACCCCCGCCGCGGTGACGGCGACCAGAACTTCGTCAGCTGCCGGTGACGGTGGGTCCACCTCGTCCCACACGAGTGCTTCGGGATCAGTCGATCCGGGAGCAATCGTCACCGCATGCATGGGATCAGTCCTTCTGCGCCTTGGGGGTGATCGGGCCGCGACGTTGGTTGAGTTTGGCGACCATGTCGTCGGTCAACGCCGCAACCGCCGACCGGTCAGCCCCCGAAGGGAGCCGCAGCACCAGCGCCTGACCGGAGCTTCGCCGTACCCGAAGTTCGTCATCCGTGGCAGTGACCGCACTGATCTCGTCCCAGCGGGTGGTGACCCGGCCACCAGAAGCCGTCGCGGTGAATCCGGTGTCGGTGGTCACCAGGGTGAGTGAAGCTCGCCACCATCCGATCATCATGACCACCAGAGCCAGCACGCCGACTCCGCAGATGACGGCACCAGCGACCAGCCAGCCGCCGACCCCGCTGGCTTCGGACACGACGAATCCAACCAGCCCGAGAATGATCAGGGCCACGGTGAGGAACAGGCCCCCCAGCGGGACGCGGGAACGGATCCGATGGTGCACGCGGCGAGGGTGGGATTCGAACCCACGGAACGGGATCACCGTTCGGCCGCTTTCAAGGCGGCTGCACTAGTCCACTATGCGACCTCGCCCTCCTGCCGTAGCAGGCGCTTCGGCGATCCTACCGGACGGCGCCGTGGGCCCCGACGAAGGTGTGCCAGAGTTGGGTCATGAACGAAGAGGCACTGGCAGCGCTGGCATCCGAACCCGTCATCACCCGTTCCCTTCCCGAGTCCTCGGTGTCGGTGGACCGGGTCCGAGAGGCCGGTTGGACCTTCGACGACCTGTGGCTGCCCGTGGTCACCCTGGACCGGGAGGCTCTGGACCACAACCTCACCCGATTCGCCGCCTGGGTCGCCAGCCAGGGGGCCGACACCGCCCCCCACGGCAAGACCACCATGGCACCGCAGCTGTGGAACGAGCAGATCCGGCACGGGTCCTGGGGCATCACCGTCGCCAATGTGCAACAGGCACGGGTTGCCCATGCCTTCGGCGTCAAGAACGTGCTCATTGCCAATGAGGTGGCCGAACCTGCTCACATCGCCTGGCTCGGCGCCCAGCTGGGGCCGGACTTCTGCCCGTACGTGCTGGTCGACTCGGTCACCGTCATCGAGACACTCGAAGCCCACCTGGGTGATGCCCGGCTGAACGTCCTGGTCGAGATCGGGGTGCCGGGGGCGAGGACCGGAACCCGGACCGTCGACGAGGCCGTGGCGCTGGCGCAGCGGGTCCACGCCAGCCCGGTGCTGACCCTGTCAGGGATCGAGGCCTATGAAGGGGTGTTCTCACCGAACCGCGGCGATGACTCACCGCAGCGGGCTCGGGCCTGGCTCGACCACCTGGTCGGGATCGCTGTCGCCTGTGACAGCGCTCAGCTGTTCGGCGGGGAGGAGATCGTCCTCACCGCGGGTGGCAGCAGCTATCCGGACCTGGTGCTGGATGCCCTCGCTGCCAAGCCGTCGTTGTCGTTGCCGGTCCGGTCGCTGATCCGGTCCGGTGGATATGTCACCCACGACGATCTGATGATGGAGCGGAGCTCGCCGCTGCGGGCCGAGGCCACCGATGATCCTCTGCGGCCCGCACTGACCGGTTGGGCCCGGATCATCTCCAATCCCGAACCCGGGCTCGCCTTTGCCAGCATCGGCAAGCGCGATGTCCCGTACGACGTCGACCTTCCGATCGTGCGTGCCCTGTGGCGCGATGGGGTACGGGTACCGCTGTCCGGATCGGTCGTGGTCACCAAACTCAACGACCAGCACGCCTTCATCGCCGACAGCGGTGACGGTGATCGGCGGGTCCGGATCGGCGATGTCGTCGAGCTCGGACTGTCACATCCGTGCACGGCCTTCGACAAGTGGAACCTGATCCCGGTGATCGACGCCGAGCGGAACGTCATCGACGCGGTGCGGACTCTGTTCTGACTGCTGCCGCCCTGACTCAGGCCGGGTTGTAGGCGCAGGCGTCCTTGGTGTCCTCGGTCTCGTTGTCGTCGGCCTGGTTGTCATCGGTCTGGTCCCGTCCCGGGCTGGAGTCGGGGCTCGCATCGGGGGTGGTCGGATCAGCCGAGGGGCTCTTCGACGGCTTCTTCGACGACTTGGCCGATTCCTTGATGGCCTTGTCCACTCGGTCCCGGACGAGGTCGTAGTCGGGGTTGGCGCTGAAGAAGCCCTTCTCGCCGTGCTTGAAGACAAGGCTGCGGATCTTGCCGTCCTTGACCCGCATCGCCAGATCGACGAAGGCCGGCAGGTCCTCCTGGGTGATGTCGGTGAGGATCAGGTTGCCGCCCTCGCGGACGATCGCCTCATAGCGGGACACCACATTGGCCGGATTGATCTGGCGAACCATGGCATCGATCACGCAGCGTTGCCGATCCATCCGGTCGAAGTCGTCGGAACCGTAACGGCCGCGGGCGAACCACATCGCCTCGTTGCCGTCCAAGTGCCGGTCCGGTCCCGGCTCGAGCCACTTGTCCGGTGGACGGTGGGCGTCGGTCGAGCCGCCCATCGCGACGGGCTCATTGATGTTGACCGTGATCCCACCGAGTGCGTCGATCATCTTGGAGAAGCCCTTGATGTCGATCAGCGCGTAGTAGTCGATGTCCAGACCGAGCGCTTCGCCGACCGACAGCTTCATCACGTCCGCGCCGACATTGTCGGTCTCACCGAGGATGTCCTCACCGAGCACGGCCGGCACATTTCCGTACATCGCGTTCAGCATGAACTCGGCGTCCTCGCCGTTGCCGTTGGTGAACCCGTACGGGTAGTGCTCGCTCAGCACGCTGTCAGCAGGAAAGGGCATCCGGCCGGTGTTGCGCGGCAGAGAGATCAGGGTGACGTTGCCGGAGGTGGTGTCAATGCTGGCCACCATCACCGTGTCGGTACGGATCCCGTCGCGTTTGCCGCCGTCGGAGTCACCGCCGAGCAACAGGACGTTGACCCGGTCGATGCCCTTCCACGGGTCCTCCGGGGCTCTGGTCGGTGTGTCGGTGGGTCGGGTCGCGGACCGGGTGTCCTTGTGTGACTTGAAGATTTCGCCGACCGAATCAGCGCTCGCCGTGGCATAGATCGAGCCGATCGCCAGAGGGGCGGCTACGATGAACGACAGTGCGGCGACCAGGAGGGCGCCGGCGCCACGCTGGACGGTGGTGGCCTTGGACGGCAGCAGCCAGACATGGGTCAGGATGATCACCCCGACCCAGGCGAAGGCGATCACCACCAAGGCGATGCCGATGCCCTGGAGCACCGCAGGGTTGAGGACCCAGCCGACCAGGTCGCGTCGTCGGAACAGCGCCAGCGCACCGAGAGCGGCGAGGCTGCCCAGAAAGACGGTCAGGATGACCGCGCCGATCCTGCGGTGACCGCTCAGCAACAGGCCCGAACCGGGAACGAACGTGCCCAGCACGGTGCCGCCGACGGCCTTGCCGAAGGTCCGGTCGCCCGGTGTCACTTCGGGGATGGCGTCGACGAACCGCGCACCGGCATCCTGGTGGTTCGCAGGCACGAGTTTGTGCGGGTCGTCATGGGTGGCCACCCCGAGAGCCTACAACCGGGTTCCAGAGCGGGATCCAGATCGCTTCCAGCTGGTGGGCTCGCGGCGCCGGTAGCCGGTGAACCCACGGCGCGGGGTCCGAGGCCAAGGGGCCGTGATGAAACTCGTTTGGCCATCATGGGCCGATATTGGGTAGTCTGAGCCGTCGGCTGGTGTTGTCCAGCCATGGAGGCGTCGCCTAGTGGCCTATGGCGCCCGCCTGCTAAGCGGGTTGAGGGCTTAACCCTCTCGCGGGTTCAAATCCCGCCGCCTCCGCAGCACCGGCCCGGTCCAGAGCCTTGGACCGGGCCGAACTGTTGTTGAAAGGCGTTGCTGTGGCGGGAACGAAGCTGATCGTGGTCAGTGGGCCACCGGGTGCCGGGAAGTCATCAGTCGCAGCCGCTCTGGCTGAGCGGTTCGATCCGGGTGCACTCGTCACCGGGGACGATTTCTTTGCGATGCTGCGCCGTGGAGCCGTGGCGCCCTGGTTGGCGGAGGCGGGCCCGCAGAATCTGTCCGTCATCGAGGCGGCAGCGGCAGCGGCCGGTCGGCTTGCGCGGCACTGCACGGTGGTCTACGACGGCGTTGTCGGGCCCTGGTTCCGGGCCGACTTCGACCGAGCCGCCGGCGTGGACGGTCTCCATGTGGTGCTGCGGCCGCCCCTGTCGGTCTGTCTGGACCGGATTCGGACCCGGACCGGCCATGATTTCACCGATGTCGAGGCGGCCACACACATGTGGCACGAGTTCGCCGGGGTCGACGATGCCATCACCCGGACAGACCTGTCCGCGGCCGACCTGGCCGACTGGATTGCCGGTCGCCTCGGGGTCTGAGGATCCTCGCCACAACTCCTTGGCGGGCAGGGCTGGTTGGATTTCCCACCCGACTGCCGCTCAGCGGCGTACGGCGTCGATCAGGTCGATCACCTCGTTGCTGAGCTGACGCACACCGGGGAGTCTGGTCAGGCGGAGCAGCTTGGTCAGCAGGGGAGCCAACCGGTCGACCAGGGTTCGCGTCCGTTGTTGGTCCGGCGTCGAGTCGTGGACCCAGAACAGAACCACGCCCATGTGCACCAGCCAGAGCAGCTCGGGTAGGCGCTCGGACAGCCGGGCTGCCAGCTTCAGGTCGGTGTTGTCGGCAACATCGCGATAGAGGTCGTAGGCCTGCTCGCGCGCCGGGGTCGAGTCGCTGCTGAACGGTGACAGCGGACTGTCCGGGTCGGAAGCCACCCGGAAGAACGAGCGCAGGAATGGATGCAGCTCGGTCGCCAGATCGAGCCAGCCGATCAGAGTTGTGTGGAGGCGGGTGGTGAAGTCGGCCTCATCGGCGATGGCGACGCGAGTGAGCTCGGCATGGCGGTGTTGCAGCCGCTCGTAGAAGCTCTGGACCAGCGCATCCTTGGAATCGAAGTAGTAGTAGGCATTGCCCAGTGACACCCCGGCTCGCTCGGCAACCGCGCGCATGGTCGTCCCGGCATAGCCATGCTCGATCAACAGCTCCTGGGCTGCGGCGGTGATCGTCTCCCGGGTCCGTTCGCCACGGGACTGCGTCGCGCTCATCGCGGTGTCCGGTGGGTGGCCACCGCCAGTGCCAGGATCAGTGCGACCGGCAGGAGGAACCTGCCGACCGTCCACATCCCGGCGATGCTGAAGGCGGCGAGCAGGGCAACGACGATCCAACTCAGCACAGTCCTCTCGATCCCGCGCAGGAGGAACCGCGCCCCGATGATCACCACGGTTGCGATCAGCGGTGCCGACATCACGATGGCTCCCCGAGGGCCGTTGGCCTCGACCAGGGTCCTGCTCGTCCTGATCGGGATGCCACTCCCGTCCTGGTACGACCCGCTGTACATCGGCCAGGTGAAGCCAAGAACGAGGACGCCGACAGAGGCGGCCAAGGTGATCGCCAACAGGATTGTCGACCCGATGTTCCTGGGCTGAATGCTTCGCCGTGGCGGAGAGGGGTGCTGGATTGTGGTCATGATGACCTCCCGACCATAGTTGAACGTGTTCAACTACGAATCTACGCCGGACTCGCACCGATGTCACCGCCCAGTCGGGGCCACGGCAGGCAGGAGGGCCTCTCGTCTCCTCCTGCATCCACAGCACATGGTTCGGGCCGAAGATCTTGGGCCGGACGGTTCCTCCAGAGCCCTGGCGCTCACGTCCTCAGTCTCGATGGCAGAAATGGGGCGAGAAATCGGGCCGGTTGCTCCGGAATCGAGTGGTCGAAAGTGAGCGCGTCGGCAGGGGTGCTGCCCTGCCACTGTGCGGGCCACCCCAGATCCGGCCACCCGCGACGAAGTCGTGGCGAGAGGACATGGCTCGCGGGGCTGGGGTCGGACAGGCCTCAGCCAGCGGTGACGGCAGCCCGAAGCCGTACGAGCTCAGTGGTCAGTTCGCCCGGCAGCTGCGGGCCGATCCCGTCGAACCAGGCCGAGATCAGATCGAGCTCGGCGGCCCATTCGGCTGCGTCGTAGCGGCAGGCCTCGTGCAGGTCGACCGGAAGGTCACCGACTGGGCTCGCGAGAGCGTCGGCCTCGCCTTCCAGCCGGGCAGCGATCCAGGCCAGCACCCGGGAGTTCTCCCCGAATCCGGGCCACAGGAATCGTCCCTGGTCGTCCTTGCGGAACCAGTTCACACAGAACACCGCCGGCATCTCATGGTCCCGGCCGAGGTCGAGCCAGTGCTGAAGGTAGTCGGCCAGACTCAGTCCGAGGAAGGGCCGCATCGCCATCGGGTCGCGGCGCACCACGCCGACCCGGCCGGTCGCGGCGGCGGTCGTCTCGCTCGACAAGGTGGCCGCCATGAAGACTCCGTGCTGCCAGTCACGGGCCTGGGCGACCAAGGGGATGGTGGTCGCTCGTCGGCCGCCGACGATGATGGCATCGATCGGCACTCCGGCCGGATCGTCGTACTCGGTGGCCAGTGTGGGGCACTGCGCGATGGGTGTACAGAACCGGGAGTTCGGATGGGCGGCCGGACGACCGCTGGCCGGGGTCCAGTCCCGACCGGTCCAGTCAGTGAGGCGGGCCGGTGGCTCGGGGGTCATCCCCTCCCACCAGACCCTGCCGTCCTCGGTGACGGCCACATTGGTGAAGATCGTATTGCCCTGCTCGATGGTCTCCATGGCGTGGGGGTTGGTCTGCCAGCCGGTGCCCGGTGCGACACCGAAGAAGCCGGCCTCCGGATTGGTGGCGCGCAGCCTCCCGTCCTGGTCGAAGCGCAGCCAGGCGATGTCGTCACCGAGGGTCTCGACCTTCCAGCCGGGCAGCGACGGCTCCATCATCGCGAGGTTGGTCTTGCCGCAGGCGCTGGGGAAGGCCGCCGTCAGGTGATGGAACCGACCCTCGGGCGAGGTCAACTTGATGATGAGCATGTGCTCGGCCAGCCAGCCCTCCTCGTGGGCCATGGCCGACGCGATCCGCAGGGCGAAGCATTTCTTGCCCAGCAAGGAGTTCCCGCCGTAGCCGGAGCCGTACGACCAGACCTCACGCGTCTGCGGGAAGTGGGAGATGTACTTGGTGGTGTTGCACGGCCAGGAGACATCGGGTTCGCCGTCACGGCGTGGGGAGCCCACCGAGTGGAGGCACCGGACGAAGTCGGCCGGCTGTTCGCCACTGGTCATCGCATCGAGGACTCCGCGTCCCATCCGCGTCATGATCCCCATGCTGACCGCGACATAGGCCGAGTCGGTGATCTCCACGCCGAACTTCGGATCTTCGGCATCGAGTGGTCCCATGCAGAACGGGACCACGTACATCGTGCGGCCCCGCATCGACCCGGCGAACAGCCCGGTCAGGGTCTGCTTCATCTCGACGGGATCGGCCCAGTTGTTGGTCGGCCCGACCTCGGGATCCTCGGTGCACAAGAAGGTGCGGTCCTCGACTCGAGCGACGTCATCGGGGTCGGTCCGCGCCAAGAACGAGTTCGGGTGTGCAACCGGATCGAGTCGGTGCAGGGTGCCGACAGACACGAGGTGGTCGGTCAGGTCGGTGAATTCGC
>CAMDZW010000006.1 GCA_945911015.1 uncultured Propionibacteriaceae bacterium
CTGCTGGGGTGGGCTGGGCTGCTGGGGTGGGCTGGGCTGCTGGGGTGGGCTGGGCTGCTGGGGTGGGCTGGGCGGCTGGGGTGGGTTGGGCGGCTCAGCGGTCCCACTGGTCGTAGTTGCCCGGGTTGAACCGGGCGGGCCCCGGGACCATCGGAGCCACCTGACCGGAGCCGCTGACGGTGAGCCCGTCGGCTCGTCGTTCGGGGTGGGCGTGCCGGGCCACCCAGTCCCGGAGTTGGGAGGCGAGTTCTGTCCGTACCACCTCGTGCTCGGGACGGTCGACCAGATTGTTCCGCTCGGCCGGGTCGGAGAGCAGATGGTAGAGCTCGTGTCGTCCGTCGACGGCGCGGTGCACGTACTTCCACTCCTCGGTCCGGATCATCCGGGCATCGCCGTACTCGTCATGGACCACGACGTCACCCCGACCGCCTGGTGCGCCGGTGAGGACGTCGGCGAAGGACTGGCCCGGTCCCTCGGCGAAGGGGGAGGCATCCGCGCCGGTGAGTGCGCACAGGGTCGAGGCCAGGTCGTATCCGGAGACCAGCTCCTGGCGGGTCTGACCGGCCGCAATCGGTGGGCCCGCCGCGATGAAGGGGACGAGCACCGACGAGTCGTACATGTTGAGTGGCCAGGTGCCGTTGCCCTTGCCCCAGACGCCGTGGTGTCCGGTGCTGAAGCCGTTGTCACTGGTGAACACCACGAGTGTGTCCTCGGTCAGGGAGTGCGATTCCACCGCAGCGAGGATCCGTCCGATCGCCGCATCCATGGCGGCGATCGAGCCGAGATAGCCAGCCAAGGCCTCGTCCGGATCGCTCTCCCCCGCGAGCGGCTGCCCGGCTCGGGTGGCCAGCCACGGATGCGGTGGTTCCCGGTCCACCGGCACACCATCGGGGCCGATCACCTGCCGCCCACGGTGGGGCGCGACATACTCCTCGGGATGCTGGCCGATCCACGGCGAATGCGGGGCGGTGAACGTCACCACCGAGCAGAACGGTCCCCCGCGGTCGGCGGCATCGGTGATGAAGTCGATCGCGTCATCGGCGATGGTGTCGGTGACATAGCCCTCGACACGGCTCGACTGCACACCGTCGCCGGTCCTGCGATGGAACTGCGCGCCGCCGTAGGGCGTGCCGCCGGCATCGAGGGCGAACCAGTGGTCGAACTCGGGCCGGGGATGGTCGCTGCGACCGAGATGCCATTTGCCGCTGAGACCGACCCGGTGACCCCGTTCGGCCAACGCACTGGTGAGCCGTGGTTGGTCGCCGAGGTAGTCGGCCGCCTCCGGCCCGGAATGGGCTCCGGCGAGCCAGTCGTGCACGCCATGCCACGACGGTGGCCTCCCGGTCAGCAGTGAGGCCCGGGCCGGAGAACAGACCGGCGAGGCACAGAAGAACCGCTCCAGCACGGTGCCCCGCTCGGCCAGGGCGTCCAGATGCGGGGTGTCCACCGCACCGTCGGAGGCACGCCCCCACGCCCAGGCACCCTGATCATCACTGATGATCAGCAGCAGGTTGGGTGGGTCAGCTGGTGATGTCCCGCGCTCGACCATCATTGTCTCCTCGCTCTGGAATCGGACCGGTGACCGCGTCACGGTGTTGGACCACCAGACCGGCCGGTGTCGACCACAGCGCGACCGCCGGTGCCGACAACGACACCGTACGACTGATGGTCCCGTCGGTGGCGAACCAGCACAGTGAGCGACCACTCGCGGCGGCCACCCCGCCCGAGGTGAGGACCAGTGCGTCGACCGCCACGGACTGCCACCACAACAAGGTCCCCTCGGCGTCCACCCGATACATCCGGCCGGCCCGGCAGGCGATCACCAGATCGTCACCGTCGGGAACGATGGCAGTGACGACATCTCCGGTCGGCAGATCCCAGGCCACGGTGCCGTCCGGCCGCCAGGCGGTGACATGGCCGTCCCAGCCACCGAAGACGGCCAGCCCGGCATGGACCACGGCGACCTCGGCACCGGACCCCTCGCGCCCCCGGACCTGGAAACGAGGGGTGCCGGTCTGGTCCAGGACATGCCAGGTCCAGTAGCCGGTGCTCGCCACGACTGCTGTGGTGCCGTCGAGCATGCCCGAGGCCACGTCGCGAGCGCCGTGGACCACCTCGTACCGCCACAGCTCCTCACCGTTCAGCGACCAGGCATGGACGTGGCAGCTCTCCGTGCCGGTCAGGATCGCCGGGCCGGTGTCGAAGACCGCTGTCGCGATCGCGGTCACGCTTGCCTCATGCCCCATGTGGGCCGGGAACTCGCCGGCCCACCGGTGGCTGCCGTCCGGCTCGTGGACCGACACCAGACCGTCATGTTGCCCCACGACCAGGGCACCGTCGGGTGCGGCACCCAGGGCGGAGACCTTCGCCCTCGCGGAGAAGCTGGCGACCGAGGCGCCGTCCCGCCACAGCCGCACCTGGGTGTCGTGGGCGGTCGCGACGAGGTCGCCGAGGACGGCAACCGGCCCGTCGGCGGGGATCTGCCAACCGCGGACCGGTGCCCATGACAGGTCGCCCGGCCGGAGCGGGTCGAGCTGGAGTTCGTTCTCGGCAATCCGGGCGATGACCTGCGAGCCTCCCGTCGTCGAGAGCCAGGCGTCCTGGGCACCGGGCCCCTCGGCCAGGAGATGGACGTGGATGATCGACTCACCCACCGCCAGACGACGCCGTACGGTGTCCTGCAGCACGGTCTGGTGCCCCTGGCCCCACGGGTAACCGTCCCAGGCGTGGCGGAAGGCGATGTGGTCCTCGACCACCTCGCGTCGGCGCCGCTCACCATCGCCGAGGGTGACGGTGTGGATCGGCAGCGATTCCTCCCCCATGGTGATGGTCCATCGCTGGTCAGCGAGTTCGGTGGCGCCGACCGTCCGCCAGAGGGCGGTGACCTCGAAGTCACCGGCCTCCCGGGCAGTGACCCGGTCGACCACGACCACACCGGCGGATCCGAGATCGACCACGGTGCGGTCCCAATCGGCCCCGGACCAGTCGAGGTAACGGCAGCTGACCAATTCGGGAGCACCGCACCCTTGGTCCGCCAGCGAGGTCACCTCACCAAGGGTGGCGTACGGTGGCCGGTCACCGGTCAGGCCGTCACGAGCAACGACGACGGTGTTGTGGAAGTTGGCCGAGATCTTGTCGTACTCGGCGTCCTCCAACCAGATCCGGTTGCGGGAGACGAAGCGGACCACCGCCCCTGCGTCGCGGTGGCCGTGGGCACCGTTGTCGATCCCGTCGAGCAGCAGATAGCGGTCGTCGACCCCGAACCCACGGCGCAGACTGATCTTGTCGAAACCGTTGTCCGGCGCCGGGTCGGTGTCATAGGTCTGGAGGTAGCCCTCGTCGAGCGGGAGCACCCGCACACCCAGATGATCGTTCAGCAGGGACAGGTCGGTCTCCGGCGTGACGTCGTAGTCGAAGAGCAGTGGCGCCAGCCCGGTGATCTTGTCCACGGCCTGCCCGCGGGCGCGTTCCTTGTGATGGGTGGCGGCATTCCAGCGGGGTTCGTCGAGAATCCAACTCGCCGGACGCCAGTACTCCAGCTCGCCGAACTGGCCACGGTGACCGGACGAGTCGCCGAACGGTGCCTGGCTGCCCAGACTGTCCATCACCACGATCGCTCGGTCGAGCACCCGGGACAGGGATCCGTCGAGGTAGGACGGCACCGGTCGCAGCAGCGCATACCGCAGGATGTGGCTGAACGCATGCCAGCCGTAGGAGTCGCAGTCCTCGCAGGACTTGCCCAGGTCCAGCGTTGGCTCAAAGCATTCGTCGACCATCTCCCACCACTGCTCGGTCTGCGCCAGATCATGGACCGGACCGAGCAGGAGCGCGCCGAAGACCAGGCCCAGGGAGGCGAAGGTGTAGTGGTTGTGCCGGGCCGGGTGGGGCGACTCGCGGTGGCCGTGCCACTGGTCGACGCTGTTGCCGAGATAGGCCAGGAGATGCCCTGCGATCCGGCCCCGGTCCTCCTCGGTGAACCAGGCACTGTCGGCGATCCCATGCCAGCTGCTGATCACTCGACAGGCCTGGAAGTCGGCATCGAAGCCCCAGCGGCCCCATTGGTCGGGGGTCCAGTCGGCGGTGTCGACGACCATGTCCTGGATGATGTCGAGGTAGAGCTGGGCGAATCGTCGGTCGCCGGTGGCGACCAGCATGTCCCCGGCGTGGCTCAGGTACGGGGTCGCCCCCCGGTGGGTCTGGGTGCGGTAGGCCTGCCGGGCGCGCTCGCGGAAGTCGTTGTGGACAGGATCGTCCGGATTGAGCCAGGGCCTGGCGGCCCTGACCGCCTCAGGAATCCGGACCTCGTGGAGCTGGTCCAGTACGAGACCGTCGAGTCGGTCCACCAGGACGTCGACGGCGGCGTTGAGGTCATCGAGGGCGCTGACCCCGACGATGACGGTGGCCCGGCCGTCACCGACCAGGTCCTGGTGGAGCCGGAGGTAGTGGCCGCCGGCCCCGGGGAAGTCGGCATCGACCGGGCAGAGCCAGGCGTGGTAGAGCTGAGCGATCCGTGGGTTCGTCGACAGGCCGCCGAGCAGGATGTCGACCCGGTCAGGATCATCGGGCAGCAGGGGCGATCCGGGCACCCGCTCCGGCGCGGTGGCCGCGCTGACCCGTACCTCAGCACCGTGCGCGACCAGGTGGTCCCGCAGACGGGTGGCAGCCGCCAGGCCGGCCGGGTCCTCGGGATGGTGGATGGTGACCTTGGCCAATTCGGCCCGGGACCGGACCTGGCGGGCCCGGGGGCCGGCCGCTTCACCGGGAAGAGTGGACCATGGGCGAGCTGTCAGCCTCTGCATCGCACCAGCCAATCAGACCGCTGCTGCCGGTGGTCGGGCGCGTCCCAACCGGCGGAAGGCGACTCTCGCTGACCGGACACCGGAGACGACAACGGCCGAGCGCCCGTGAAGGGCACCCGGCCGTCGATCGGCTCAGTTCAGCTCAGCAGTCACTCAGCCGGCTTGGTCGCAGCTGAATCGACCGGGACACCAGGGCCCATGGTCGAGGAGGCGACGATACGGCGGATGTAGCGGCCCTTCGAGCCGGCCGGCTTGAGCCGCAGGATCTCGTCGAGCACCGAGTAGTAGTTCTCCTCCAGCTGCTCGACCGTGAAGGAGGCCTTGCCGATGATGAAGTGGAGGTTCGAGTGACGGTCGACCCGGAACTCGATCTTGCCACCCTTGATGTCGGAGACAGCCTTGGCCACGTCCATGGTGACCGTGCCGGTCCGCGGGTTCGGCATCAGGCCACGCGGGCCGAGGACACGACCGAGTCGGCCGACCTTGCCCATCTGGTCCGGGGTCGCCACCACGGCATCGAAGTCGAGGTAGCCGTCGGAGATCTTCGCGACCAGGTCATCCGACCCGACCTCATCGGCACCGGCGGCGAGCGCCTGCTCAGCCTTCTCACCCGTGGCGAACACGACCACCCGGGCAGTCTTACCGGTGCCATGGGGCAGGTTCACGGTGCCCCGGACCATCTGATCGGCCTGCCGGGGATCGACCCCGAGCCGCATGGAGACATCAACGGTCTCGTCGAACTTTGCCGACGCACCTTCCTTGAGGATGGTGAGTGCGGTCTTGGGCTCGTAGTGCGCGTCGAAGTCGATCTTCTCCGCTGCATTCCGATAAGCCTTGCTCTTGCGCGCCATGACTGGCTTCCTTTCGATCGGGTCCGCCGCGTGGGCGGATCACCAGTGTGTGGTACGGGCCGCGCGACCCTGCCACGTGTTGCTGGATGGAGTGGTTCAGCCTTCGACCGTGACGCCCATGGAACGGGCGGTGCCGGCGACGATCTTGGCCGCAGCCTCGACGTCGTTGGCGTTCAGGTCAGGCATCTTGGTGGTCGCGATCTCACGGACCTGGGCGGCGGTGATCTTGCCGACCTTGTCCGTGTGAGGCGCCCCAGAGCCCTTCTTGACACCGGCAGCCTTCTTGATCAGCTCGGCAGCTGGCGGGGTCTTGGTGATGAAGGTGAAGCTGCGGTCCTCGTAGATGGTGATCTCGACGGGGATGACGTTGCCACGCTGCGACTCGGTCGCGGCGTTGTACGCCTTGCAGAACTCCATGATGTTGACACCGTGCGGACCGAGTGCGGTACCGACGGGCGGGGCGGGCGTCGCGGAGCCCGCCTGCAGGGCGACCTTGACGAGGGCCGCCACCTTCTTCTTGGGAGGCATGGATGTGTGTCCTTGCTCAGTTGATCTGGGTCAGGACTTTCCTGACCCCACGTACGGCGTCGTGTCGCCGTACAGGTTTGTGATGCGGACTCAGACCTTCTGGATCTGGCCGAAGGTGAGCTCGACTGGGGTCTCGCGGCCGAGGATTTCCACCAGGGCCTTGAGTCGCTGGGTCGACACGTTGATCTCGGTGATCGTGGCGTGGACTCCGGCGAACGGACCCTCGACGACCATGACCGAGTCGCCTGCATTGTAGTCCGAGACCTCGATGGGCTTGGCCTTCTTGCTGGGCTTCGAGGTCGGGGCCGCCTCGGCGACTGCCTGGGCGACGACCGAGGGCGAGAGCATGTTGACGACCTCGTCGATGGTCAACGGGATCGGCTGGTTGGCCTGGCCGACGAAACCGGTGACCGACGGGGTGTGACGGACCGCAGTCCACGACTCGTCGGTGAGGTCCATCCGGACCAGCACGTAGCCGGGCAGCACGGTGCGCTTGACGTTCTTCTTGACACCGTTGCGGAGTTCGGTGATCTCCTCGATCGGGACCCGCACCTCGAAGATGTAGTCCTCCATGTTCAAGGAGGTGACCCGGTTCTCGAGGTTCTGCTTCACCCTGTTCTCCATGCCGGAGTAGGTGTGGATGACGTACCAGTCACCGAACTTCGACTGCAGTTCCTCGCGGAGCTGGGCCACGGCCTGCTCAGCGATGTCATCGACGGAGGTCTCCTCGGAATCCTCCTCGGGCTTCTCGTCCTCGGTGTCGAAGTCGAGGTTCAGCTCGGTCTCGTCCTCCTCGGGCGCGGCCGTGCCGAGATCGCCGAAGTCAAGGTTCAGCTCGGTGGCGTCCTCGTCGGTCGAGGCGGTGTCGGGTCCGAGGTCGATCTCGATGTCGAGCTCGTCATCGGTGGAGCCGTCCACGCCAGGATTGACCTCGACATCGGTCGTCTCGTCGGTCTGGGGGTCGTACTCGTTGCTCACAGCATCTCCGGGGTCGGTGGCGTCATGGTCGCTCGCTTGGTGGTCACTCATCAGCCGAACACCAACAGGATGAGTTTGCCCAGTCCGAGGTCGATACCGCTGGTGAAGCCGATCACGAACAGCACAAAGACCAGCACGACCACGAAGTAGGTGCCGAGCTGCGAACCGGTCGGGTAGACCACCTTGCGGAGTTCACCGATCGATTCCTTGATGAACTGGATCGCGCCGGTGCTCTCTGGCTCCTTGGCGGCCGAGCTGGGCCGCTTCGGAGTGGCCCTGCCCTTCTTCTCGCGGCCGGCACCGGCGGTGGTCCGCTTGCGACCCTTGGCCGAGTCCTGCGCGGCGGCCCGGGCGGTCGACTTCTTGGCCGTCGACTTCTTGGCGGATGCCTTCGCGGCGGGGCGGTCGTCCTCGTCGAGGTCATCCTCGTCAAGGTCGTCATCGTCGTCGAGGTCGTCATCCTCGTCAAGGTCGTCGGCCTCGGTGGACTCATCGTCCTCGTCGGTGTCCTGGTCGTCGGTCTTGGCCGCGCCGGGCAGCTCCGGGAGCTCGAGGTCGTCGAAGTCGTCGTCCAGCTCGTCGTCGTCGAGCTCGATCTCCTCGGCGGGGATCTCGTCCTTGGCATCCTCGGGCTCAGCGATGGCGTCGTCGAGTTCGCGACGCTGCCGGCGCCGGGTCGGGACCGGGAGGTCGCCTCGGTTCAGACCATTGATCGCGGCCTCGAGGTCGCCAACGGTCTTGGCGCCATCGACATCGGCCAGTCGGTGACGGTACCCGTCGTCGCCGAGGGTGCCTTCCTCGTGGAGCCGAGCGAGGAGATTCCGGTAGGACTCACGGGTCGAGGCGTCACCGGAGGCCGACGAAGGCGTCGTCTCCTGGTCGTTCTCAGCCACACGTGGTCCTTCTTCGATGTCGGTGTCGATACCGGCTGGCACCGACATACGCAGGGCAAGAGGGACTTGAACCCACAACCTTCGGTTTTGGAGACCGATGCTCTGCCAGTTGAGCTATTGCCCTTCGATGGTCCGTCTCGATGCAGCACCTGAGGGCGCTGTTGGTCGACACGGGTCACCAAGCCCCAGATCTTAGTCTGTTTGACCCCGATCCGTCGAACTCGGCCCATCGCCTCCCATCGTGACGGTCCGCCCGACTCCGATCTCGTCCAGAAATCGTGGGTCGTGGCTGACCACCAGAAGCGCTCCGCGATGGGCCCGGAGTGCCTCCACCAGTGCATCGTACGAGGCGAAGTCAAGATTGTTGGTCGGCTCGTCGAGCAGGAACAGCTGCGGAGCCGGATCGGCGAGCAGCAGGGCCGCCAGGGTGGCGCGGAAGCGTTGCCCTCCCGAGAGGGTGCCGACCGTCTGCTCGACCGCGGCGCCCCGGAACCCGAACCGTGCCAGTTCGGACCTGATCTGCTGGTGGTCCCTGCGCGGGGCGTGCGCAGTCACATTGGCCAGGATGGACCCTGACGGGTCCAACAGGTTGAGCCGTTGCGGCAGCAGTGCGGTCGGGACATGACGCCGTACGACGCCGTGGTGGGGTGTGAGGTCACCGATGATCGTGTGGAGCAGGGTCGATTTACCGACCCCGTTGGGTCCGACCAGACCAACGCGTTCGGGGCCGACCATGGTCAAGGCGACCTCCTGCCGATTGCGGAGCACCAAGTCCTCACAGTCCAGCACCCGGCGACCGGTCGGCACCTCGGTCGCCGGCAGCTCGACCCGGATCGTGGCGTCCTCACGCAGCCGTTCCGACGCCCGATCCAGGCGTTCACGGGCACCATCGAGACGATCGGCGTGGACGCTTCGCAACTGGGCCGATGACCGGTCGGCCCGATTGCGGAAGAAGTTGATCTCTGCCTTGCCGATCCCCGAGGACTCGGCACGGTGGGCGGTACGGCGGCGCTGGGCCAACTTCTGCTCGGCCTCGGCCGCCTCCCGCTGCTGGCGCCGCAGGTCGTTGCGGGCCGCGGTCGCCGCCTGCTGCGCGGCCGCCTGCTCGGCCTCGACCTGGGCCACATAGTCCCGGTGCCCTCCCCCGAAGAACCGCACCCCTCCCGCGCGGACCTCGAGGATCCGGTCCATCCGGTCGAGCAGGTCACGATCATGGCTGACCACCACGACCGCGCCGCGGAAGCCGGTGACCTCATCGACCAGCCGACGGCGTGCGTCGGTGTCGAGATTGTTGGTCGGCTCGTCGAGCAGGAGGACCTCGGGGCGCTGCAGCAGCAGGTGGGCCAGCCCGAGCTGGATCACCTCACCGCCGGAGAGCTCGGCCAGGCGACGGTCCAGGATGTCGTCGGGCAGGCCGAGGCGAGCAAGTTCGGCCCCGACCCGAGCCTGCAGATCCCAGCCGTCGTCGCCGACGATGTCGAACAGCGCCGGGTCGGTGTCGCCGGACTCGATCCGCTCGATCGCGCTCACGACATCGGTGATGCCGAGGTGTTCGGCCACCGAACCGGTCTCGTCAAGGGTCAGATCCTGCGGCAGGTAACCGCGTCGGGCAGCGGTCACCGTGCCCGCGGACGGCGCGAGGTCGCCGGCGAGCAACCGCACCAAGGTTGACTTGCCCGAACCATTGGAGCCGACGATGCCGGTCCGACCCGGCGGAATGGCCAGATCGAGGTTCTCGAACAGGACGGTGTCATCGGGCCAGCGCAGGCTGACCCCGTTCAGGGTGAGGGGATGGTCGGTCGCGGGCATGGCTGCTCCTGAGCTCGTCTTCGGGATGAGGGACGGATCTCAGAGGAGCAACGGGCACCTACTCGGTCGGCGACAGGACTCGATGAGGTTAACACCGTCGTCCCGGCGACGCAGGCGATTTTCTTGCTGGTGCGCTTCCCGTTCCTGTGCGGGCCAGCTCACAAGGTGCAGTTGACCAGGACCGGCTCGGGCACGAGCGTGATGCCGAACCGTGCCTCGACCCCGTCACGAACTTCCCGGGCCAGGGCAAGGACATCCTCGGCACGGGCCTGACCACGGTTGGTCAGGGCGAGTGTGTGCTTGGTCGACAGGGTGGCCAGGCCCTGGCCGTGCCCCTTGTCGAAGCCGGCGTGTTGGATCAGCCACGCAGCACTGGTCTTCACCCGGTCGCCGCTGGGATGGCGAGGTGCACCCTCGGGCAACAGCTGGGCCTGTTCGGCACCCAACACCGGATTGGTGAAGAACGAACCGGCACTCCACGTGTCGTGATCGGCTTCGGCCAACACCATGCCCTTGCCGGCCCGCAGCTGTCGTACGGCATCTCGTACCGCCCTGGCTGTCGCGCGTTCCCCGAGTTCCACCCCGAGCGCGCGGGCCAGCTCGGCATAGGCGATCGGAGCGGACAGGTCTCCCAAGGCGAACTGGAAGGTGACCGCCAACACGACCCACCGTTGCGGCTCGGCCTTGAACCGCGACCATCGGTAACCGAACCCACAGTCGGCGGCGGCGAAGGTCTGCTGACGCTGGTTGAGCCGGTCCCAGGTGCGAACCCGCGAGATGACGTGGGCCACCTCTGCCCCGTACGCGCCGACGTTCTGGATCGGCGTCGCCCCGACCAGCCCGGGGATCCCGGTGAGCGCCTCGACCCCGCTCCACTGTTCGTCCACCGCGCGGTCGACGAAGTCGTCCCAGACCTCACCGGCGGCCACCTCGACCTCGGCACCGGTCCACCCGCAGCCAGCTCCCTCGACCCGGATCCCGGAGGTGCGGATCAGCACCACGGTGCCGTCGAAACCGTCGTCACCGATCACCACATTGGATCCCCCGCCGAGCACCAGCAACGGTTCGCCGGCTGCGTCGGCGCGGCGTACCTCGCCGATCAGCTCGGCCTCGGTCTCGGCCACCACCAGACGACGGGCAGGACCGCCGACCCGCAAGGTGGTGTGGGCCGCCAGGGCGTCAGACACGGCGTACGACCGCACGTGCTGCACCGAGCACCTTGTCATCGCCACAGCGGCAGTCAATCAGTACGGTGATCGTCTCGTCGTCGACTGCGGACACCGTGCCGACAGCGGTCACCTCGACGCCCTCGTCGGTGTCGGGGACCACAACCGGCTTGACGAACCTGGTCTGGAAGCTGAGCAGGCGTTCGGTCTCACCCAGCCAATCGGTGATGACCCGGCTGGCCACGCCCATGGTGAGCATGCCGTGGGCAATCACCCCGGGCAGCCCCATCGCGGTGGCGATCCGATCCGACCAGTGGATCGGGTTGAAGTCGCCGCTGGCGCCGGCATAGCGGACCAGACGTTCCCGGGTGAAGGTTTCGCGTACTCGCGCGACGACGTCGCCCTTGACCGGTCCCGCGACGACGTCGCTCCTGGTTTCGCTCATGCGGTTGCCTCCCGGGAATGGATGAGGGTCGCCGTGGTCGAGCCGACCGCTTCTCCGGTGTCAGTGGTCAGGGCGACGGTGGCATGGATCATCTCGGTGCCTCCGCGTTCGATGACCCGGTCGATGGTGGTGGTGCCGACGAGTCGGTCGCCGACCCGGATCGGGCGGATCTGGCTGAACTTCTGCTCACCGTGGACGATGCGCTTCAACTCGATCTCGAGCTCGGGGTCGTCGAACAGTGCCTGCCAGGCGTCATTGGCGATGATGATCGGGTAGGTCGGCGGCACCTGATCGGTGGGGAGACCGAGGACGGCGGCGAATGCGGCCACGCCGTCGGCAGTCACCTCCCGCGGGGCGGTGGGCGGGTAGACCCGGCCGACATGGTCGCTGCTGATGGGCATGGGCCCACACTATCGGCGACGGCCCATCCCGATCACCCCGATCCCCCCCCACGCCATGGGGAGAGGGACCGTACGGATCTGGTCGGGAA
This sequence comes from uncultured Propionibacteriaceae bacterium, assembly GCA_945911015.1. Lineage (GTDB taxonomy): Bacteria > Actinomycetota > Actinomycetes > Propionibacteriales > Propionibacteriaceae > Avipropionibacterium. Next base: position 11,960 of record CAMDZW010000006.1, read on the forward strand.
AAAAGCGACGACCCCGCCCCAACAATAGGGACGGGGTCGTAGCGGAAGTTCAGCTCAGATGGCGCGGATCTGCGCGGCCTGCAGGCCCTTCTGGCCCTCGGTCACCTCGAACTCAACCTGCTGGCCCTCATCGAGGGAGCGGAAGCCGTTGCCAACGATCTCGGTGAAGTGCGCGAAGAGGTCCTTGCCCCCGTCGTCCGGGGTGATGAACCCGTAGCCCTTTTCCGCGTTGAACCACTTGACGGTTCCTGTGGTCATGATTCTCTCTTCTCTCTCGCTTCACCGGATCCGGGACCGGACCGGTGACCCGGCACGCCATGACGCATGCCAGCACTGGGACACCCCGCAGCTCGGGGTGGGTGTGGGCAGTGAGGTCCACGGGACCGGCGGGCGCCGCCATGGCGCGGGCCGGATGGCCAACGGTGAAACTCATGCACTGCCTTCGATGTAGCTGACCATCGCACATCGCTGGACGCGAGCACAACGGCTTGGAAGCACCCACGCTACGGCACTGGGGCCCGATCCCCAAACCGAGGCGGATTCACCCCCGGAAACGACAGAACCCGCCGAGTGTCCTCGACGGGTCCGGTGCGGTGCTTCCCAGTGGCTCAGCGGGTCTCGCGGTGAGCGGTGTGGGTGTGACAACGCGGACAGAACTTCTTCAGCTCGACTCGGTCAGGAGTGTTGCGACGGTTCTTGCGCGTGATGTAGTTGCGCTCCTTGCACTCAGTGCAGGCGAGCGTGATCTTCGGCCGTACCTCGGCTGCCCTGGCCATCGCGGTTCCTTCTGTCGGGTCGTGCTGGGTGTGTTCGTGCTCTGTAGCGGGGGCGGGATTCGAACCCGCGACCTCACGATTATGAGTCGTGCGCTCTCACCAACTGAGCTACCCCGCCGCAAGGCGGCGAGCGGAGACTCTCCTCCGAGGGGCAGCCCACTGACCCGAACACGTCGAGGAGTGCACCGTCCCAGAGCCCCCATGCGGAATCGAACCGCAGACCTTCTCCTTACCATGGAGACGCTCTGCCTACTGAGCTATAGGGGCATGCTTCGTGCTTCATCTCGCAGCACCGAGCGGCAAACATACACGGTCCCTGACCGGTTGCGCCAATCGGCGGTCACGAGGTTCCGCACGTTGCGTGGCAGGTGTTGGATTCGAACCAACGAAGGCATCGCCGACGGTTTTACAGACCGCTCCCTTTGGCCGCTCGGGCAACCTGCCGCACACCTGCTTCATCGAGGTGCGGTGAGAACCTTAGCAAGCCAGGGCTGGGTCGACCAATCGAGTTCGGGCGCACCGGGTGGCATCTGCCAGCTGCTCGACCCGATACGGTTGGCCCCATGGCTGCTTCCAGTTCATTTGACGTCGTCAGCAAGGTCGATCGCCAAGAGGTCGACAACGCGCTCAACCAGGCACAGAAGGAGGTCCGGCAGCGGTTCGACTTCCGTGACACCGGCGCCTCCATCGAGTGGTCCGGCGAGCTGATCGAGATGGAGGCGGTCTCCGAGGAACGGGTCAAGGCTGTCCTTGACGTCTTCGAGTCCAAGTTGGTCCGCCGCGGGGTCAGCCTCAAGGCCCTCGACGCAGGGGAACCCCGCAGCTCCGGCAAGGTGTGGAAGATCACAGCATCGATGACCGAGGGCATCTCCCAGGAGAACGCCAAGAAGGTCTCCAAGCTGATCCGGGACGAGGGCCCCAAGAGCGTCAAGGCCCAGATCCAGGGTGATGAGCTCCGCGTCACCTCCAAGAGCCGCGACGACCTGCAGGCGGTCCAGCAGCTGATCAAGGCGCAGGACTACGACTTCGCGGTCCAGTTCACCAACTACCGCTGACCCGTGACGACTCACCCCCCACTGCGCCTGGTCACCCACAATGTCAACGGCATCCGGGCCTGCGTCCGCCGCGGATTCGCCGCCTGGCTGGCCGATCGTTCCCCGGACGTGGTCGCCCTCCAGGAGGTCCGCGCCCCTGCCGATGCTGTCCCCGACGAGGCCCACCAGGGCTACCACTGGACCTACGAGCCCGGTGAGATCGCCGGCCGCAACGGCGTCGCCCTCCTCACCCGCGTCGAACCCACGGCCGTGCGCCGTGGGATCGGCAGCCGCGAGTTCGACCACGAGGGCCGCTATGTCGAGGCCGACCTCGATCTCGGTGTCGGACGGGCACTGACCGTGGCCTCGGTCTATGTGGTCAAGGGCGGCACCCCGTACGAGGATGAGGTCTCCCTGCAACGACACCACCGCAAGATGCGGTTCTGCTCCGCCCTCGGCCGGCAGATCGAGAAGTCCCGCAAGGCCGCCCAACGGGAGGGCCGGGAGTTCGTCGTGATGGGCGATTGGAATGTTGCCCCCGACGAGGTCGATGTCGCCAAGGCGAAGACCAAGCACAAGATGGAGGGCTTCCTCCCCGTCGAACGCGAGTGGCTGAAGTCCCTGCTGGGCCCCCGCCGCCTGCATGACGTGGTCCGTGCCCTCCACCCCGATGCCCAGGGCCCCTACAGCTGGTGGAGCTGGCGTGGACAGGCCTGGACGGTGGACAGTGGGTGGCGGATCGACCACCAGCTCGCCACGCCGACCCTGGCCCGGGCAGCGGTCAGCGGTGGCACCGACCGCGAGCCCACCTATGAGGAACGGATGAGCGACCACTCCCCTGTCCTTGTCGACTACCACTGGTGAAGGACGCCATGATCGATTTCGAACCCCGCCCGGGACACAGCGACGAGGTCCTGTTCGCCCGGGACCGTGCCAGTGGCCGGATCCGGCTCAACCGGCCGCGGGCGATCAATGCACTGAACCCGGCGATGGTGGCTGCCATCAGTGCCCAGCTCCACGACTGGGCCACCGACGATGCCGTACACAATCTGGTCATCGACGGTGCCGGCGACCGGGGCCTGTGCGCCGGCGGCGACATCAAGGCCCTCCACGCCGCACTGGTGGCCGGTGACCGTGGGGCGCTCGACTTCTGGGCTGACGAGTACGCCATGAATGCGTTGATCGCCAACTACCGCAAGCCGATCCTGACCGTGATGGACGGGATCGTGATGGGTGGCGGGATCGGACTGGCCGCCTACGGCGCATTCCGCGTCGTCACCGCGCGTTCCCAGGTGGCGATGCCGGAGGTCCGGATCGGCTTCTTTCCTGATGTCGGCACGCGTTTCCTGCTGGCCCGCGCCGGTGCGCTCGGCACCCACCTGGCGCTCACCGGCGAGGCCGTCGGCCCCGGTGATGCGATCGCGGTCGGGTTCGCCGACGCGCTGCTCAGCGACGAGCGGATCGCCCAGGTGATCGAAGGGCTGGCCGACGACGCACCGCTGCGGCGCACCGTCGGCGACCCGGTCACCGCCGAGCTGGCGGGCCAGACTTGGCTCGAGGACTGCTATGTCGGCGATGATCTCACCGCCGTGCTGACTCGACTGGAGAGCCATGACGATCCGGCCGCAGGCCGGGCCGCGGCGACCATCCGGTCCCGCAGCCCGCTCTCGGTGGCCATCACCTTCGAAGGGCTGCGACGGGCCGGGCAGATGACCCTGCTCGAGGTCCTCGACGCCGACACCGTCCTGGCCCCACGGCTGGCGGATTCACCGGACTTCCTGGAGGGGATCCGCGCCCAGATCGTCGACAAGGACCACGATCCCCACTGGCACCATGACCGGGTCGAGGACGTGACGACCGACGAGATCACCCACTGGTTCGGATCATGACCGGCCTCGTCTCGCGGATGAGAGGGTTCGGCACCACGATCTTCGCCGAGATGTCGGCGCTGGCGACCCGTACCGGAGCGATCAACCTCGGTCAGGGCTTCCCCGACACCGAGGGGCCGGTGGAGGTCCTTGACGCGGCCACTGCCGCCATCGAGGCCGGACACAACCAGTACCCACCCGGCCGTGGCATCCCTGAGCTGCGGACCCAGATCGCCGGGCACCAGCAGGACTGGTACGGACTGGAGCACGATCCTCAGACCGAGATCTTGGTCACCGCCGGCGCCACTGAGGCCATCGCCGCCGCCCTGCTCGCCCTGTGCGAGCCCGGCGACGAGGTGATCGCCCTGGAACCGACCTATGACTCGTACGCGGCCTCGGTCGCTCTGGCAGGGGCACGGCTGGTCCCGGTCCGGCTGGAATTCCCTGAACATCGGCTGGACCTCGAGCAGCTGCGAGCCTCGGTCACCGACCGGACCCGGCTGATCCTGCTCAACACGCCCCACAACCCGACCGGTCGGGTGTTGACCCGGTCCGAGCTGACCGGGGTGGCCGAGGTTGCCGCCGAGCACGACCTGGTGGTGGTCAGCGACGAGGTCTACGAACACCTGGTCTTCGACGGACGGGACCACATCCCCTTCGCCACGCTCCCGGGGATGGCGCAGCGAACGCTGACCATCTCCTCCGGCGGAAAGACCTTCTCGACCACCGGATGGAAGATCGGCTGGGTCTGCGGCCCAGCCGAGTTGATCACTGCGGTCACCACAACCAAACAGTTCCTCACCTACGTCAACGGCGGCCCCTTCCAGTACGGGATTGCGGCCGGCCTGGCGCTGCCACGGCCTCGCATCGAGGCGATCGGGCACCAGATGCAGGCCCAGCGCGACCTCCTGGTCGACGGCCTGTCCGGCCTCGGACTGCCCCTCGCGCCGAGCGAGGGCACCTACTTCGTCACCGCAGATGTGGCAGTGCTGGGAGCCAGCGACGCGTACGAGTTCTGCCGGACCCTGCCCCAGCAGTGTGGTGTGGTGGCGATCCCGAGCCAGGTCTTCCATGCCGACCCCGCCGGGGTCGAGACCCTGGTCCGATTTGCCTTCTGCAAACAGCCCGCAGTGCTGACCGAAGCCGTCGAGCGACTGTCGAGCCTGGCCTGAGACGATCCGCGAGTTCATTGGTGGACAACCTCTGGCACGTTCAACGAACTGACCGGTAGCGTTTCAGCGCATGGACCCGTACGGCCTCGAAGAAGAAGACATGCCCGGCGGTCCTCGTGTACCACCGGGGAAGACCACTCTGGGGGCGTTGCGGGGGTCAGGGCACCGGTACCACAGTGTTCCCACCGAAATCCGTGAACACCTCGTGGCCCAGGTCAGCATGCGCCAGAGCAGCATCCCTGAGGTCATCGGCTTCGGCCACACTGTCTTGCCGGAGCTGGAACGGGCGCTCTTCGCACTCCATGATGTCTTGGTCATCGGAGACCGTGGTCAGGGCCGGACGACGTTGCTGCGCGGCCTCGAACATCTCCTCGACGTGTGGCTTCCGGTCATCGAGGGCAGCCAACTGCACGAGCATCCGATGCATCCGCAGTCGCGGTGGGCCGAGGAGATGATCGCCGAACATGGTGATGACACCCCGGTCGACTGGATCAAGCGCGACATCCGGATCGGCGAGATCCGCGTCACCGCCGACACCACGGTGGACGATCTGCTGGGCACCGGCCTGCTCGACACCGGCCGACTGGCGCCCGGCCAACAGGACGATGGGGGCGCCGAGACCGGCCTGATCCCGGCGATGAACCGCGGGGTGGTGATCCTTGACGACCTCGGTTCGATGCCGCCGCGCGTGCAGGCCGCACTGGCCGCCGCGATGAGTGACCGGTCCTTGCGGATCGGACACGGTTCGCAACGCTTCGAGCTGGACGTGTTGATCGTGGCCATCATGGATCGTGCCGACTACCACGAGTACGGCCGGCTCATCCCGGCATTGCGGGACCGGTTCGGCGGCGTCGTGGCCACGCACTATCCGCCGTCGTTGGCCCATGAGCTGGAGATCCTGCGCCGCCGCACAACGGTCGGCCCGAAGGACTCGAACCTGTTCATCCCGCAACTACCGACCCATCTGGTCGAGATCATCGCCCGGTTTGCCCGGTCGATCCGCGAGAGCAGCAGTTTTGATCCGGAGTCCTCGGCAAGCGTCCGACTCGGCATGGACATGGTCGAGCACCTGGGCGGCTCATCGGCCCGCCGGTCCTCCGAACACCACGAACCGGCCATCACCCGCCCCTCGGACCTGGCCACCTTGATCCCGGCGATCGCCGACCGGCTCCATGTGCCCGATGCGGATCCGGTCGCCGAGCGCACTGAGTTGCAGTCGCTGCTGGCCTCGGCCGTGGCCCAGGTCTGCCGGACCAAGCTCGCCGAGGTCGAGGTCGACATCATCGCTGCCCGATTCGTCGAGGGGCTCACGCTGACCACCGGGCCCGATGTGGCCTCGGCGAAGGTGCTGGAGCAACTCGGTACGATCCCTCGGCTGGCAACGCTGTTGAAGCAGTTCGGGATCCGTGACGGAGCCGAAACCCCGGGGCTGGTGGCCGGCGCGATCGAACTGGTCGTCGAGTCGCTGGCGGTGGCCCATCAGCTGGAGCGCACCCAGGACGGCCTGACGATCAGCTACCGGGCGACCAGCTCGGTGACCACCAGCTGAGGAAACCAGCATCGTGCGGACCGAGCCGGCCACTGCCCCACCCCCGGACCAGTCCCGGGCTGCGATGGAGATCTTCGCCCAGGCTGTCCTGGAGGGAACCCCCGCCGAGACCGTCCTGTCCTGGGTGCTCGACCACGGTCGGCCCGGAACATTCTCAGGAGTTGCCGCACTGCGCGCCGCGGTGGCCCGGCGGAGGCTGCAGATCGATGAGGATCTGTGGACCCAGCTGGTCGAGCAGGTGCGGGCAGCCAAGTCCGATGAGTACCGGGCATTGTTCGCCGACCCGGACGATCTGGCCCGCCTCGAGGAGGCTGAGCTGCTCGGGCTGCCGGACCGGACCGCAGCCCTGCACCAGGCACTGCGGCATCGGACCGGTTGGCGTTCACCGGCTGCCCAGCTGAGCCACGGCTCGTCGGTCGAGCTGGTCTCCTCGGTCGTCAGCCCCGCGATACGGGAGGCCGCCGATGACCTGAGCCGGGTCGACCATGGCGACATCCTCGAGATGGCGGTGGCACTGAGAGGGCTCGGCAGGATGGTCGCCGACGGGGTGGACGAGTTGGCCCCTGAACTGGAGCTGTTGCAGCTGCGCACCGCCGTCACTCCGGAACCGGCGACCTCGGTCGAGGACCTGGTCGACCAGCTGGGCCGCCGAGCCCGTGCCCAGGCGGCGAGCTTCGCGGCGGCCAGCTCTGCCGACCTGCGGCGTCTGCAGGTCGCCCGTGAGCATCTGACGGTTTCCTTCAGGCTCAACTGGGACACGCTGCGACACATGGGTCAGTACCAACCACCGTGGCAGGAGTATCTGTTCACCCCGTCGCTGGTGAACCCGATCGCAGTCAATGCCGATCTGGATCTGCTCGACCAGGGATTGGCCCAGGATCATCCGGGCGCCCAGCTCGACGATGTCGACCCCGAACTTCTCGAGCAGGTGCTCGGCCGCTCGGCGCGCCGTGACTGGGAGGACCTGCTGCGTACGGTGCGAGCCGCCACCCTTCCCGGCGCCGGTGAACGACGCCTGGACGAGGCTGGCCTGAGGCGTCAGCTTCCTGCCGCCGCACTGCGGCGCGGGATGACCCCCCGAGTACGACGCAGTCTGACCGGACCGGCAGCTGGCGACGAGAGCGCCGTGGTCGTGGTGCTGGACGCGGCCGGTGACCGTGCGCGATGGCCGGCGATCCGGGCGGCCGGACTCGCTGCCGGTGAACTCGTCCGGCGCCACAGCCCGTCCCGGCCTGCTGCCCTGGTGCTTCTCCAGCCGAACGGTGAGGCCACTGCGTTCGGTTTCGGATCCCTGGTGGACCTCACCGACCCCCCGCGCCACGACCTCGTCCCACCGCAGGGCTTGCCCCATCATCCGGAGAAGCTGCTCGGCGTCCTGCGTCGGACGGTGGTCGGACTCCGGGCGGAGGAGGCGACCGTGGTGTTGGTCGGGGCGGAGTCGATGGCGGCGGCGACGACCCGGGTCGCCAGGCGCTGGGAGTGGACCGTCCATGCGGTGCCGGTCGAGGTGGGCAGTGGTTCCGATGCGGACGCCGTGACCGTTGCCGTACGAAATCTGGTCGACGCGATGACGGCGGGAACCCGGCCTCACTGAGGAGTTGCTCTATTCCCGATGAGACGAACGCCACACGGTTTCGTCCGAGACTGAACCGATGCGGTCTTGACAGGGAAGGGATGCCTACACTGGCCATGGTTGTTCGCGCGCATCTGAACCGAAAGAGACCTGCCTCGTGCCCACAGTCCATTCCCTCGACCGGGTGGTCATTCGCTTTGCCGGTGACTCCGGCGACGGCATGCAACTCACCGGTGACCGCTTCACCGCCGACTCCGCCAGCTTCGGCAACGACATTTCCACCCTGCCCAACTTCCCTGCCGAGATCCGGGCCCCTCAGGGCACGCTTCCCGGCGTGTCGAGCTTCCAGGTGCATTTCGCGAACTACGACATCATGACCCCGGGCGACCGTCCGGACGTGCTGGTCGCCATGAACCCGGCCGCGCTGAAGGCCAACATCGCCGATCTGCCGCCCGGCGGGGTGATCATCGCCGACACGGCCGAGTTCACCAAGCGCAACCTGACCAAGGTCGGCTACGAGGATGATCCGCTGACCGACGACACCCTCGCCGACTACCAGGTCCACAGTCTCGACCTGACTGGCATGACGGTGGCTGCGGTCAAGGAGTTCGGCCTGAACCGCAAGGATTCCTCGCGGGCCAAGAACATGTTCGCGCTCGGGCTGTTGTCGTGGATGTACAACCGGCCGACCGAACACACACTTTCCTTCCTGGCCGAGAAATTCGCCAAGGTGCCTGCGATCCGCGATGCCAACATCACCGCGTACAAGACTGGCTATGCCTTCGGCGAGACCACTGAGGCCTTCGCCGTACGGTATGAGGTTGCGCCGGCCCCCATGCCGCCGGGCGACTACCGTCAGATCAGCGGCAACGTCGCGATGGCGTACGGACTGATGACCGGTGCCCAGAAGTCTGGCCTGCCGCTGTTCCTGGGGGCCTACCCGATCACCCCGGCCTCCGATGTCCTCCACGAGCTCAGCAAGCACAAGCGGTTCGGAGTGACCACCTTCCAGGCCGAGGACGAGATCGCCGCAGTCGGCGCCGCACTCGGAGCCAGCTTCGCCGGACATCTCGGTGTCACGACCTCCTCGGGACCGGGCATTGCATTGAAGGCCGAAACCGTCGGTCTGGCCGTGATGACCGAACTGCCGTTGGTGGTCTGCGACATCCAACGCGCCGGACCGTCGACCGGGATGCCGACCAAGACCGAACAGTCCGATCTGCTGCAGGTGATGTACGGACGCAACGGTGAGGCACCGGTCCCGGTGCTGGCCGCCCAGTCCCCGTCCGACTGCTTCAACACCGCCGTCGAGGCCGTGCGGATCGCGATCACGTACCGCACGCCGGTGGTGGTGTTGTCCGACGGATATCTGGCCAACGGTGCCGAGCCCTGGCAGGTCCCTGACCTGTCGACGATTGAACCGATCGACCCCGGCTTTGCCACCGAGACCAACGGTGTCGACGCCAAGGGGAACCCGATTTTCCTTCCCTACAAGAGAGATCAGCAGACCTTGGCCCGACCGTGGGCGATCCCGGGCACGGCAGGGTTGGAGCACCGGATCGGCGGCATCGAGAAGGATGCCGAGACCGGCAACGTCTCCTACGACCCGGCCAACCACGAGGCGATGGTGCGCACCCGGCAGGCAAAGGTCGACGGCATTGCCGCTGCCCTGCCGGAGCTGGCCGTCGACGATCCGAGCGGCGATGCGCGCGTCCTGGTGTTGGGGTGGGGCTCGACCTACGGTCCGATCACCGCGGCCGTACGACGGGTCCGCGCCACTGGCCGTTCGGTCGCCCAGACCCATCTGCGCCATCTCAACCCGTTCCCGCGCAACCTCGGCGAGGTGCTGCGCAGCTACGACAAGGTCATCGTCCCCGAGATGAATCTCGGCCAGCTCGCCATGATGCTGCGTTCGAAGTACCTCGTCGACATCCAGAGCTACTCTCGGGTGCGTGGTCTGCCGATCTCGCTGAGCGAGCTTGCGGTCGACCTCGAGTCCGAGATCGATTCCCTGTCCGGAGCGGAGGCCCAGGCATGAGCAGCAACACCGTCACTCCCCCCGAGCGGAAGGGACTGCTCGGCGTCCCGTTGTCGGTCGAACCACTGACCCGCAAGGACTTCACGTCCGACCAGGAGGTGCGCTGGTGCCCCGGTTGTGGTGACTACGCCATCCTGGCGGCCTTCCTCGGACTGATGCCTGAGTTGGGCATCCGCCGCGAGAACACCGTCATCGTGTCCGGGATCGGCTGTTCGTCACGGTTCCCCTACTACGTCGACTCGTACGGGATGCACTCCATCCACGGTCGTGCTCCGGCCATCGCGACCGGTGTGGCGACGGCCCGTGAGGATTTGGCCGTCTTCGTGGTGACCGGTGACGGTGATGCGCTGTCGATCGGCGGCAACCACCTGATCCATGCCCTGCGCCGCAATGTGAACGTCACGATTCTGCTGTTCAACAACCGGATCTACGGGCTCACCAAGGGCCAGTACTCGCCCACCTCGGAGACCGGCAAGGTCACCAAGTCGACCCCACTCGGTTCGGTCGACGCCGCGTTCAACCCGCTGTCGGTGGCCCTCGGTGCCGAAGCGAGCTTCGTGGCTCGCTCGGTCGACTCCGATCGCAAGCACCTCACCGAGGTGCTGACCGCGGCGGCAGCGCACCGGGGTTCCTCCTTCGTCGAGATCTACCAGAACTGCCCGATCTTCAATGATGGTGCGTTCGACGAGATCCGGGGGCGTGACTCCGCCGAGGATGCGTTGATCCGGTTGCAGCACGGCGAGCCGATCGTCTTCGGCACCGACGACCGGCTCGGGGTGCGCCGTGATCGCGACACCGGCGCGCTGGAGATCGTGGAAACCTCTGAGGTCGCGGTGAGCGACCTGGTCGTCCACGACGCCCATGCCGAGGATCCCTCGTACGCGTTCGCCCTGTCGCGACTGACCTCGGTCGGGGAACTGACCCGGGCACCGATCGGGATCCTTCGCTCGGTCGAACGTCCCGCCTATGACGACCAAGCCAGGGAACAGGTCACCATCGCCAGCGGCGGGGTGACCGCCGACGAAGCGCAGCTGCAGCAGCTGGTTCTCGGCAAGGACACCTGGACCGTCGCCGGTTAGACTTCTGCCTCGGCCCGTGCGTGACCACGTGCGGGCCCGGGCGTGATCGGAGACAGCGATGAGTGGATTTCAGCCGGGTCCGCAGGGGCAGTATGGGCAGAACCCTCAGGGGCAACCGACCCCATCTGGGGGCAGCTTTCCCCCCTACACCTCCGGCCCCCAGTACACGCCGAATCCCCAGTACAGTCCCGGCAGCCAATACAGCCCCGGCAGCCAGTACGGCCCGGATCCTCAGTACAGCCAGTACGGCACCCAGACCCAGTACAACCCGCAGAGCGGCCCGGGCGCGCCCCCCGGACCGACCAAGTCCAACAGCAATCTGATCGGGTTGCTGATCGGTGCGGCCGTTTTCGTCGTGGTGGCCGCGATCATCGTCGGTGTCGTGGTGGCCAACAGCAGTCGTCAGACTGCGGACAAGGCCGTTCAGGCCTACTTCGAGGCATTGATTGCCGGCGATGCGGCAACGGCGCTGTCCTATGCCAAGGTCGAACCCAGCGACAAGACCTTCCTGACCAATGACATGTTGGCCACGCTCAACAAGGACTCCCCGATCACCGAGCTCGAGGTCACCAAGCCGAGCGGCAACTATGTCGCGTCGGTCTCGGTCAGCTACAAGCTCGGTGGCCGGCAGGTCAACGCCAATGTGCGGGTGAGCCAGATCGGCGACGAGTGGAAGCTCGAGTCCGTGGCCACCGAGATCCGTGGCCCGTCCGGTGGGTTCCGGCCAGTGATCAACGGTGTGCAGGCGCCGTCCGACCGGTTCCTGCTCTTCCCCGGGCGGTACGAGGTCGGTACCGGCACCGAGTACGTGGCCTACCCCGAGGACGAGTCGACCCTGTGGGTGGACCAGCCCGGATCGTTCTCCGGCGCCAACCTGATCGGTGCCCGGCCTGAGCTGACCGAGGAGGGCGAGAAGTTGATCGTCTCCGAGGCGACCAAGAGCATCGAAGCCTGCATCGCCCAACAGGTCCTCGCTCCTGAGGGCTGCCCGTTCCGGGCCAATCCCAACCTGGAGAACGGTGCGATCACCCCCGACCTGCCCAGCCTCAAGTTCACCGTTGACGACTCGCAGTTCAACGATCTGCAGCTACGGGTCGACTACGACAATCCGTTGACGGTCACCTTCCTCTTCATGCCGAAGATCCAGTGGCAGCTCCGCGGTGTCCGCGACGACGGATCGGACGGATGGTACGACGCTCGGGCCCAGTCCACCGATCTGCGGTACGGCCGGATGGACTTCTCCGGCGACGCCCCGTCCTTCTCCTGGGTGACCTCCCGCTGACGTCGTACGGGCCGGTTGGGACCCCTGTACGGGCCGGTCAGTAGGCTGGCCCAGTGACTGATGCTGATCTGACCCCTCGTATCCAGGATGACCTCTTCGCCCATGTGCACGGTGAGTGGCTGGCGAGTGTGACCATCCCGGAGGACAAGCCGAGCGCGGGAGCCTTCGACGAACTGCGCGACGGTGCCGAGGAGGCGGTCCGCGACATCATCATCGGGCTGTCCGACGATGACCAGCCAGGTGAGCTTGCCGGTGAGGCGGCGCAGATCGCCGCACTCTACGCCAGCTTCATGGACACCGACCGGATCGAGGCCCTGGGGACCGCGCCGCTGGCCGAGCCGTTGGCCCAGGTCGATGCGGTGAGTTCGGCCTCGGAGCTGCTGGGGCTGACTGCACGACTCAACCGCGAGTCGATTTCCGGGCTGATCGGTTTCGACTCCGAGGTCGATCCGGGCAATCCCCAGCGGATGGTGCTGTTCATCGGCCAGGGTGGTCTCGGCCTGCCCGATGAGGAGTACTACCGCGACGACTCCTATGCCGAGATCCGGCTCGCCTACCGTGAGCACATCGCACGATCCTTCTCGCTGGCCGGATTGGATCCCGAGCAGGCCGATGTGGTGCTTGCGCTGGAGACTGAGATCGCGGCCTTCCACTGGGACAAGGTCCGTCGCCGGGACATGCAGCAGATGTACAACCTCATGACCGCCGCCGAGCTGGTCGACCTGGCACCCGGTCTGGACTGGGACGCCTACTGGGCCGGGACCGGGATCCCGTCGGCAGCTCGGGAAGAGATCGTGGCGATGCAGCCTTCGTTCCTGACCGACATCGCTTCGCTGCTGGTGGACCAGCGGTTGGCGCAGTGGCAGTCGTGGGCGCGTTGGCGGGTGATCTCCTCCTTGTCGGCCTACCTCCCGGCCGCTTTCGTGGACGAGCAGTTCGCTTTCTACGGGACCACCCTGTCGGGCACACCGACGTTGCGTCCGCGCTGGAAGCGTGGTGTCGACCTGGTCGAGGGGGTGCTCGGCGAGGCGGTCGGCAAGCTCTATGTGGCCCGACACTTCTCACCCCACGCGAAGGAGCGGATGGATGAGTTGGTCGCGAATCTCCTCGCGGCGTACGGGGAGTCGATCCGTGCCCTGGACTGGATGACCGAGGCCACCAAGGAACGGGCGTTGGACAAGCTGGGCAAGTTCACCCCGAAGATCGGCTACCCGGTCACCTGGCGGGACTACTCCTCACTGGAGATCAGCGCAGGCGACCTGATCGGCAATGTTCGCCGGGCCACCGCTTTCGAGTTGGACCACGAGATCTCCAAGATCGGCCGACCGACCGACCCCCACGAGTGGCTCATGACCCCTCAGACGGTCAATGCCTACTACCATCCGCTGCGCAACGAGGTGGTCTTCCCGGCAGCAATCCTGCAGCCGCCCTTCTTCACCGAGGACGCCTCGGATGCAGTCAACTACGGCGCCATCGGTGCCGTCATCGGTCACGAGATCGGTCACGGCTTCGACGATCAGGGGTCGACCTGCGACGGCGACGGGCGCCTCATCGACTGGTGGACCGACGAGGACCGTTCGGCCTTCACGGACCGCACTGGCGCCCTCATCGCCCAGTACTCCGCCTTGGAGTCCGAGCAGAACCCTGGCCATTTCGTCAATGGCGAGCTGACCATCGGTGAGAACATCGGCGATCTGGGCGGGCTGGGCATTGCCATCAAGGCCTACCGGTTGTCCCGGGGTGGCGAGGTGTCCGACGACGAATTGCGCGAACTGTTCCTTTCCTGGGCAGCGATCTGGCGGTTCGTCGCCCGTGACGAGCATGCGTTGCGCCGGTTGGCCACCGACCCGCATTCGCCGGGGAAGTTCCGCTGCAACCAGGTGGTGCGCAACCTGGATGACTTCCACCGGGTCTTCGACGTGTCCGAGGGTGACGCCCTCTGGCTGGCCCCGCAGGACCGCGTCACCATCTGGTGACCGCTGCCGCGTTGACGACCGGCCGACGCCGCGTTTGCCCCTGTTGTTGACGTCCGCCAGCGTCCCTGCTGTGCCGCATGTCAACGACAGGTGCGGACTGCACCTGACGATTGTCATGGTGAGGTCGTGACGATCGGCCGAGGCGGCCAGGTGCCGTAGCGGACACAGTGGATGTCATGGAATCCACACCACTGGCCATCGAACTGTCCGGGGTCAACCGCTCATTCGGCCCGGTCCGGGCCGTCGTCGACCTCGACCTTGCCGTCCCTGTCGGACAGATTGTCGCTTTGCTGGGCCCCAACGGCGCAGGCAAGTCCACCACGAACGAGATGATCCTCGGCCTGGTCGAGCCCGAGTCCGGCACCGTACGGGTCGGCGGCCGCTCCGCTGCCGCTGCGGTCCGCGACGGTGGGGTCGGTGCGATGTTGCAGGGCGGTGCTCTGCTGGACAATGCGACGACGCTGGACACCCTTCGCCTGATGCGTGGTCTGCACCGTCACCCGATGGCGCTGGATGAGGTCATCGAGCGGTCTGGCTGTCAGGAGTTCCTACGGACGAAGACCCATCGGCTCTCTGGCGGGCAGGCACAGCGGCTGCGGTTTGCGATGGCACTGCTGCCGGATCCGCAGCTGTTGATCCTGGACGAACCGACCGTGGCGATGGATGTCGAACTGCGGCGACGGTTCTGGGCCTCGATGCGGGAGTTCGCTGCCGACGGTCGGACCGTGCTGTTCGCCACCCACTACCTGGAGGAGGCTGACGAGGTTGCCGACCGGATTGTGCTGATGGCCCGGGGCGCGGTGGTCGCCGACGGGACCCCGTCGACGGTGAAGGCATCGGTGGCTGGTCGACTGGTCTCCTTCCGCAGCGCATCGCTGAGGACCGACCAGCTCCATGGTCTCCCCGGTGTCGTGGCCGTCGAGCGGTCCGGTCAGCAGGTGAAGCTGCACAGCAACCGCTCCGATGACCTCATCCGACATCTCTTGCTGGACACGGATGCCTACGAGATCGAGGCCACCACACCCGGCCTCACCGATGCCTTCCTCGCCCTCATCTCCGATGCTGACAAGGAGCATGCCGCATGACTGCCATGACCACACCGGCCGTCGCCGTACCGGGGCGCACTGCGCTGCCTGGTGCACTTCACTACTTCGGCCACACTGTACGACTGACCTTCCGCAATGTCGCCTACGTGATCTTCACGATGGGCCTGCCGGTCACCATGTACCTGGTGTTCAACTCCATCTACGGCTCGGAACCGATCGTGCCCGGAGTCAACTACTCGGCGGTCATCATGGTCCAGATGGCTGGCTACGGAGCTCTCGGCTCAGCCATGAGCGGCGGGGCGGTGGTCGCCTTGGAGCGTCGCTCGGGTTGGTTCCGACAGTTGATGATCACCGCCGTCCCGGAACGGAGCTTCCTGATCGCGCGAGCCGCGACGGTGTTGGTGGTCGTCCTGCCATCGCTGTTGTTGGTCTTCCTGGCAGGTTTCACCGTGGGTGGTGTTCGTGCGCCGGCAGGGGTCTGGCTGGCGGCACTGGCCTCGATGTGGATCGGGTTGCTCCCGTTGGCGGTGCTCGGACTCGTGTTGGGACTGCTGGTCAAGGCTGAAGCCGTGCAGGGGCTCAACACGGTCGCGATGATGGTGCTGTCGATGGCCGGTGGTCTGTGGTTCCCGATCGAGCTGATGCCCGACGCCGTGCAGGCCGTGGCCCGCTGGCTGCCGTCGTACTGGATCGGCGAATTCGGTCGCTGGCCCTTCCTGGGCGGGCCGTTTCCGTGGCAGGGGGTGCTGGTCCAACTGGGGTGGACGGCGGCTCTGATCATCATCGGTGGACTCGGATATCGTCGTGCCGTACGGGACAGCAAGCGCTGAGGGGCGACGATGACCGAGCACGACCGCAGGGTCCGCCGGCAACTCACTGTACGCAGGCTGCTCCCGCTGGTGCCCAGCGTGTTGTTTCTCGCCTTCTTCCTGGTCCCGGTCCTGGCCGAGGCCAGCAGCACCGGCGAGGTGGCCGCGGCGATCGCCGTCGTGGTGGTGATCTCAGCCGGCTTCCTCGGCATCGCGCCGATGACGGTCGGTCGGAGAAAGCCAAGTCTGCCTACCTGGTGGGCTTTTCGGTCGTGCTCCTCGGCCTGCCCTGGCCGCTCGCCGGCAGCTGGACGCTGGCCATGGCTCCCTATGCCCTGATAGCGGCGGCCCTGCTGCTGCCCTGGACGCCGGCACGGATCGTCATCCCGACAGCGGTCGCCGCGACGGCCGTGGGCGGCTTCGTCATCGGGCCGTGGTGGATCGTCCTGGTGGCCGTGATGGGCGGGGGCATTGCCTTGTCGATGTCCTTCGCGATCCGTTCCGGTCAACTGCGCGATGAGTTGTCTGCCGCAGAGGACCGCATCGCCACCCTTGCTGTTGCCGCCGAACGCGAACGCATCGCCCGCGACCTGCACGACATCCTCGGCCACTCACTCACCGCAGTCGTGGTCAAAGCAGGACTGGTCGTGCGGCTCGCGGAATCTCAGCCCGACCTGGCCCGAGAGAACATGGCCGAGGTCGAGGAGATTGCCCGCACCGCACTATCCGATGTCCGTGCGACTGCGACGGGTTTCCGTCAGGTCCGGCTCGCCACCGAGCTGGCCGGGGCCCGATCCGTGCTCGCCGCGGCCGACATCTCGGCCACCACCCCCGAGGCCTTGCCTCCCCTGTCAGACCAACTCAGCGAGTTCTTCGGCTGGGTCGTCCGCGAAGGCGTCACCAATGTGGTGCGTCATTCCGGCGCACGTCACTGTACGATCTCGGTCTCGGCGGAGTCGGTCACCATCACCGACGACGGGCCGCACCATTGCCCGTACGAGATCGGAAACGGACTCACCGGCCTCACCGAGCGAGCCGACCAGCTGGGTGCGCGGGTCACCGTGTCGGCCGCCGAACCTCATGGCACCACGTTGGTCGCCACCGCCCAAGGAGACCCTCGATGATCCGGATCATGGTGGCCGACGACCAGGCCATGCTGCGTCAGGCATTCGCCGTCCTGCTCGACCTCGAGTCGGATCTGGAAGTCGTCGGACAGGCCGCCACCACGGCGGAGGTGGTGACCGAAGCCGTACGCCTGGCTCCCGATGTGGTGGTGATGGATGTCCAGATGCCCGCGGGAACTTCGGATGCCCCCACCGACGGAATCGCCGCCACAGCAGCGATCAGAGCCGCCGTACCCCACGTTCGGGTGCTGATCGTGACAACCTTCGGTCGCCCCGGCTACCTGCGCCGTGCCCTCGATGCCGGGGCTTGCGGCTTCATGGTCAAGGACGCTCCGTCCGAACACCTCATCGAAGGGATCCGTCGAGTGGCCCAGGGCCTGCGGGTGATCGACCCTGAGCTGGCGGTGGCGAGTCTGACCGCCGGCACCTCGGTGTTGACCGACCGGGAGACCGATGTGCTGCGGGCAGCCGCTCTCGGCGGATCGACCGGAGACATCGCGCGGCGGGTCTTCCTCTCCGAAGGCACCGTACGCAACCACTTGTCCTCTGCCATCGGCAAGACCGGCGCCGCCACTCGCGCCGATGCCGTACACATCGCCACCGAGAACGGCTGGCTCGACTGACCGCCTGCGTTCAGCACCTCAACCCCCGGTTTGCACCTGTTGTTGCCGTTCACCGGCGTTCGAGCTGCGCCGGATGCCAACAACGCCTGCAGACCGCGGATGGGACGAGCGTGGAAGGCGGGTCGCCACGCCGGTCAGGCTGCCCGCCGGGCCGACAGGGTGAAGGCGTCGAGGACGATGCGGCGCACACGTGCTGGGGTCAGGTCCGCCCACACGAATCGAGCAGGCTCCTCCCCCAGCCGTTGGAGTCGGACCTCACGGTGGCGTTCCTTGCGCAGCACTGCCTCCAACGACTGCCCGTGACGGAGGGCCCGACCGTACTTCACCGCCCCGTCGAACTCACCGAAGACATGGCGTTCCCGCCACCAGAAGTCGGTCCGCAGCTCCCCTTCAGCGTCAACGAAGACGGCTTGGAGCTCAGGCATCTCCAGCCCCGCTTCGAACATCACTGCCCTGGTGTGGGACTCGCCGGCTGACTCGCTCCGTTCATCAGCAAAGTCGATGACCGCCAGGACCTGGCGATTGTGATGACGGCCCGGCTCGGCCAGGACCAGTGCCTGCAGCTCAGGCTTGGTCACCCCGCGACGCAGGGCGGCGTCGGCCAGGGCAACGCCGTCGCGCCACATCGCCCTTCGGCACAGGTCAACCACCGTCTGCGCCATGCTGGTCACCCGCCTCCCGTCGATCTCGAGCCATTCGAACTGCTTGGCGCGATGTCGTACGACCAGACCTCGCTGGGAACTGTGGGTCTGCTTCCCCTCCACCGTCACGTGCGCGCGGTCCAGCCAAGCTCGGTTGACAGGCAGACCATGGAGCACGGCGGCGGAAACGTGGGAGATGACCACCTCTGCGCGGGCCTGCGCGACGGTCACGGCCACCAGCTCGAGATGTTCCTGCTCCGGGCTGATCTTCTCGTCGGCGTCGCGGTACGCACCACGGCGGATGCGGACGAGCTTTTGCTGTGCGACCTCACGGCGCAAGGACTGGGCAGAATGTCCGATTCGGTACATCTGGGAGGTGAGTCTCATCCGTCCACCCTGCGCCCGCTTGAGCCGTTGATGAACCTTGGACTGCAAGTTGGGGAGAGATCTGAATTGCACCGCAGTAATCTGTGGACGACTCAGACACGGCCGATCTTTGTGGTATCCGCGCACAAGGCCAATTCGCACCTGTTGTTGACATCCGGCGGAGCTGGGCGGAGGCGGCGGAGGTGGCGCTGGACGCGGACGGCCACGGTCGTCGCAACGGTCCCGCCTGGGATCAGTCCATGCGGGTGACGACGGTGGTGCACATCTCGGCCAGGGCCTCACGGGCAGGGCTGGATGGCAGGGCATCCAGCAGGGCGCGAGCGGCCTCGGCGCGGCGGGTGACCTCCTCACGTGCTCGGTCGATCGCGGGATGGGCACGCAGCAACCGGACGGCTTCAGCCAGGTCATCGCCCGAGGTCAGGTCGGAGTCCATCAGCTCCAGCAGCCGAGCATCGACCGGACGTGCATCCTGACGGACCAGCAAGGTCGGCAAGGTGGGGATCTGCTCCCGCAGGTCGGTCCCAGGCGTCTTGCCGGTGGTGTCGGAGGTGATGTCAATGATGTCGTCGCTGAGCTGGAAGACTGTGCCGATCTGCTCTGCGAACTCGGTGAGGACTTCCTGGATTTCGGCCGAAGCGCCGGCCGTCTTCGCCCCCAACAGGGCGGAGGTGGCGATCAATGAGCCGGTCTTGTCGGCCACGACCTTCAAATGGTGTTCGAGGGGGTCCTCACCCTCGGCAGGTCCAACGGTCTCGGCGATCTGGCCCTGGACCAAGCGGGCGAAGGTTCCGGCCTGGATCCGCACCGCTTCCGGACCGAGGTCGGCGACCAGTGTCGAGGCGCGGGAGAAGAGGAAGTCACCGACGAGGATGGCGATCGAGTTCTGCCACTTCTGGTGGGCGGTCAACGCCCCGCGGCGCTTGTCCGCATCGTCCATCACGTCGTCGTGGTAGAGACTCGCCACATGGGTGAGTTCGACAACCAGAGCAGCGGTGACCACCTCGTCGCTGTCGGTGTGTGGGCCGAACTGCGCCGCCAACAAGGTCAGCACCGGGCGGAAACGCTTGCCACCGGCCTGGATCACCCACTGTGCGGCATCGCTGACCAGACGGGTGTCTGCGGCGGCAGCGTCGAGGAGACGCTCCTCGATCACCGCCAGCCGGCGATCCAGGAGCGCCTCGAGTTCGGCGCGGTCAGCCGGGCCGCCCGCAACGGACGGCCCGGGGAGCGTTGAGTCAGCACACACGTTGCTCAGCGTACGAACTCTCCGGCCTTGGCCGCCAGTTCGAGCAATGGTCCGGGGACCACACCGGCGACGAAGGTGACCGCGATGCCGATGGCCACCGCCAGCAGGGTCGGGATGCTCGGCTCGACCACTTCGGAGGTCTCAGCGGGCTCACCGAAGAACATCGACACGATGATCCCGAAGTAGAACACCGCGGTGACCACCGACACCAGCACGGCCACGATGACCAGCCAGGCATAGCCGCCGCCCCAGGCAGCTGCGAAGACCACCCACTTGCCGATGAAACCGCTGGTCAGCGGGATGCCAGCAAAACTCAGCAGCAGGAAGGCGAACGCGGCCGCGACCCTGGGCGACTTCTTGGCCAGACCAGCCCAGTCGGACACATTGTTGGCTTCGACACCGCGGTCGCGCACCATCGTCAGCAGCGCGAAGGCAGCAATCGTGGAGGCACCGTAGACCGCGAGGTAGAACAGCACCGCCTCGATGGAGGTGACCGCGCCAGCCTGGGCGCCGGAGCCGAGCTGGTGAGCACCCACGATCGCGGTCAGGATGAAGCCTGCGTGGACGATCGACGAGTACGCCAGGATGCGCTTCACATCGGTCTGGGTGACCGCCATGATGGCACCCACGACCATGGTCAGCACGGCCACGACGGCCAACGCCGGCTGCCAGTCCCACCGTGCCGCACCGAGCGCCACGTACAGCACGCGCAACAGCGCACCGACCGCAGCAATCTTGGTACAGGCGGCCATGAACCCGGTGACCGGAGTCGGGGCACCGACGTAGACATCGGGGGTCCAGGAGTGGAACGGCACAGCGCCCACCTTGAACAGCAGCCCCATCCCGAGCAGTCCCAGACCGGCGATCAGCAACCCGGCCGGTTGGGTCGGGTTGAGCACGGCCTCGGCAATCCCGGCATAGTCGAAAGTCCCGGAGTAGCCGTACAGCAAGGTGATGCCGTACAGGAAGAACCCGGACGACATGGCGCCGAGCAGGAAGTACTTCAGCGACGACTCCTGGCTCAGCAGGCGACGACGACGAGCCAGACCGCTGAGCACGTACAGCGGCAGCGACAGCACCTCCAACGCGACGAACAAGGTCAGCAGATCATTCGCCGCCGGGAAGACCAACATGCCGGACAGGGCGAACAGCGTCAGGGGAAAGACCTCGGTGTGAGCGTGGCCCGCCTCCTGCGCCTCTTGTTCGGTCACGCCACCTGGCACCGACGCAGCCGACGGTGTGAAGGGCGAGTCGTCGACGTCACGATCGAGGAAGACCAACAGCGACAGTCCGGTCAGCAGGATCAGCGCGCCCCACAGGAACAGGGTCGGCCCGTCCACCGCGATCGACCCGACCGCCTCGACAATCCGGGTGCCGGCCGAGGCATTGACCCCGACCATGACCATCGCCGCGACCAGCGCAGCGAAGGCCACCACGACCTGGGTGAGGCGGCGGGCGGCGCGCGGGACCAGAGCCTCCACGACCACACCGACCACGGCAGCGCCGAAGACGATCAGCACCGGGGCCAACAGCCGGTAGTCCAGCGTCGGCGCGGAAATCTCCATGAGCACAGCAATCTCCTGAGTCATCACGGCTGCTCCTGCCCATTCGGCGCGACCGGGTCAACGACCCCGACCTGCTGCATGGTGGTGGAGACCGCAGGATTGATCACGTCCAGAGCCGGCTTGGGGAAGAAGCCCAAGACCAGGATCAGGACGACGAGCGGGATCAACGCGCCCTTCTCACGGCCGCTGAGGTCTTCGAAGTCGGCGACCTCGTCACTCACCGGTCCGGTCATGGTGCGCTGGTACATCAGCAGGATGTAGATCGCGGCCAGGACCACTCCGAGCACCGCGATGGCACCGATCACCGGATAGCGACTGAAGGTGCCGCTGATCACCCAGAATTCGCTCACGAACGGCGCCAGGCCGGGCAGTGCGAGCGAACTCAGGCCGGCGAAGAGAGTCAGACCGGCCAGGATCGGCGCCACCTTCTGCACCCCACCGAAAGCCCGCACCTGGCGGGAACCGCGACGGGCGACCATGTAGCCGATCACCAGGAACAGCGCGGTGGTCGACAAGCCGTGGTTGAACATGTAAAGGACCGAGCCGGCCATCGACTGGCTGGTGAAGGCAAAGATACCCATCACGATGAAGCCGAAGTGGCTGATCGAGGTGAAGGCGATCAGGCGGTACAGGTCCTTCGACCCGATCGCGGCGAGACCACCGTAAATGACCGAGATCAGCGCCAGCACCAACACGACCGGGGTCGCCCAGGTGCTCGCCTCGGGGAACAGACCCAGGCAGAAGCGCAGCATCCCGAAGGTGCCGATCTTGTCGAGCACACCGACCAACAGCGCGGCGCCTCCCGGAGTCGACTCCTCGGCGGCATCGGGCAACCAGGTGTGGGCCGGCACCATCGGGGCCTTGATCGCAAAGGCGATCATGAATCCGACGAAGAGCCACCGCCCGGTCGTCCCGTCCAGATTCAGGGCAGCCAGATCACTGAGCAGGTACGAGGGCGCCCCGGCCTGGGCGGAGACCCCGTAGAGGCCGACCACCGAGACCAGCATGACCAGACCACCGGCCAGCGAGAACAGGAGGAACTTCATCGCAGCGGCCGACCGCTTGACCCCGCCGAAGCCCCCGATCAGGAAGTACATCGGGATCAGCGTTGCCTCGAAGAAGAGGTAGAACAGCAGCACATCGGTCGCGGTGAACACGAAGAAGGCGAAGCTCTGCAGCACCAGGACGAGCGCGAAGAACGACTTGGACGTCCAGCGGCCGGTCTCGCCGTAGTCGGCGTCATCCCACGAGGCGATCAACACCACCGGGACCAGGATCGCGGTGAGCACGACCATCGTCAGGCCGATGCCGTCGACGCCGAGTGCATAGTGCAACCCGATCTGTTCGATCCAGGTGACCTGCTCGGTGAACTGCATGCCTGCTTCGGGCTCGTACATGACCACGAGCACCACAGCCAGGCCGAAAGCGGCCAGCGAGGAGACCAGTCCGACGACACGCGCCCCGTTGTCCCGGGCGATCATCACCAGCAGTGCACCGACCAACGGCACCAGGGCCAGGACGGTGAGAATGGGGAATCCCATGAATCTTCTCCTCCCCTGCTCAGCTGAGCTGGGTCAGGACGAGTACGCCACCGAGGACGGCGGCACCGACCACCATCACCAGGGCGTACGAGCGGACATATCCGGTCTGCAGACGGCGCACGACCACTGACAGGCCGCCGAGCAGGCCGACGAAACCGTGAATGGCCCCGTCGATGCCTCCTCGGTCGACAGCGAGCACTCCGCGGGTCAGCGCTTCGCCGGGCCGCACCACGACGGCATCGTTGAAGGCGTCGCCGAACAGGTCATGGCGACCGGCAACGGTGAGCGGGTTCCGGGTGGCCGGGGCCACCTCGGGGATGTCCTTGCGGGGACCGAAGAACACGAAGGCGATGATGACCCCGATCGCCACCACGGCGAGGGTGATCCAGCCGATCGGTGAGGCGAAGCCGGCGATCAGACTCGGCGCGTGCGCCTCGACGTTGCCGCCGCCGACCGCTGGCTGCAGCCAGCCACCGATCCAGTTGTTCAGCAGCAGACCGCCACCGAGGGAGGCGATGCCGAGCAGGATCAGCGGGATCGTCATGACCAGTGGTGACTCGTGCGGGTGGACGTCATCGCGCCAGCGCTTCTTGCCACCGAAGGTCATCAGCATCAGCCGGGTCATGTAGAAGGCAGTCACCGCAGCACCGACCAGGGCAAGGATGCCGATCACCTGGTTGTGCTCGAAGGCCGCCTCGATGATGTGGTCCTTGGAGAAGAAGCCGGCGGTGAACGGGAAGCCGATGATGGCCAGGAAGCCGGCACCGAAGGTGGCGAAGGTGATCGGCATGTACTTGGCCAGGCCGCCGTAGTGACGCATGTCCACGTCATCATCCATGGCATGCATCACCGAGCCCGCGCCGAGGAACATGTTGGCCTTGAAGAAGCCGTGGGTCACCAGGTGGAAGATCGCAAAGGCGTACCCGGCCGGACCGATCCCTGCGGCCAACATCATGTAGCCGATCTGGCTCATGGTCGAACCGGCCAGCACCTTCTTGATGTCGTCCTTGGAGCAACCGATCCAGGCACCGGCCAGCAGGGTGATCGTGCCGATCACGACCACGGCGGTCGAGGCCCACTCGGTGTGGGCATAGATCTCGTGCGAGCGGGTCACCAGATAGACACCGGCGGTGACCATGGTCGCCGCGTGGATCAGGGCCGACACCGGGGTCGGGCCCTCCATGGCGTCCAGCAGCCAGGCCTGCAGCGGCACCTGGGCCGACTTGGCACAGGCGCCCCACAGCAGGAGCAGCCCGAGCAGGGTGATGGTGGCCGGGCTGGCCTCAGCTGCGGCGGCGTTGACCCCGGAGAAGGTCACGGTGCCGAAGGTGGCCAGCATCAACGAGATGGCGATGGCCATACCCATGTCGCCGACGCGGTTGATGACGAAGGCCTTCTTGGCCGCGGCGGCGGCGCTGGGGCGCTCCTGCCAGAAACCGATCAGCAGGTACGAGGCCAGACCCACACCTTCCCAGCCGAAGAACAGCACCAGGTAGTTGTCGGCCAGCACCAGCAGCAACATGGCCGCGATGAACAGGTTCAAGAAGGCGAAGAACCGACGACGACGGGGGTCGTGGGCCATGTAGCCGATCGAATAGATGTGGATCAGCGATCCGACAATGGTGATCAGCAGACAGAACAGGACCGACAGCTGGTCAACCTGCAGACCGAGCGGGATCGTCCAGTTGCCACCAGAGATCCAGTCGTACAGGTGGACGCTCTGCGACCGACCCTCGGTGGGAAGGCCGAGCATGGTGACAAAGATCGTGACGGCCAGTCCGGCAGAGACCAACGAAGCGAGGGTGCCCAGGAAATGGCCCCAGCGATCTCCGGCCCGCCCGATGATCAGCAGCACACCCGCCGAGACCAGAGGGACCGCGATCAGCAGCCAGGCCCAGGCGGTGACACCGGTCGCAGCGACTGGGGTCGCCGTCTCCAGTGGGGTGAGAAGTGGATTCACGCTGGCTCCCTCAGAACTTCAGCAGGTTGGCGTCGTCGACCGAGGCCGAGCGGCGGGTACGGAAGATCATCACGATGATCGCCAGACCGATCACGACCTCGGCCGCTGCAACCACCATCACGAAGAAGGCGAACAGCTGGCCGTCGAGGTTTCCGTGCATCCGGCTGAACGCGATCAGCGAGAGGTTGCAGGCGTTGAGCATCAGCTCGACGCACATGAAGGCGATGATCGCGTTGCGGCGCAGGGTGAACCCGACCGCACCGATCGTGAACAACAGCGCCGACAGCACCAGGTAGTGGGTCACTTGGACTCCTCGTCGTCGGTGATGGCCTTGAGGGTCTCCTGGGTCGGCAGCTCGAGGCCGTCCGCGTCCAGGACCTGACCACGGACCCGCAGGGTGGCCGAGACCGAGTTCTCCGCGTAGGTCCCATCGGGCAGCAACGCCGGCACGTCGACCGAGTTGTGCCGGGCGTAGACACCCGGGGTCGGCAGCGGACCCGGGTGGACCCCGTCCTTGGCGTAGCGCTGCATGCGCTCCAGCACCATGTCGCGCTGGGTCAGCTTCTTGCTGGTCCGCTCCCGGTGGGCCAGCACCATCGCGCCGACGGCGGCCACGATCAACAGCCCGGCCGTCAGCTCGAAGGTGAACACGTAGCGGTGGAAGATCAGGTTCGCCAGGCCCTGGATGTTGCCGCCGAATTCGCTGTTGGCCGCAGCCAGGCCAGCGGGCTCAGTGGTGACATTGCCGATGGCGACCAGCAGCAGGACGGCCAAGCCGACGGCGGCGACCGCAGCCCAGCCGCGCTGGCCCTTGATCGTCTCGACCGTGGAGTCCTTGACGTCGACACCGACCAGCATGACGACGAACAGGAAGAGCATCAAGATGGCGCCGGTGTAGACGATGATCTGCACCGCGAACAGGAAGGGCGCGTCGAGAGCGGCGTACTGGACGGCCAGGCTGATCATCACCACGGCGAGGCTCAACGCTGCGTGCACGGCCTTGCGGGCCAGCACGACAGCGATCCCGCCGAGCAGCATGATCGGGGCCAACATCCAAAAGGCGACGTCGGCGCCGGTGGCCATGGGCACCACGGCCACCAATGGGGCGATCACTGGTCGTCTCCCTTCGACTCGTCACCGGACTCGACGGCCGGGTGGTCGCCACCGCGCAGCGTACGGCTACCCGGCACAGTGGTGGATCGGTTCGGGTTGTTGTGGTCGACGTACTTCTCGGCGCGGTTCTTCGGCATACCGAGGACACCGAGCTTGTACCCCTGATTCGGTACGGGATTGGTCGCGGTCCCGATCTGCCCGGGATCGGGCGGCGGGGTCATCTCCGGCAGACCGAGGAAGTAGGCCCGCTCGTCGTCACCGAGGCGACGCGGGTGCGGTGGCTGCTCCATGCCGGGCAGCATCGGAGCCAGCAGCCGATCCTTGTCATAGATCAGGTCGGCACGGTTGGTGTCGGCCAGCTCGAACTCGTTGGTCATCGTCAGTGCCCGAGTCGGGCAGGCCTCGATGCACAGACCACAGAGGATGCAGCGCAGGTAGTTGATCTGGTAGACGCGGCCATACCGCTCACCGGGAGAGTAGCGCTCGTCCTCGGTGTTGGACGCACCTTCGACGTAGATCGCATCAGCCGGGCAGGCCCACGCACACAGCTCGCAGCCGACGCACTTCTCCAGACCGTCAGGCCAGCGGTTCAGCTGGTGACGTCCGTGGAAGCGCGGCGCAACGACCCGCGGCGCAGCCGGGTAGGACTCGGTGAACGGCTTGCGGAACATCGTCTTGAACGTGACACCGAAGCCGGCCATCTGTTCGGCGAACCCCATCAGGAATCACTCTCCTTGGTTGTCGCGCTGTCGCCCTCATCTGTGGCGCTCTCGTCGGACTCGTCGTCAGCATCCAGCAGGTCGACCGACGAAGCGGCCTTGGCAGCGCGGACGACACGTGCACTCTCGGGCAGTTCCTGGCCCTCCAGTGGCGGCACCGGATACCCACCGGCGAAGGCGCTGAACCGTCGGGACGGCTGTCGCAACTTCTCCTTGGCCAGAGCCGCTTCATCGGACTTCATGCCCTGGATGAAGACCACCGCGACCACCAGACCGATGACCAGTCCGATCAGGATGATCGGCAACGGGCTGAACCCTTCGCGGACCAGCAATCGGAGTCCGGCGACCAGCACCAGCCAGGCCAGCGACACCGGGATCAGAATCTTCCAGCCCAGCCCCATCAGCTGGTCGTACCGGACGCGCGGCAGGGTGCCGCGCAACCAGACGAAGATCGACAGCAGGAAGGCGGTCTTGAGGAAGAACCAGAGCAGACCCCACCAACCGTGGTCCACATCGAAGCCGATCTGACCCAACAGGTTGAACGGCAACGGCGCGTGGTAGCCACCCAGGAAGAGGGTGGTCGCCAGTGCCGAGACCGTGATCATGTTCATGTACTCGGCCATGAAGAACATGGCGTACTTCATCGAGGAGTACTCAGTGGCGAACCCGGCCACCAGCTCACCCTCGGCCTCGGGCATGTCGAAGGGCGCACGGTTGGTCTCGCCGACCATCGAGATCACGTAGATGATGAACGACGGGAACAGCGACAGGCAGTACCAGATCGGCACCTCGGCACCGAAGAAGAGCTTGATCGGGGTGCCCTGGGCCTCAACGATCTGTGAGGTCGACATCGCACCGGACTGCAAGAAGACCGCGACCAAGGCCATGCCCATGGCGATCTCGTACGAAATGATCTGTGCGGTCGAACGCAGCCCGCCCAGCAGCGGGTAGGTCGAGCCGGACGACCAGCCGGCGAGCACGATGCCGTACGCACCGACTGCGGCGATCGCCAGGATGAACAGCACCGAGACCGGGGTGTCGGCGACCTGGAGGTTGGTCTCCCCACCCCACGGCAGCGGCACCCGGCCGGCAAACGGAATCACCGAGAAGGCCGTGATCGCCGGGACCGCGATGATGAACGGAGCCAGGGTGTAGATCAGCTTGTCGGCGTTCTTGGGAGTGATGTCCTCCTTGAACATCAACTTCATGCCGTCGGCCAGCGACTGCAACATGCCGAGGGGGCCGTTGTAGACGGGGCCGTGACGGTGCTGCATGCGGCCGACGAGCTGGCGCTCGAAGACGATGACCCACAGGGTGAGTACGAGCAGCAGGACGAAGGCGAACACCGCCTTCAGCAGGACCAACCACCACGGGTCGGTGCCCAGCAGTGAAACCTCTGTGGGGATCACTTGTCCTCACCTTCTTCCTCGGCGGAATCGAGCGGGTTGACACTGACCGTGCCGCCCGCCAGGACCCGAAGGTTCTCGGTGACCGAGAAGCCAGGGGCATTCGTCGGCAGCCACACCACGCCGTTGACCATGTCCGGGACGACCTCGAGCGGCAGTTCCAGCTGGCCGGCCGTGGTCGACACCATGACCCGCTCCCCCAGACCGAGATCGCGGGCAGTGCGTACGCCAACCCGGGCGACCGGGCGGCGGGCAGTACCGAGCAGAGCATCCTCGCCGTCATTGCTGCGGGAGGCGTCGATCATGGTGCGCCAAGTGGCCAGGGCGAGCTCGCCGTCACCGGCGCCGTCCTGGTCACCGGAGCCGCTGATGGTCGACGTCGGCGCAGCAGCGCGATCACCGTCCCACCGGTCCAGCTCGGCAATCTCGGCGGCGGCCGCGGCCGGGGTACGGACCCCGAGATCGCCGCCGAGAGCGTCGGCCAGAGCAGCCAGCACACGCAGGTCGTTCATGGTGGTCTTGTCCGGCAGGGCGGCCTCGAACTCTCGCTCGCGACCCTCCCAGTTGACGAAGCTGCCAGCCTGCTGCTCATTGAGAGCGACCGGGAAGACGACATCAGCACGGTCGGTGACCTCGGAGCGCCGGATCTCGAGGGAGACCACGAAGCTCGCGTTCTCCAGGCCGGTGCGCACCGCGTCGGGGTCGGCGAAGTCACCGGGCTCGACACCAGCCACCACCAGGGCGAAGTCCCCACCAGCGGCAGCGGTCAGCATGCCTGCGGCATCGAGGCCATCGTCACCGGGCAGCGTCTCGCTGCCCCAGACGGCCTGGACGTCGACCCGGGCCGAGGCATCGGCGACCGGACGACCACCGGGCAGCAGGCCCGGCAGGCAACCGACCTCGACGGCACCGCGGTCACCTGCGCGCCGGGGGATCCACGCCAGGCGTGCCCCGGTCTGCTCGGCCAGACCCAGAGCGGCGCTCAGGGTGCCGGGGACGGTGGCGGCCCGTTCGCCGATCAGGATGATCGATCCGGCATCGAGCTCGACCTCGGCGGGCAGTTCGCCCAGCACCTCGGCCTCGGCTCCCGGCGGGGTCGGGACCAGCCCGGCGCCCATCTTGACCGAGCCACGCGACAGGTAGGGCGCCACGGTCCAGATCTTCAGACCCGACTTGCGGTTGGCCTTGCGCAGCCGCAGGAAGACCGTGCCGGCCTCGTCCTCCGGCTCGAAGTCGACCAGCAGCACTGTGGAGGCCTGTTCGAGGTCGGCGTTGGTGACCCCGAGACCGGTGCCGGCCACGGCGTGGGCCAGGAACTCGGCCTCCTCGTTCGACGACGGCCGGGACCGGAAGTCGATCGAGTTGGTGTTGAGCACCGTACGGGCGAACTTGCTGTAGCCATAGGCGTTCTCGCGGGTGAGGCGGCCGCCGGTCAGCACACCGACGCGACCCGACGCCGAGTCGGTGCCCCGTCGGGCGGTCTGGGCGGCCCCGCCGCTGATCGCCTCACGAAGTCCGGCGACAGCGACGTCGATGGCCTCAGGCCACGATGCGGGTCGCAGGGTGTCGCCGTCACGAACCAGCGGAGTGGTGATCCGGTCGGTGCCCCGCGCGGAGCGGAAGGCGAACCGGTCACGGTCGGTGATCCATTCCTCATTGACCTCGGGGTCGTCACCGGCCAGACGACGCATGACCTCGCCGCGGCGGTGGTCAACGCGGATCGCGGCGCCGCAGGCGTCGTGTTCGGCGATCGAGGGGACCGAGACCAGGTCGAACGGGCGGGAACGGAACCGGTAGATCGAGCTGGTCAGCGCGCCGACCGGGCAGATCTGGATGGTGTTGCCGGAGAAGTAGCTCTCGAAGGGCTCGGACTCGTAGATGCCGACCTGCTGCAGCGCGCCACGCTCGACCAGGGCGATGAACGGGTCGCCGGCGATCTGCTCGGAGAACCGGGTGCAGCGGGCACAGAGCACGCAGCGTTCGCGGTCCAGCAGGATCTGCGAGGAAATGTTGATCGGCTTCGGGAAGGTCCGCTTCACACCCTCGAAACGGGATTCGGCCTTGCCATGCGACAACGCCTGGTTCTGCAGCGGACACTCACCACCTTTGTCACAGATCGGACAGTCGAGCGGGTGGTTCATCAGCAGGAACTCCAGCATCCCCTCCTGCGCCTTCTTGGCGACCGGAGAGGTGACCTGGGTGTTCACGACCATCCCCGGGGCGACCTCCATGGTGCAGGAGGCCTGCGGCTTCGGGAAGCCACGGCCGTTGCCGGCATCGGGGATGTCGACCAGGCACTGGCGGCAGGCGCCGACCGGGTCGAGCAGAGGGTGGTCGCAGAACCGAGGGATGTTGACCCCCGCGGTCTCGGCGGCCCGGATGATCAAGGTCCCCTTCGGGACCGAGACCTCGATGCCGTCGATGGTCAGGGCCACGAGATCCGGCCGAGGTGTGACCTCGGAGGAGGTGTCAGCGGCGGTCATGCATTCGCCCCTTCCTTGCTGGACGCGAAGAGCGCGCTGCGCCCGTACGGGAAAAGCTCCCAGGCAGGGGTGTGGTACGCCTGCTCGAATTCTTCACGGAAGTACCGGACTGCGGAGGTGACACAGGCCACCGCGCCATCGGCCAACGCGCAGAACGACCGGCCCCCGATGTTGTCGCACAGGTCGAGCATCTTCTCGATGTCGCCCTCGACGCCCTCACCGGCTTCGAGCCGCAGCAGGATCTGCACCAGCCACCACGATCCCTCACGGCAGGGCGTGCACTTGCCGCAGGACTCGTGCTTGTAGAACTCGACCCAGCGCAGCGTCGTGCGGACCACGGAAGTGGTGTCGTCGAAGATCTGCAGCGCCTTCGTGCCGAGCATCGAGCCGGCGCCGGCCATGCCCTCGTAGTCGAGCGGCAGATCGAGGTGTTCGTCGGTCAGGATCGGTGTCGACGAACCACCCGGAGTCCAGAACTTGAGCTTGTGGCCGTCGCGGACGCCGCCGGCCAGCTCCAACAGCTGGCGCAGCGTGATGCCCATCGGGGCCTCGAACTGTCCGGGGCGCTTCACATGACCTGACAGCGAGTAGATGGTCATGCCCTTGGACTTCTCGGTCCCCATCGAGGAGAACCATTCCTTGCCGTTGTCGACGATGCAGGGCACCGAGGCGATCGACTCGACATTGTTGATGACCGTGGGGCTGGCGTACAGACCGGCGACCGCCGGGAACGGCGGACGCAGACGCGGCTGACCGCGCAGCCCCTCCAGGGAGTCGAGCAGCGCGGTCTCCTCACCACAGATGTAGGCACCGGCGCCGGAGTGGATGACCAAATCGACGTTCACCCCGGACCCGAGGATGTTCTTGCCGAGGTAACCGGCACTGTAGGCCTCCCGGACCGCCTGCTGCAGGCGGCGGGCAACATGGAGCACCTCTCCCCGTACGTAGATGAAGGCGTGTTCAGCGCCGATCGCGTAGGAGGAGATGATCGCCCCCTCGACCAGGGTGTGGGGCGAGGCCATCATCAACGGGATGTCCTTGCACGTGCCCGGCTCGGACTCGTCGGCGTTGATGACCAGGTAGGTCGGGTTCGGGTTGTCCTTCGGCACGAAGGACCACTTCATCCCGGTCGGGAATCCGGCCCCGCCACGTCCGCGCAGTCCGGCGTCCTTGACCAGGTTGACCAGCTCGTCGGGGGTCTGCTTCAGCGCCTTGCGCAGGGCCGCATAGCCGCCGACACGCTCGTAGTTGGACAGCTTCCAGGCCCGCTCGTCACCCCAGTTGCGGGTGAGGACCGGCGTCAGCAGATCAACGGACTGTTCGCTCATTTCTCCTCCTGACCGGCATCGGCGGGAGCCTCAGCCGGGACGGCCGGAGCCTGCCAGCCCTTCTCCTTGGCAATCTCCAGGCCAAGCGTCGAGGCGGGCCCGGCGGCCGGTCCTTCGTCGGCACGGCCGTCGTCGAAACCGGCCAGCACACGCTCGGCGTCACGCCAGGTGCTGATGGTGGCTCCGCGGGTCGAGGTGACCTCCTCGTCGGCACGGAGCTTGTCGACCAGTTCCCGGGCGCTGTCGGGGGTCATGTTGTCCATGAACTCCCAGTTGACCATCATGACCGGGGCGAAGTCGCAGGCGGCGTTGCACTCCACGTGCTCGAGGGTGATCTTGCCGTCCTCGGTGGTCTCGTCATTGCCGACTCCCAGATGGTCCTGGAGATCGGACAGGATCTGGTCGCCACCCATCACCGCACAGAGCGCTGTGGTGCAGACACCGACATGGTGGCGTCCCATCGGCTTGCGCTTGTACATCGTGTAGAAGGTCGCCACACCGCTCACCTGGGCGGTGCTGATCTCCAAGATCTCGGCACAGGCCTCGATCCCGGCCGGGGTGACACGTCCCTCGACGCTCTGCACCAGGTGCAGCATCGGGAGCAGCGCCGAACGTGCCTGCGGGTAGCGAGCGGCGATCTGGCGGAGCTCCTCGCGGGTCTCCTCGGTGATGTTGGTGCTCTGGTCACCGCTGAAGTCGACGCCACCGGAGTCGGCGAAGTGACTGGCGAAGTGGTGCTGGGGCCCGGACTCGGATCCGCTCATCGATCGACACCTCCCATGACCGGGTCGAGCGAGGCGACGGCGACGACCACATCAGCGATCATGCCTCCCTCGGCGACCGCGGGCATTGCTTGCAGATTGGCAAAACTGGGGTCCCGGAAGTGGGCCCGGAACGGCCGGGTGCCGCCGTCGGAGACGATGTGGGCACCGAGCTCGCCCCGCGGCGACTCGACCGGCACATAGGCCTGACCGGCTGGCACCTTGAATCCTTCGGTGACCAACTTGAAGTGATGGATCAGGGCTTCCATCGACTCGCCCATGATGTGGCGCAGGTGGTCGTGGGAGTTGCCCATGCCGTCCGGCCCGAGAGCCAGCTGAGCGGGCCAGGCGATCTTGGGATCGTCGACCATGACCGGGTCGCCCTTCATCTTCTCCAGGCGTTCGACGCACTGCTCAATGATCTTGAGCGATTCGTACATCTCCTCGAGGCGGATGATGAACCGACCGTACGCATCGGCGTCGCTGTGGGTGAGGACGTCGAAGTCGTAGGTCTCGTAGCCGCAGTAGGGCTGCTTCTTGCGCAGGTCCCAGTCGAGACCGGCCGACCGCAGCGGCGGGCCGGTGATGCCCAGCGCCAGACAGGTCGACAGATCCATGTAACCGACATCGCACAACCGGCGCTTGAAGATCGGGTTCTCGTTGCAGAACGCCGCATATTCCGGAAGGTGCTTCTTCATCCAGGCCACGAGGTCCTTGACGTGGTCCAGGGCATTGTCGGGAAGGTCCTGGGAGACGCCACCGGGGCGGAAGTAGGCATGGTTCATGCGCAGACCGGTGATCAGTTCGAACGCGTCGAGCACCTTCTCCCGCTCGCGGAAACCGATCGTCATCACGGTCAGCGCACCGATCTCCATGCCGCCGGTCGCAATGCAGACCAGGTGGGAGGAGATGCGGTTGAGTTCCATCATCATGACCCGGATGACACTGGCCTTCTCCGGGATGTCGTCCTCGATGTCGAGGAGACGCTCAACGCCGAGGCAGTACGACGCCTCCTGGTAGAGCGGAGTGAGGTAGTCCATGCGGGTGCAGAAGGTCACACCCTGGGTCCAGGAGCGGTACTCCATGTTCTTCTCGATGCCGGTGTGGAGGTAGCCGATGCCACAGCGGGCCTCGGTGACGGACTCGCCGTCGATCTCCAGCACGAGACGGAGCACACCGTGGGTGGACGGGTGCTGCGGGCCCATGTTGACGACGATGCGCTCGTCGCCTCGCTCGGCCTGGGCGTCAGCGATCGCATCCCAGTCGGCGCCGCCGGCAGTGTAGACGGTGCCCTCGGCGGGCGCCGACGGATCAGCCGAGTACGGATCGTGTGTGGTGGCAGACATCAGTTGTAACTCCTCCGCTGGTCCGGCGGCGGGATGGTCGCGCCCTTGTACTCCACGTCGACACCGCCGAGTGGATAGTCCTTGCGCTGCGGGTGGCCGGGCCAGTCGTCCGGCATGAGGATCCGGGTGAGTCCCGGATGGCCGTCGAAGATGATCCCGAACATGTCCCAGGTTTCGCGTTCGTGCCAGTCGGCCGCAGGGTAGGTCGGCACGATCGAAGGGATGTGGGGGTCGGACTCGGGGCAGGCCACCTCGAGCCGGATCCGGCGGTTGTGGGTCATCGACACCAGATGGATCACCGCATGCAGTTCCCGGTCGGTGTCGTGGGGGTAGTGCACCCCGGACACGCCGGAGCAGAACTCGAACCGCAGGGCAGCATCGTCGCGCAGGTGCTTGGCGACCTCGGCGAGCTGCTTGCGTGGGATGTGCAGGGTCAGTTCGCCACGGTGGACGACGACCGGGAGCTCGCCGAGCGTGGGCTGCAGCTCGATCAGGCGGTCGACGACGTCATCGAACCAGGCGGTGTCGCCCTCTCCGTACGGGCGGCGCGCGGCCGCGGGCCACTCGACCTGGTGGGTCAGACCGCCGTAGCCGGAGGTGTCACCGGAGCCACGCACACCGAACTGTCCGGTGCGGACCTCGCTGATGCCGACCCGACCACCCGGGGCGATCGCGGGCTCGACCGCACCGCTGGCGTCGAGATCGTCGCGCTCGGCCGGATTCGGGTCCGGGTCGACCGGACCGTCGACGGGCTCCTCGGTGACCCGGTTCTTGATGTTCTCAGCCTTGTCGTCACTCACCGCAGCAGACCCTTCATCTCGTGGGTCGGCACGGCCGCGAGCGCATCACGCTCGCGCTGCTCGTTGACCTCGAGCTCGTGGGCGCCGATCGGCAGCCCCTGGACCTGCTGGCGGAGCTTGAAGATCGCATCGATCAACATCTCCGGACGCGGCGGGCAGCCGGGGAGGTACATGTCGACCGGGACGACGTGGTCGACACCCTGGACGATCGCGTAGTTGTTGAACATGCCGCCGGAGCTGGCACACACCCCCATGGCGAGCACCCACTTCGGGCCGGGCATCTGGTCATAGATCTGGCGCAACACCGGGGCCATCTTCTGGCTCACCCGGCCAGCGACGATCATCAGGTCGGCCTGACGCGGCGAGGCGCGGAAGACTTCCTGGCCCCAACGGCCGGAGTCCCAACGCGGCGCACCGAAGGTCATCATCTCGATGGCGCAACAGGCCAGACCGAAGGTGGCGGGCCAGAACGAGGCCTGCCGCAGGTAGCCGAAGAGCCCTTCGACCGTGGTCAGCATGACCCCTGACGGAATCTTCTCCTCGAGTCCCATCTCAGGCCTCCTTCACTCGTACGCTCAGAACTTGCTCGTGGACGCTGGTCGCGGTCAGTCCCATTCCAGGCCTCCTCGACGCAGTTCGTACAGGTAGGGCACACAGATCAGCAGCAGGAACAGCACCATGGCCCCAACCGCGAAGACCGGGAGCAGGTCGAAGCTGACCGCCCACGGGTAGAGGAACACGATCTCGATGTCGAAGATGATGAAGGTCATCGCGGTCAGGTAGTACTTGATCGGGAAGCGACCACCGCCGGGTGCCTGCGGACCCGGGTTGATCCCGCACTCGTATGCGTCGAGGCGGGCCCGGTTGTATCGCTTCGGCCCCATCACGGCGTTGCCGATCAGACCGACCGCCACGAAGGCCGCCGAGATCGCCAACATGATCACGATGCCGAGATACATGTTCATCGCTTGAGTCCTCTCTCGGAGTGTCCTGATCCCTCGGCCGTCAGTGGGCACACGGTGTCGTCGGTCATGCTGCCGGCGCCATCCGGGTCAGGGAGTTGATGACCTTGTCCATCGCATCGCCGTCACGGCTGTCGGTCAAGTTCGCCAACAATTTCAACACGAACTTCATCAAGGTCTTGCGAGGTAGGCCGTACTTGGTGCAGAGGTGCATGATCTCGGGCCGGCCGATGAGCCGGACGAAGATCGTCCCCAGACGGTAGTAACCGCCCAGAGACTCTTCCAGTCGGGACTGGTAACCGTGGAGGGCCTTCTCGGCCGAAGCTGATCCGATACCGCGCTGGTGGGCCTCGGCAACGGCGTCGGCAGCGAATTCGGCTGCCTCCATCGCGTAGGCGATGCCCTCGCCGTTGAACGGATTGACCATCCCGCCGGCGTCGCCGACCAGGAGCAGCCCGCGGCCGTAGTGGGGCTTGCGGTTGAACCCCATCGGCAGCGCGGCGCCACGGATCGGCGTGGTCATGTTGTCCTCGGTGAACCCCCACTCGGTCGGAGTGTTGTCCAACCAGCGGCGCAGGAGGTCCTTGTAGTCGGTCTGCCCGAAGCCCTTGGAGGTGTTCAGGACCCCCAGGCCGACATTGCAGGTGCCGTCACCCATGCCGAAGATCCAGCCGTAACCGGGCAACAGGTTGGACTCGCCGGGCTTGCCGTCCCACAACTCCAGCCACGATTCGAGGTAGTCGTCATCGTGGCGAGGGCTCTCGAAGTAGGTGCGGACCGCCACACCCATGGGACGGTCGTCACGCTTGTGCAGACCCATGGCCAAGCTGAGGCGGCTGGAGTTGCCGTCGGCGGCCAACACCAAAGGGGCGCGGAACTCGCGGCCGTCCTTGGCCCGGACACCGATGATCCGGTCGGTGCGCTCATCGAGGATTGCCTCGGTCACCGTGGTGCTCTCGTACAGCCGTGCACCGTGGGCCACCGCATGCTTGGCGAGCAGGTCGTCAAAATCGGCCCGGGGACGCACCAGTCCGTACGGGGGGAAGTCGGCCAGATCGGGCCACGGAAGCTCGAACGGTTCGGTGCGACCGCCGTAGACCCGCAACCCCCAGTTGCGCAGCCACCCAGCCTCCTCGGAGGTGTCGATGCCGAGCCTGACCAGCTGACGGCTTGCCCGGGGGGTGAGACCGTCACCACAGACCTTCTCCCGAGGGAAGGTCGACTTCTCCAGCAAGGCCACGGACAGCCCGTGGCGGGCGAGATAGGTGGCGGCAGTCGAGCCGGCAGGACCGGCCCCGACGACGACCACATCCGCCTCGGTGACCGCGTCCGGATGCACGGCATCCCCTGACGGTGCCGGGGTGGGCACGGAACTCATGGGGTCACTCCTGATGGCAGCTGCTCGTGAAAAACTTCACTAACGCCTCGGCAGTCTACGACGTTCCGATCGGTTCGGCCATTCAGGGTCGACTACGGCGAAACCCTGTGACACAAAGGAAATTTGGTCGAATTAGACAACATTGCCGTAGCCAATTTCAGATCGCCGTCACAGATAGGATGTGCGCCATGTTGCCCACACTGGAGCACTACACCCACGCCGTTTTCGGCACCCCACCCGCCGGCGACGTCGCCGTGACCTGGCAGGTCCTCGAGGAAGGTCGCTGCGACGACGGTCTGCGCCGTCAGGTCCGGCTCGACCTGACCGGCCCGTACGGGACAAGTCGGCTCACCCTGCTGGTCCATCTGCCGGCCGGTGCCACCGCCGACGCGCCCGCACCGGCCTTCTGCGGGATGAACTTCCAGGGCAACCACGTCTGCACCACCGACCCCCAGGTGCTGGTCCCCGAGGGCGACACGGGTGATCTCGTGCAGTATCTGGGTTCGGCCGATGTCCTGCAGCCGGCACCCGAGCGCGGCGCACAACAGCACCGCTGGTCCTTCGACCTGGTCACCGCACGTGGCTACGCGTCGGTGACCTGGTGCTACCGCCAGATGGGACCCGAAGGACCAGAGATCTTCGAGCAGATGCCGCACCGGATGTTGTCCTCCCACACCCAGGACGAGCGGGACCGCGACGAGTGGGGCTCGATCGGCATCTGGGCCTGGTCGATGTCACGTGTCCTCGATGCCCTGGTGGCCGGGATGGTGCCCGAGATCGACCCCTCCCGGGTCATCGCCCACGGACACTCCCGACTGGGCAAAACGGCGATCTGGGCCGGGGTGAGCGATCCCCGGTTCGCTGCGGTGATCAGCAACAACTCCGGCTGCCTGGGCGCTGCTGTCTCGCGCAATGTCGGCGAGATCCCCGAGGTGCTGGACCGGATCCGACCGTACTGGTTCGCCCCGGACTTCCACCACGTCTCTGAGCGCTGGTTGGCCACCTACGACGGCGCCAAGGATCCGCAGCTTCCGGACCAACCGGACCTGATGGCGCTGATCGCGCCCCGCCCGTTGTACGTGGCCTCGGCCTCGGCCGACCACAATGCCGACCCCGAGGGTGAGTACCTCGGCTGGCAACAGGCCTCCGCCGCCTGGGACGGGGGCGCCGCGGCGACCGCCGGCCCCTACCCCGCACCGGGCACGATCCTGGCGCCGGAGACGGTGCCGTTGGGTTACCACCTGCGAGAAGGGGAACACAATGTGTACGCATTCGACTGGGCGGCGTGGCTCGACTTCGCCGACCGATGGGTGAGGTGATGTGGCAATGGGTTCACTGGCCCTGATGATCATCGTGGCAGCCCTGGTGATCAGCGGCATTGCCGTGGTCATTGGCGTGATCGCCATCGTGATCAGTGTCAACCGACACAAGAGTCCTCCCCAGCTGGCTCCGCAGGACCCGAACAATCCGTACGCGCAGCCCCAACACCAGCCCGGCCAGGTTCGGTACCAACCCGGACCGGCACCCCACCCGCAGCAACCGAACCCGTACGACCAGCGCTGACGGCACGCCACGTACGGTTGGACCGTGCCAACTCTGCATGCTCGCACCGTGGAGATCGACGATCCCGGTGACCTGACCACACTCATCCCGGCGTCCGGGCCCGGCCGCACGACGCACGACCAGCCAACGGCCGTGTGGCTGCGTCGGGGCGACGGCATGATCGGACTCGGCGAGGTCGCACGGTGGACCGCAGATCCGCAGGACCGCGACCCGATCCGGTCGGCCGACCAGTGGTGGACCGAGTTCCGCTCCACCATGGCGGTGTCGACCCTCGACGGAGTGGCCGGCAGCGGTCCTCTCGCCTTCGGCACCTTCACCTTCGACCCGGGCAACACCGCGACCCTGAGCACGATGGTGGTGCCCCAGATCGTCATCGGCCGCCGCAACGAGCGCTCGTGGTTGACCCTGGTCAGCGATGATCCCACCGCCAACCCGAGCGTGGACCTGGTGCCGCAGGCACGCGCGGAGACCACTCCCCCCTCGACCATCAGCTGGTCGGACGGCTCATTGAACGGACCGGAATGGGAGGTCGTGGTCGACGCAGCGGTCCAGCAGATCCGCAACGGTTGCGTCGACAAGGTGGTCCTGGCCCGAGACGTCATCGCCGAGACCAGCGAACCGATTGACCTGGCCGGACTGATCACCCGCCTCTCCCACCAGTACGAGCGGTGCTGGAGCTACCACGTCGACGGGCTGGTCGGCGCCACCCCGGAGATGCTGGTCCGCCGTGAGCGTGGTCTGGCGACTTCTCGGGTCCTGGCCGGGACGATCCGACGGACCGGTTCGGACGAACAGGACCTGGCCCTGGCCGCCGCACTTTCCCAGTCCAGCAAGGATCTGAGCGAACACGAGTTCGCTGTACGCTCGGTGGCCGAGGCGTTGGCGCCGTATTGTTCCGGGATGCACGTCCCCGATTCTCCTTATGTGCTTGAACTTCCGAACGTGCTGCACCTTGCGACCGATGTCACTGCGGTCGCCACCGACCAGAGTTCTGCACTCGCCCTGGCGGCTGCTTTGCATCCGAGTGCGGCCGTCTGCGGCACTCCGACCGACCGGGCTCGCGAACTGATTGCCGAGCTGGAACGGATGGATCGCGGTCGCTATGCCGGACCGGTCGGCTGGGTCGACACCCACGGCGACGGTGAGTGGGGGATCGGCCTGCGCTGCGGACAACTCGCCGATGAT
This sequence comes from uncultured Propionibacteriaceae bacterium, assembly GCA_945911015.1. GTDB lineage: Bacteria > Actinomycetota > Actinomycetes > Propionibacteriales > Propionibacteriaceae > Avipropionibacterium. Next base: position 52,293 of record CAMDZW010000006.1, read on the forward strand.
CGCCACAGCATCCGCCTCTATGCCGGATGCGGCATCGTCGCCGATTCGGATCCGGAAGCCGAACTGGCCGAGTCCAATGCCAAGCTCGTCCCGATGCGGGATGCCCTGACCGGCTGAGGTGACTCAGAAGTAGCGGCCTCGGCCGGTCTTCAACCGCTCCATCTCGGCCTGCTGCTGTTTGGCCCGGTGCTGCATCTCGGCCATGTTGAACGAGCCCAGCAGGACGATGCCGCAGATGACGGCGATGGCCAGCGACACCCACCAGGGCAGGTTGAACACCAACGGCACCGTGATCAGCAGAGCGATGTCGAAGCCACGCACCAGATTGGTGATCATGCCCGGCGGCATGGCGCCAGCCTGGGTGGCCACCATGGGCGCGGAGAAGTTGATCGGTTTGGCGATGGTCCAGCGGACCGCCCCGAGCAGGCCGGCGGCCGCGACGAGCTCGGACACCACCAGCGCTTCGGGGATGGTGCGCTGCACGGCACCGCCGAAACCGAGGTAGGCCGGGAAGATGGCAAAGGCCCAGATGATGCACAGGATCGCTGGCAGGGCGATGCTGGCGCGCTTGATCTGACCGGGGCTGAACGGCAGCGACCTGGCCATGCCGCCGGACCGGGAGAACACCCGCAGCCCACTCAGCAGGGGCAGGACTGCCGCCATCAGGGCGATCGCCGACAACGGTGCCGCGATCGCGGACAGACCGAGCGAGTCGAGCACGTACGGGACGACGATCGACACCACGAACAGCAGCAGGGGCTGCGGCGACCGCACCAGTCGCAGGACGTCACGCACGATGATCGTGGTGAGGCCCACGCCAGCAGCTGTCTTGACCCGAACATTGCCCATCTCGGTGAAGCGGCGTTCATTGAGGATGTCGTTCATCAGGCCGAGGTCGAGGGCATACATGGCCCCGGACAGGCCCGAGACCAAAGAACCGCCCGAGGTCAGTCGCTGCCGCCGCAACCGGTCCAGTCGGACCCGAGCGATGATCAGTGACAGCACCCCGACCACGAGCCCGGCGGTCGCCACGATCAGCGCAATCAGGAAGGACTTGTCCTCGATGGCCGGTGGCTGGACCCATTCGGCGGCGACGGCGACGACGAGCAACATCGCGGCCAGCGTGACCATGGCGAACAGACCGGCCATCACCCGTACGAGACGATTGTCATGGTTGGACTGTTGCGCCGCAGCGAAGGCGACCGAGGCGCCCGCAGCGAGCCCTGAAGCCGCGGTCCACATCACGATCGCCGCCGGTGAAGCACCCGACAATGCGGTGACCAGTGCCGCCAGAGCTGCACCGACCAGAGTGACGACAATGACGACGGCATAGAGCCGTTTGCCCAGCAGGCGACCACGCCGCACGGGGGCATCCATCAGCCAGAACCCTTCCGCGGCCGAGGCAACGACCGGGCCGAAGAGCCGACTCATGAACAGGGCGACCGCGACCGCGAAGGCGACTGCAGCCCAGGGCAGGACGGTGCGGGCCGAGACACAGGTCGCCTCGCTGCATGACGACACCGACACCTGAGCGGTGACGATGACATTGGCGATCATGGCTCCGAACATCACCATGGCAAACAGGACGATGTAGCCGCGCGAGAGTGCTTCGCCCAGGGATCGGGTGGCACGACCGGTCCGCCAGTGCTTGATGTCGGCGAGGAGTTCGGACTCGTCGACACCGTCGGGGTTCACCTCGAGCGAGGCGCGGGGTTTGCCGGTCCCCTCGTGGAACTGCGGTCGGTCGGCCTGGGGGGTCTGGCTCATCGCCGACCGCCCTTCTTGCTGATCCGTGGCTTCTGCCCGGACTTGTTCTGGCCCGCCCCTGTCTTCTGGACATTCTTGGACTGGACCTGACCCGGCTGTGGTCCGTCGCCGGTCGGTGTGCTCTCACCACCGACGCCACCGCCGAGGTTGACGATGCGGGTGGCGACGGTTTCGACCAGGTGGGGTTCGTGGCTGGCAAAGACGATCGCCAGGCCCTGCTGACGTTCGGCGACCAGACGCTCGGCGAGCCAGCCGACACCGTCGACGTCGAGGCGTTGTTCCGGCTCGTCGAGGATGAGCAGTTTGCGGGGCCGTACGAAGGCCGTGGCCAGGGCCAGTCGGCGACGCTGGCCCGAGGAGAGGGTGCCGGGCAGTTGCCCGGACTGCGGCACGAGCTGGACCTCGTGGAGGACCTCGTCGACGACCGCATCCGGATCGGCCAGTCCGTGGGCGCGTGCCAGCAGGTCGAGATGTTCGACCACACTGAGGTCGGGGAAGAAGTCGAGGTCGTCGATGACCACGGCCATGTCGCGGCGGATCTTGGCCGAGGTCTCGAACATCGGCGAGCCGTTGACCTCGATCGTGCCCTCGTCAGGCTGGTCGGCCCCGACCAGGAGGCGGAGCAGGGTCGATTTTCCGGCGCCGTTGCGGCCGGTGAGCGCGACCGCCTCACCGGCGAAGACTTCCAGGTTCACCTGGTCCAGGACGGTGAAGTCCCCGAACTTCCGGGTGAGTCCACTGGTTTTCAGAACAGGTTCGCGCTTCTTGGCCACCGGGACAGCCTACGCAGTCGCGGTACGGATTCGTCTCCGGTCCCCGTCGGGTCGCTGATCTCGACCTGTCAGTGGGGCCCGTTAGGCTGGGGCCGTGCCGAACTCCAGTCAGACCAGCCCCCCACGTCGCGCCACCCTGGGCAAGCGGTCCGCCGACATTGCCTCGATGTTCGACGGTGTCGCCGCGGGCTATGACCTGACCAACACGGTGATGACCGCCGGCATGGACAAGGGCTGGCGTCGGGCCGTGGTCGAGACCGTCGATCCTCAGCCGGGCCAGGTGGTGCTGGATCTCGCGGCCGGGACCGGGGTGTCCAGTGTCGAGCTGGCGGCGTCCGGGGCGACGGTGGTCCCCTGTGACCTGAGTGTCGGCATGTTGACCGTCGGCCGACAGCGCCATCCTCAGCTCGGCTTCACCGCCGGTGACGCGATGCGGCTGCCCTTCGGCGACAAGACCTTCGACGCGGTGACGATCCTGTTCGGGCTGCGCAACATCGCCGACACCGTCGGGGCCCTGCGCGAGATCAGGCGCGTGACCAAGCCACGCGGCCGTTTGGTGATCGCCGAGTTCTCCACGCCGAAGCCGTGGCTGGTGCGGACCGCCTACCACAAGGTGGTGCTGCCAATGCTGCCGCAGATTGCGCGACTGGCCGCCAGCAATGGCGTTGCCTACGACTACCTCGCCGAGTCGATCAAGGCATGGCCGGACCAGTTGCGGTTGGCCGAGCTGATGATCGAGGCCGGGTGGAATGTCGTCGAGTGGCAGAACCTCAGCCGCGGCATCGTCGCCCTGCACCGAGCACGAGCCTGATGATCCTCCTTGACGCCTATGCCGCGCGCAGTTGCGCGGTGAAGACCCACCACAGCTTCGATCCCGGTGTCGAGCTCGTGCCCGGTGAGATCGATGAGTCCCTGCAGGAGCTCTTCGACCTGGGCGAACAGTTCGAGGCCGAGATGGCTTCCCGCATCCTGACTGAGCTCCCGGCGACGGTGGACCTGCGCGGTCTGTCAACCGCCGACGCCCTGGCACGGCTGGAGGTTGCGGTGGCCGCCGGGGCACCGGCGATCCTGGGCGCCGCACTGCCGGTCGATGCGGCCGGGCACCGGGTCGGCCGAGTCGATCTGTTGGTCCGCGGCCCGGATCGTCGCGACGGAAGCCCCAGCTACTGCCCGGTCGAGATGAAGCGACATCGCGTCCTGGAGCGCCGGAGCGCGGTGATGGCGGCACCGCCGGTCTGGCTGGCTCGGCTGGCGACACCGATCGATGCCGAGCAGGTGCCCGAGCGCCGATTCCGGTACGGCAGTCGTGAGGCGGACCTGGTGCAACTGGCGCACTACTGGCGGATGGTCGAGGCGGCCGACCTGGCCCCGCAGGCCCGTCCGTGGGTCGGGGTGATCGGCAACGACCCCCTGCCGGAGCCGGTGATCGCCTGGGTCCGTCTGGACCAACCGGTGAGCCGCACCTTTTCCCGTACGACCGAGGAGGGCTGGACCAAACGGACCATCCTGGAGCGGTACGACCACGAGTTCGCCTTCCGTCTCGATGTGGCTCGAGTTGCGGCTGAGCAGGGACAACCGGGTGCCCGAGAGCCACTGGTGACGCCGATCCGGGTGGATGAGTGCCGCAGCTGTCCGTGGTGGGAGCTGTGCCGCACCGAGATGGGCGCCGACGACATCAGCGTCAAGCTCGACAAGGGGCCGTTGGACGTCCGCGAGATCAGCGTGCTGCGCCGATTGGGGGTCCGCACGGTGGCCGATCTCGCCGCACAGGACCTCGACGCACTGCTGACCTCCTATCTGGGCGAGGTGCGCCACCGCGACAATGCCGAGGCCCGGATCCGCAACGCCCACCGGCGTTCGGTGATGATGCGCAACGGTGAGGTGCTGGACCGGATCACGACAGGCCCGATCACCTTCCCGACCGCCGAGATCGAGATCGACTTCGACCTCGAGTCGTCCCAGGAGCAACGGATCTATCTATGGGGCTTCCTGGTCAACGACGGCGACGGTTCTCGCTATGTTTCCTTTGCTGGTTGGGAAGATCTCGATGCCGAGACCGAGCTGGTGTTGGCCGAGGAGGCACTCGGCTGGCTGCGAGACCGGATCAACGAGGGTGCGACCGTGCACCACTACTCGGGCTACGAAATCGCCCAACTTGAGCGTCTGGCCAGTGCCGGGTCCGGGTTGGCCACGTGGATGCTCAGCGAGGCCCGGGGCCGATTCATCGACCTGTACGGGGTCGTGAAGCAACACTGGTTCGGGGTCAACGGTCTCGGCCTGAAGCAGGTGGCCGTCCACGGTGGCGGATTCAAGTGGCGCGACGACGACCCGAGCGGGCTGAGCTCCCAGTTCTGGTTCCACGATGCCGTCCATGCCCCCACCCGGACTGAGCGGGAAACCGCCCGACAACGCGTCCTCGACTACAACGAGGACGATGTGATCGCCACCCGTGAGGTGCGGCGTTGGCTGCGCGAGCAGACCTGAGGATCCCTGTCATGGTTGACACATCGTCGCCCCACCTGATCATCATCCGCGGCAACTCATCGTCGGGCAAGACCACCGTGGCCTCGCAGCTGCAACATCGGTTGGGTCGCGGTGTGGCCAACGTCGGCCAGGACCATCTCCGCCGGATCGTGCTGCGCGAACATGATGTCCCCGACGGCGACAATATCGCGCTGATCGAGCAGACCGTGCGCCACTGTCTGGCCATCCCGTACCACGTGATCGTGGAGGGCATCCTCTACGAGCCCCACTACGGCGCGATGTTGCGGCGTCTCCTCCGCGACCACGACGGACCATGCCATGTGTTCCATCTGGACGTTCCGTTCGAGGAGACCGTTGAGCGGCACCGAATGAAGGAATTCAGCGCCGAGGTCTCGGTGGATCGGTTGCGCAGCTGGTATCACGAACGGGATCTACTCGGAGTCACCGGGGAGGTCGTGGTCGATGCCAGCAGGCCGACAGCGCAGGTCCTGGCTGAGCTGGTCGAGCGGATCGGCCCGGTCGATCCGACGCCCGCGGTCGAACGCGGTGGCGCCCGCTTCCTGTGACCAGTCTGGGCTGTGGTCAGCCGACCGCGACTGCCGCCAGCTGCTGCCATCGAGCAGTCTGGGCTGGGCGGTCGGTCCGGTCGGTCTGCACCTCAACCACGTCAACACCGTCAACCTCTGCCGCCAATGCCTCGGTGAGCTGCTCCGGGTCTTTGACCCGAACGTGCCGGGTGCCGGTCGAGGCGCACAGTGCGGCGAGATCGACGTGATGGGCCGTGCCGAAGAGCCGCTCAAAGGTCTCGGCGCGCTCGGGTTGGCCATGTTCCAGCGTGGCGAAGATCGAGCCGCCGTCATCGTTGGCCACCACGAAACGCAGAGCCGCCGGGCGTGGTTCGTCCGGGCCGATGACCAGTCCATTGCTGTCATGGAGGAAAGTCAGGTCGCCGCACAACGCGGTGGTCGGCCCGGCTGAGGCCAAGGCGATGCCGTACGCCGTGGAGACGAATCCGTCGATCCCGGCCAAGCCACGGTTGGCGTGGGCGCTGATCGGCCGCGGGAACGCGACGAGGTCAGCATCGCGGATCGGGCTGGACGCCCCGAGGACGAGCGTGCCTGTCGCACGGGTCAGCACCGATCGGGCGAGGTGGAGTGGCGCGATCCCGCCGGGCAACCTGGTCGGCTCCGCGCTGAGCGCGGTGTCGAGCCGCCGATCTGCCTGCTGCCAGGTGTCGAGGAATCCCGGATCTCCATCAGGCAAGGAAAAATCGGAGACAACCCGGGCAGCGTTGAGTCCGGGGTCAATCCACTCCGGTGACGGGTCGACGACAGTGAGGTCGATGTCGTCGCTGGCCAGCAGTCGTTGGATCGGTCGGGACAGGGTGGGGCGGCCCACCATCACCACCTGGGTGATCCCGTCAGCCAACATGGTGCCGAGGAGCAGCCGGTAGGTGCTGATCGCCGTCGCGCCGTGGCGGGCATTGCTCGACGGTTCGGCGAGGAGGGGGACGCCGGCGCGGGCGGTCTGGTCGGCCAGTTCGTTGCCGCGATCCACAGGGAGGTCCCCGGCCACGACCACGGTCCCCGGTGATGCCGGGATCTGGGTGGCCACAGCGACGTCGACACGACCCGCCAGATCGACGACACGAGCGTCGAGGTCATCGACACCGTCGCCGGGCACCAGTGGGTCGACGAAAGCCGCCTCCAGGTGGACTGGTCCCGGGGTGGAACCTCGGACACCGGTCGCGGCCGCAATGGCCCGTGCCACCTGGAAGGACCAGGCCCGCGGGTGGTCCTCGGCTGCGGACAGCCGGGCCTCGGCCCGGACATGGGTGCCGAACAGCCCGAATTGGTCGGTGGTCTGGTTGGCTCCGGTGTGCAGCATCGTCGCGGGCCGATCTGCAGTGATCGCCAGCAACGGGAAGCGGGAGTGGTGGGCCTCCATGACTGCCGGCAGCAGGTTCCCGGCCGCCGTCCCCGAGGTGGTGACCACGCCGACCGGACGACCACTGGCCCGGGCCAGACCGAGACCGAGGAAGGCAGCAGACCGTTCATCGATGCGGACGTGGATCCTCAGCCGATCCCTGACTTTCCAAGCAGCATAGGCAATCGGGGCACTGCGCGATCCGGGGGAGATCACCAGGTCGGTCATGCCGTGCCCGATCAACTGGTCCAGCAGGACCGTCGCGAGCCGTTGGGACAGCGGGGTCATGCCGCACCCCCACGGGAGCGGGTTTCGACAAGTCGGTCCCGCCAGAATGCGATCCGTTCCGGTGGCGCCTGGTGCTGGGCCAACAGCTGTGGATCCGGCCCGATCCGGCCGACCGGCAGTGATCCGCTCGTTGCCATCAATGGCTCGCTGACGATGTCGGCCGACAGCAGCGCAGCGGTGTTGAGCCCACAGGCATAGGGCAGGTCCGGCAGAGCCGCGGCACAGGCAACCCCAGCGGCCAATCCGACCGAGGTCTCCAGCGCCGATGAGATGACCACCGGCATCGGGAGCCGTTCGGCCAGGTCGAGGCAGGCCCGGATCCCACCCAGCGGTTGGACCTTGAGCACGGCGACATCGGCGGCTTCAAGCTCGACGACCCGCCACGGATCATCGCTGCGCCGGATCGACTCATCGGCAGCGATGGCGATATCGATCCCGGCTCGGGCAAGCGTCATCCGGACCGTGGCAAGGTCGGCGACGTCCATGCAGGGTTGCTCGACATATTCCAGATCGTAGGACGCAAGAACCTTCAGCCGACGTTCTGCCTCGTCGACAACCCAGGCACCATTGGCATCCACTCGGATCTTCCCCGCCGGGCCGAGCGCATCCCGTACGGCTTCGATCCGGGCCAGGTCGTCGGCCTCGGACTGTCCTGGTTCGGCGATCTTGATCTTTGCGGTGATGCAGCCACTGGTGGCGGCGATGCGGTGCGCAGCTTCGGGATCGACCGCGGGGACGGTGCAGTTGACCGGCACCCGATCCCGTACCGGAGTCGGTGGTTCGGTCGTGGCCCATTCGACGGCCGCCCGCCACCACGGCACGATCTCGTCGCCGTGGTAGTCGAGGAACGGACCCCACTCGCCCCACCCGGCCGGGCCGCGGGCGAGCAGCACCTCGCGGTGGGTGATGCCGCGGAACCGGGTCCGCATCGGCAACGACACCACCGTGATTTCATCGGGTACCCAGTCGGCCACTGCCCCACCCTATCGGGCGGGCCGGGCGCGGCCGGGCGTGAGACACTGCCGGGGTGTCCCGGATCCGACCCGTCCCGCCTGCGGGGATCGCTGCAGCGCTGGCGACAGCTCTCGACGGCGGGCCTCCCCTGGCACCGTTGAGTGGCGGCGACAACCGGCTGGTCCTGGACATGCTCGCACCGGATGAGCCGGCTGAGGTCGATGACCTTGCGGTCGTCGTGGCGACGTCGGGATCGACCGGCGCCCCCAAGGGGGTGCTGCTGACCAGGGCCGCAGTCACCGCGGCGGTGGCCGCAACCCATGACTGGCTCGGCGGCGCAGGAGACTGGACCCTTGCCGTACCGGAGCACTACGTCGCTGGGCTGATGGTCACCGCGCGGACTCTAGTCGCTGGGACCAGGCTGCACCGCTGCAGCACTGATCTCTCGGATCTTCCGACACTGGCCTCGGATCGGCCGCAGTTCCTGTCGTTGGTGCCCACCCAACTGGTGCGTGCCCTGACCGAGCCCGCCACGGTCGAGCAGCTGGGCGGCTATGACGCCATCCTGCTCGGTGGTGCTCCCGCACCGCCTGCTCTGCTGGACCGGGCCCGCGAGGCTGGGCTCAGGATCGTCACCACCTACGGGATGTCGGAGACTTGCGGCGGATGTGTCTATGACGGCCAGCCGCTGCCGGGGGTGGAAATCCGCCCGGGTGCCCCGGTCTCGCTGCGGGGGCCGATGCTGTTCTCCGGATATCGGGGTCGGCCAGACCTGGCGGACGAGGCTCTCCGGGACGGCTGGCTGGTCACTCGCGATCGGGGCCGAATCGTCGACGAGCGACTGGTCATCGAGGGCCGGATCGACGATGTGGTGATCAGCGGCGGGGTGAACGTCGACCTCGCCGAGGTGGAGGCGGTGGTCGCCTCAGTTGCTGCCACGACCCATGGCCGTCCGGTCGAGGTGGCCGTGGTGGGGGTGCCGGATGCCGAGTGGGGGGTGCGAGTCGTCGCCGTGACAGAAGCACCTCTGTCCCGTACGGATCTGTCGCCTCGGTTGTCCGGGGCTCAGTTGCCTCGGCAGGTGGTGCACCTGAGTCGTCTGCCGCGCACCTCGAGTGGCAAGATCGACCGGCAGCAGCTGATCCGCTCGCTGCAGGAGACGAATCTGTTGGGGGATGCATGACGACGGTGGCCGAATGGGTCGAGGGTGCTCGACCGCGGACGCTGCCCGCTGCGTTCTCCCCGGTAATCGCCGGGACCGGGATTGCCGCAGCCACCGGCGGGATCGCCTGGCTCCCCGCCGTGCTGGCCCTGGTGGTCAGCGTCGCACTGCAGATCGGGGTCAACTACGCCAATGACTACTCTGACGGGATCCGTGGCACCGACGCTGACCGGGTCGGCCCCATGCGCTTGGTCGGGTCCGGCGCGGCACCGGCTGCAGCGGTCAAGCGAGCCGCTTTCGGTTGCTTCGGCATCGCCGCTGCGGCCGGACTGGCGATCGTCGTCATCACCCAGTTGTGGTGGCTTTTGGCGGTGGGCGTGGCGTGCATCCTGGCGGCCTGGTTCTACACCGGAGGCAAGAGACCGTACGGATATCACGGGCTCGGCGAGGTGTTCGTCTTCGTTTTCTTCGGCCTGGTCGCGGTCTGCGGCACGACACTGGTCCAGACCGGTGCCGTTGGCTGGGCCGCGCTGGCTGCAGCGGTCACTGTCGGCGGCCTGGCCTGCGCAATCCTGGTGGCCAACAATCTGCGTGACCTCGCCGGTGACCGGGAGTCGGGCAAGCACACGCTCGCGACCCGGCTGGGAGACCGCGGCACCCGTACCTTCTTCGTGGGGTTGGTGTTGCTGGCCGCCGCCGGCGTCGTAGCCGCTGGGCTGCTGGTGTCGTGGTGGTGCCTGATCGGGCTGGCCTTCCTGGTGGTGCTGGTCCCAGCACTACGGATCGTCCTGGCTGGCGGGGTTGGTCGGGACCTGATCACGGTCCTCAAAGTGACCGGTGTTGCCGAACTGGTGGCTGCGATCGGACTCGCTACAGGCTGTCTTATCGCCTGATCCGGCTCGGAACGAACCGACTAGACTGGACAGATGCTCCGCTATCTTCCGCTGATCATCGTCGGGCTGTTGATGATCTACTGCGTGGTCGAGGTCGCCCAGGCGCCCCCGCGCGCGATCCGCGCCATGCCGAAGTGGATGTGGGCCGTGGCGGTCATCTGCGCCCCGTTGATCGGGTCAGTCTGCTGGCTGATCTGGGGGCGCCCTACCCAGGAGAGCCTCAACCCGCCCTCCCGGCCCGAGGCGCCCGACGACGATCCGGACTTCCTGCGTCGCCTCTGATTGGCCTCACCACCGGGCCATGACTGCGTACGGTCGATGGTGCAGGTGGCCGGGCGCCATCTTCCAACCAGTGAGCGCCGCGACGGCTTGGATCTGGGCGCAGCTGCGGACCAGGCCGCGATCTGCTCCGGTGGTCCCGCAGATTTGGTCCACGCGTCGACGCAGTGCGCGGTCCGGACCGCCAGTTGCTGCCGCGTCGTCCCAACGGTTGCGCAGCAGGGGCACCGGTTCCCACTCGATGATCCCGTTCAGCGCACCGGGATCGATCCCCACCCAGGCCGGATCGTCCGTGGCGAGGGTGTGCAACACGTTGAGGAAGTGGCAATCAGCATGCAGGGTGCGCCGCCGGCCTGGATCAGCCGCGACTACCCGCAGCTCGGCGAGTCGGCCACGGGCTCGGTCGACCAGTGCCTGATCCAGAGATCCGTTGTCCTGCAGGGATCCCTCCATTTCGTTCAGCACATCGACCAGATCACGCAAGCCGTCAGAAGGTGGCACTGGTGCAAGTCCGGCGAGCAACTCGGCAATCACAGTCACAGCCTCGTCAGCATCGGCATGATCCTCCAACGACTGTTGAGGATCGAGTCGGGGCAACACGATCGCGCGGTCGTCGACGTCGACCGCCACAGCGGTGATCATCCGGACCGGGACCCCGGCGACCGTGCGACCCCACTCAGCACTGCGAGCGAATGCTGCCAAGGCTCGCGGCTCCCCTCGGTCCAACTGACCGGCGGCGACACCTTCAACACCGCCGCAGAACCGTCACGGAGCCGCACCGGCCAGACGATCCCGGTCCACCCCCGCATCGCCACTCCATCCGGGCGGAGCTGCCACCGCTGTGCCCAGCGGGCCGCAGTCATCGAAAGCTGCGGATACCACTGGTCGACCCCAGGCCACTGCCGCACATGGTCGTGAAAGCTGGCCGGAACCGGCCATGGCCCAGTCATGACAGCAGCCTTGCCCAGCGCCACCTCCAGATCAACGGCTTTTCCTCTTGCGGTCAGGCGCGGAAGGGGAACCAGGCCAGATCGTAGCCGTACATGCCCCAGGTTCCGTCCCGCTCCGGGTCGAAGGCGAAACGCGGGTTGTTGTACCAACCGTTGACGATGTCGGAGTGAAGAGGACGGATCTCGTCGGCGACAGTGACATGGCTGATCTCGAGCTTCCAGTGCACCCAGGTCATCAGGCGTCGACCAGTGACCGCCATGCCGCCGTAGCCACCGAGCTGGCCGACCAGCGTGACCTCACCGGTTTCGGGATCGTAGCTGGACAGGTCGCCATTGGGCCGCCGCGTCATCAGATAGAGCTTGCCGCCCCGCCAGGCGATCCGCTCATAGGAGGCCACGTCATCGCGGGGAGCCGCCCGCCACAACAACTCGCGGGTCGTCAGGTCGATCGCAGCGATCTGCGCCGGACCGTCCACCACCGGATCGGCACCTTCGCCATAGGTGTCACCGGCCACATAGGCGATGTCGCCGACCACGTGGAGCCCACGGACCGACTGGTCCGGTAGATAGTCGGTGCGGATCTCGACGCTGTGGTCGCTCAGATCGACGAAGCTCACTGCTCCCTGGTTGCCGCCGATGTGGGGACCGGAGACGACCACCAGCTGGTTGCGCGACTGGTCCCATTCCATCAGTGATGGGCGATACTGCCCTTCCAGGACAGCGACATCGGTGTGCTCGATGGTCTCCGGATCGAACCGGGTGATGGTGCAGCCCGGGTAGACCGCACCGTAGACGACACCGTCGCCGACCTCCTGGAGCGCCTTGATCTCGCCGAAGTTGTCGACCCGCACCGAGGTCCCAGCTGCCAGGTCATGGACCTCGGTCGCACCATGACCAGCCACCCAGATCGTGCCGCTGCTGTGCCGGATGAGGTCCTGGGCGCGGTCAGGGTAACCCGCGTCGTCGACGATGTCGTGGATCACCGGTTCCTCACCCAGAGCCATCGTCCAGAACCGGCCGCTGTCCCCGGTGCCACACAGCACACTGGGCTGGTACTCGGCGAGGAAGTTGTTCTGGCCGTCATCTTCGAGTGCTTGACCGACCTTGACGAGTTCCTCGGCGTCGCAGCGGTAGATGTTGCCCGAGGTCCGGGCGATCGCATACACCGTGCTGTCCGAGGCGACGCACATGAAGTCGATGTAGCGGTCCTTCTCGTCCAACAGCGGTCGGGCGACCTGTTGGGAACCGTCGGACGGGTCGAAGGAGACGACGAACTTGCCAGTGCCGACGTACAGCACACCCTCGCTGATCACCATCTTGATCGGGATCGTGCGGTCCTCGCCGAGGAAGTCGGTGACGTCGCGACCGTCGGTGCCGGTCGCATCCAGGACCCATTCCCGGATCCCCCCGGGGGCATTTGCACCGCCGTAGACATGCTCGGCATCGACGGCGAGGGAGTTCGCGTACATCGACTCGGACACCATCCCGTAGGTCTGGACCTCGGTGCTGGTCAGGTGAACCCGGCGGACTGTGCAGTCCGGATAGGAGCTCAGGTAGAGCCACTCTCCCGACACCGCCATGTCGTACCACCAGGCGCCGGCCGGTCCGACCTCGGCCCAGGCCTCGAAGCTGTGGGTCTGCGGGTCCAGCCGAAAGATGGAGCCGTTGCCGGCCATGCCGACATAGGCGTGGGTCCCGTCGCTGGCCATCATCAGCCCGCCTGCGCCGGACGCCGAGCCGGGCACGTCAACATCGCCGACCCAGGTCACCTCGCCGCTGTCCAGATCGGCCTCGACGATCCGAAGGTGTTCGTTGTCGACGAGGAACCGGGTGGTCTGGTAGATCTTCGAACCGACTCGGGTGGCTCCGCGCATCGCCGCGGTCAGGATGGCCGGGCCGTACGTGGTGGGTTCGACCACGGGTCGGGCCGCCGATGCCAGTTGTGGCACGGCGGCAAGCCCGAGCGCCGCTCCGCCGGCGGCGAGCTGCAGAATGTGGCGACGGGTGGGATGAAGAGAGGACATGGGGGGAATCCACCTCAATGTGTTGACGACAGTGACCCCCATCGTCGACCGCACATCCCCTTGGCGCAAGGCAACTCTCTGGCTCCTCCACCATCTGGTCGGGTCCGCCTCTGGGTGCGCCGCCGAGAGCAGGGCCGCGCCGAGCAGAAGAACGGGGCCGACCCGCGGTGTGCGGATCGGCCCCAGCGACGAGCTCAGGTCAGGAGCGTGTCAACGAACATCACCTTCGACAGGAGCCTCAGGGGAGTCGGTGTCGGCCTCGGTGGAACTGGTGTACTTCTGGACCAGGCCCTGCAGATCGACACCGGTGGTGTTCTTCAGCAGCTCCATCGTCTGGACGACGTTGTTGGTGACCTGCTTGGGAATCTCACCGGCACCGTCGGTGGAGACGACGGTCAGCTTGTCGATACCGGCCATCGGGGCGGCCACCTTCTCGGCCACCTGAGGCAGGACCTCGATCAGCATCTGCAGGACGGCAGCCTCGTTGTACTTGGCGAAGGCAGCAGCTCGCTTCTCCATGGCTTCGGCTTCGGCCTCACCCTTGGCCAGGATGGCGGCTGCTTCGGCCTCGCCCTCGGCCCGTACGGCTTCGGCCTCGGCGACACGGCGTGCCTTCTCGGCCTCACCACGACGAGCACCCTCGATCGCCTCGGCCTCGGCCAGGGCGGTACGGCGGGACTTGTCGCCTTCACCGGTGAGGCGGGACTTCTCGGCATCGGCCTGCGCAGCGGCGATCGCGGCCTGCCGACGGGCGTCGGCTTCCTTGATCTCGGCGTTGCGGGCACCTTCGGCCTCGGTCTCGACCCGGTACCGTTCGGCATCAGCCGGCTTGCGGACTTCGGTGTCGAGCTGGCGGTCCTTCAGGGCTGCCTGGCGGACGGCCACCTTCTCCTGCTCGGCAAGGATCGCCTGGTCCCGATCGGCCTGGGCCAACGGTCCGGCTGCGGCGGCGCGGGCTTGGGCCCCGTCGGTCTCGGACTTGATCTCGGCACGCTTCAGGGCGAGTTCGCGGTCGGAGATCGCGATTTCCTGCTCAGCGGCGATCCGGGCCTGCTCGGCAGCCTGCCGGGCGGCGGCCTCGGCCACGGCCGCGGTCTGCCCCACCCGGGCCGATTCCGGACGGCCGAGGTCGGACAGGTAGGACCCGTCGTCGGTGATGTCCTGGATCTGGAAGGTGTCCAGCACCAGGCCCTGGCCGGTCAACGAGGCCTCCGACTCATCGGCGACCCGCTGCGCGAAGGCGGCCCGGTCGCGGATGATCTGCTCGACCGACAGCGAACCGACGATGGAACGCAGCGAACCGGCGAGTGTCTCCTGAGTGAAGGTTTCGACCTCATCCTGCTGGGTCAGGAATCGTTGGGCGGCGGCCCGGATCGAGTCCTCGTTGCCGCCGACCTTGACGATGGCGACACCATCAAGGTTCAGCTTCACGCCCTGGCCGGACACCGCTCCGCGGATCTGGACCATGATGCGGCGGCTGGACAGGTCAAGGATGTGCAGACTCTGGACGAACGGGACCACGAAGACCCGGCCACCCATGACGACCTTCTGGCCGGACAGGTCGCGGGACATGACCCCGGTTTCGGGGTTGCGGACGGACTTGCTGCCGCTACCCCCGGTGACGATGAAGGCCTCGTTGGGGCCGGCCACCTTGATCCTGGATGTGATCAGCGCGATCACCAGGAGCAGGACGACCACAATGGCCACCACCAAGGCCACGGGACTGGCCATGAAGTCAGGCATTACTTGTGTTCCTTTCCTCTGGAGGAATCGAGGGACTGGTCAGTCCCTCGGCTTCACCTCGACCGCAGTGGCGGAGAGGACGTTGCTGATCTCGACCGGGGTACCGGCCTTCAGCGGCACGGAAGCACGTGCGTTGAGTTTGGTGATGTGACCGTTGGCCACGACAGAGACCTCGCCATAGCCGTCAGCCGGGATGTCGCTGATGACGGTGCCGGCCAGGCCGACGAACCCGGAGCTGGTGACGTTGGACTCCTCACCACCGGTGCGCAGCTTCAGGGTCACCCAGCCAACGGCGACACCGACGACCAGGCCGGCGACCAGGCCGACCCCGATCGCCAGACCCAGCGGCTCAGGTTTGATGGTGAGGGTCAGCGCTCCGACGAATCCGAAGACCCCCAGGAAACCGCCGAGTGCGGCACCGGAGAACAGGTCGCCGCCGATTCCGTCGAAGATTCCGTCGAAGAGGTCGCCCAGAATCAGGGAGGCGAGCAGGAACAGCACGCCGAACGATCCGATGATCAAGAAGACGGTCATCCAGGCACCAATCCAACATGTCGGCTGCGGCTATTGGCCCCAGCCGCAACCCCGGTGCGCCCGACGACCAGTGGTGAGTCTACCGGTTGATCAGCTCTCGGTGAGCCGTCGTCCACGCCATTCCGGCAGGCAGATCGCGGCTACGCATGCCACCGCGAAGGCGGCAGAGATGACGATGAACACCGTCGGCAGACCCCCGTGGACAGCAAGTACCGGCACCACCAGCGGGGCGATGATTGAAGCCAGTCGACCGAAGGCGGCTGCCGCGCCGGCCCCGGTCCCCCGGATCGTGGTCGGATAGATCTCCGGCGTCACCGCATAGAGCGCACCCCAAGCACCGAGGTTGAAGAAGGACAACAGACAACCGGTCACCAGCACCATCGTCTCCGAACCGGCCAGGCCGAACCCGATCGCCGACAGCGCCGAGCCGAGCAAGAAGGTCGCCAGCGTCGCCCGCCGTCCCCACTTCTCGATCAGGAAGGCCGACACGGCATAGCCCGGGATCTGCGCCAAGGTGATGATCAAAGTGAAACCGAAGGACCGCACCATCGGGAATCCGGCATTGACCAGCAAGGTCGGCATCCAGATGAACGCCCCGTAGTAGGCAAAGTTCACCCCGAACCACGTCAACCACAGGGCCGCGGTCCGGGCGGCATGCGGTGCGGCCCACAGTGCCCTGAACCCGGTAGTACCCCCGCCGGGGGCCTGGTCCGGCTCGACGGTCTCCGCAGTTTCCCCCACCACGTCGGTACGGAAGAGTCGCGGTTCCTTCGTGGTCGCGGCCGATGACTCCTCGAAGGCGACGACGATCCGTTCGGCCTCCTCATGGCGGCCCTTGCTCTCCAGGAACCGTACGGACTCGGGCAGGCCGCGCCGGATGACGATGGCGTACAGCGCCGGGATGGCGCCGAGGGCGAAGGCCCACCGCCAGCCGCTGTCGAGGGCAGGCACCAGGAAGAAGGCGATGACAGCAGCCAACACCCAGCCGAGGGCCCAGAACGCCTCCAGCAGAACGATGATCCGACCACGGATCGGTGCCGGCGAGAACTCACTGACCAACGTCGACGCGACCGGCAGTTCGGCCCCCAGACCGATCCCGACCACCAGCCGCAGACCGGACAGCACGATCACTGCGGTCCACACACTCAGCCCGCCGCCAGGCGCCGGGGTGAGGGCTGACAGGCCGGTCGCGATCCCGTACACGACCAGGGTGAGGGCAAAGACCGTACGGCGCCCGATCCGGTCAGCCAAGGCGCCGCCGACACTGGCACCGAGGGCCATGCCGAGAAAACCGGCCGAGGCGATGATCGAGCCCTGGGTGGAGTCGAGCTGCCACTGCCCGATGAGCGCCGTGAGGATGAACGACACCAGACCGACATCCATCGCGTCGAGCGCCCAGCCGACACCGGAACCGACCAGCAGTTTCTGATGCCGTCGGGAGAACTTGGCCCGGTCGAGCCGTTGCAGCCGTGTGGGCGCGGTGACGGTCATGCGCGGGAGACTACTCCGCTGCGGGAGTGCCCTTGCCCACCGTACGGCCCATGGTCATCGCGGCCGGACGGGAACGATCCCAACGCCGATGCTGAAACGCTACGCTCGGACCATGCGAGCAATGGTGTGGGTGTTCAGCGCAGTACTGGTGGTGGGACTGTTCGGCTCCCTGGCTCCGGTGGCACCGGCCGAGGCGGCCGGGCCGATGACGACCACCGCACTCAGCTCGGCCAAGAACATCCCACACGGTGACAAGGTCACCGTGTTGGAACGGAGCTTCGACCTGCAGACCGGGGAGTCCCGCCATCTACGGGCCCGGATCGACACCACCAGCACGACCGACAAGGTGGTCGCACTCACCCTGTCGATCACCTGCTTCGACGCCTCCGGCGCAGAGGTCGACAAGGGCCGCGCGACGGCCCGCAACCATGAGGGCAAGAACGCCTCCTACAAGATCCCGGGTCGACTCCCGATCTATGCGGACGCCTTGCTGACCGCTCCCGCGGCCGGCACCTACACCTGTGCCATGCAGGCCTGGACCGCCTCCAATGCGACCAGTGACTACCACCTGACCGCCGTTGCCGGTGACACCTGGCTGCAGAGCAGCGACACCGACCAGGTCGGCGCCTACCAGTGGACCAATCCGGCCTGTGACAGCCAAGGCACTCTGGCGAGCTGTACCTATCTGGGTGCGGGCAACGACCGTGAATGGCTGTTCTACTCCGACGGCACCCCGCGGCACGTGTGGACCGCCCGTTCCGATGCGACCGCGGTCGATGTCGCCGCCTCCTACACCCTGACCACCTGCCCCCAGGGGACGGCGTCCTGCCAGAACAATGCGATTGCGCCGTACCAGAAACCGCGGGGGATCGTCACCATCGTCGATGCGACATTGCAGCTGATCCAGCTCGATGCGACCGGTCACACCTGCCACACCACCACCGTGACGACCACGGGCAGGATCACCGATGGTGCGCACCACTATGCCTACACACAGTCGCTGAGCACGGTCCCGATCCGCTCCGACTGCGGCAGTCGCGACTTCCTGGTACGGGTGCAACTCGACCACGTCTCCGGGCAGCCGATCAAGATTGACGGGCAACAGAGCGTGGCGCTGTCGACGGCGATCATCAAGAACCGCTGACATTTCACACACCGTGGAACCCTTCCACAGGACGTGAGCTGGGTCAGATCACTCCATGCGCGTCGAGGACCCACCGCACCGGGTCCAGGCACCGGAAGGACGCGATCCCCCGTTTGTGGATCCGTTCTCCCTCGGCGGCCTCGCCGAGCGCCGACACCGCAAAGAATCGGTACGGCAGGCTGTTGCCGGTGTGGGGTCGGGTGACCGTGCTGATCAGCCCTTGGGCGCCGAGTCTGGTCAGCAGCGACTGCACCTCGAAATGGAGCAGGTTTCCGTCGACGGCGTCATAGTGCGGCGCGTACATCCCTGGATCGCGCATGAACCCGGCGCCGGTGTTGGACATGATCTTCGACCACGGCCCGCCGTGGACCCGGCGCAGCATCTGCATGGTGTCGAACTTCGACAAGATGATCGCGATCTTCGGTTGGCCCGAGCCGATCAGGCGCATCAGGTTCTCCAGCACGACCTGCGGGTCGCCGCCCTCGTGGAGCTGGGTGGAGACCAGATCGGGAAGCTGCCCGGCGATGCTGGGCACCTGGGTCGGGTCGAACATCGAGAAGATCGCATCGGCATGGGAGAAGAACGACAGGTGCTGCGCATTGGCGACGGACCGTTCGAGATCCTCGCCGGCGACATCGCGCAGGACCAGGAAGCGTCGCTTGCCCCCGAACACGCCGAGCGACAGCACGAGCGGCTCGCGTTGGTACGAGTCACTCAGGGTCGCCACCGGGGTCGGCTGGATGATGCCCCGTTTCTCGTACAGCGCCTTCTCGTACACGTTCTGGTAGGTCGCGCGGCCCCGTTCGGTGGCGAAGATCAGCGACCCGCCCATCTTCTCGACCAGCCGTTCGAGCTGCTTGATCATCACGCCGAGGAAGACACTCTTGCCTGTCGCGCGGGCCCCGGCCATCGCGACACAGACCGCCTCACCGTCGCGCCAACCGGGCGGCAGCTCGTAGTGACAGGTGGCACAGACCGGCCGCATGGGCTGGCGGCACTCGGGGCAGGCCAGGTTGACCGGCGGATTCCAGTCCGGTTGGTCCGGCGGCCGGTTCAGCTTCACGATCCGTCGCGAATGGGTCTGCACACCGGTGAACCGAGTGGCGACCAGGTCCGGCTTCAACTCACAGGACTGGTTGACACACCGCCAGGCGTGCAGGTCCGGGGTGATCTGGTGGAAACAGTGGGGACACTTCGTCACGCCTGGACTCCCTGTTGACTACGGAAGGACGCCACCAGCGAGGTCACGATCTGCCGTACGGCTTCGCGATCCGATCCGAAGGTGGCGGGCTGACCTGCGGCCTCCGGCAACCCGATCACGGTCGTCGACAGCCCCTGACCGATGCCCACCTCAGCGACCGAGTGCGGCACCAGACAGATCAGCTCCACCCCGGCGGCGCCGCTCAGGCTGGCGGCATCAGCGGGAACACCGTCGGTGACGATCCAGCGACGGACCCGGTCGGACTGCGGCCCCACACCGGGCACGTCAAGCACGGCGCCAGCACGGAATCCGGTGGCCAGGGCCACGTCGGTGCACTGTTCGGTGACGGCGCTGGCGAACCGCTCCGGCGGGGCCGGTGTCAGCCAACGTGGTGTGTCGGTGACCAGGGCGGCACGCAGGTGGCCGTCCTCGGAGCGGCCGATGACCCGGTGGATACCGGCAATGATGTCGAGCACCTGGGCGACAGTCCCGTCGGTGTGCAGGCCACGCATCGAGGCGGACAGATCGACCGCGACGACGGATGTGATCGCCTCACCCGGTGGCAGCTGGTCGGTGCCGAGCAACTCCCGGGCAGCATCACGGGCCCGTTCGGCGACCGGCGGGAGCGGGGCCTCTGCCGCTGGCGGACCGAGCACGGTGACCCGGATGCGGTCCCCCTCCGGCTCGAGGACCAGGATGTCGCGGTGTCGCAGACCGGACACGTCGACCCCGGACAGCACGCCACGGTCGGGGTCGAGATCTTGACGGGACTCGTAGCCGACCATGAGGTCCAGCACCGAGCCGGGACCGAACCGATCGCCGCCCCCGGGGACCGCACGGATCGTGATCGCCTCGCTCACCTTGGGCACGACCATCAGGCCGGCCGTCGGGCTGATCACCTGGACCGGCCCGGATGAGGCACTGGCCTCCAGCCGTACGGCGTGGGCGCCGGACTGCAACCGGATCGACACTGGATGGTTCGGCAATGTGATCGACTTGCCGCCCTCGAGAACGTAGGTGGGCATGTGCTCAACTCCTCTCGACCGGGTGTCCAGTCGCCATGGGGCTCATTCTTGCGTGCACGCCTGACAATCGGGTCACTGACCACCTCGGAACAGTCCGCGACGGCGCTCTTCGGCACCGATCAGCTCATTCACCCAGTCGCCGATCAGGCTGTCGACTGCCTTCGTATCCTGCCCGGGCCGGTCCACGCCCTCCCGGATCCAGCCGGCGAGCTCCTTGCGGTCGGGATGTTCACCCAACGCTCGGTGCAGGGCTTCGGCCAGGACAGGTTTGCCCTCGGGCCCGATCATCTGGTCCAGCCACTGGACCCGTGCCGCTCCCCCGGTCAGTTCGATCCCGAAGCGTGGGTCGGCGGCAGCAATCCGGCCGGCCACTTCGGACAGCTCGAGCTGGGCCAGGTGAGTGGCGACATCGGCGACGAAGTCGGCATCGACCACCAGACGCTGTCCGGCGAACAGTCCCTTCAGACCTTCGAGCCTGAACTCGGTGTCGGGATCAGCCACCAGCGTGGCGTCGACAGCGGCCAGCACCACGGCCAGTTGGACGTTGCGGGCGGCATCGGAGGCGAACGGCACCATCGGCACGAAATGCTGGGCCACCGCCGCACCGTGGATCGCGGCGTGGACCATGGTCGCGCGGTGGTCGAGCCGCGACCAGCCCTGCGGCAGAATGCGCAGCGCAGCGAGCGCGGCCTGTGGCGGACCACCGGCCTGACCGGGCTGCCAGCTGTGGGCGAACCAGGTGCAGACCTGCCCGAACAGGCTGGTCATCTCCTCGGTCGCCTTCAGGGTGGCCAACCAGGCATTCGGCGGCATGCTCGACTCGAACATCCCCTGCAGGGTGGACAGCGGCTCGACCGGCCACACGACCTGCTCGAACAGCTCGGCCTGGAGGCCGGTTGCGCCTTCGGCCAAGGCGATCCACCCTGCCATCGGCAGCTCGGACTCATCACCTGCGCGCCATCGGTTGATGGCGAGCTCGCCACGGAGGCGCCGTTCACCGGTGAGTTCAGCATCAGCAGGAAGCTCAGCCGGCCCAGCCGACAGCAGCCAGGCCAGGAAGTCCGGCGGAAGGCGGTGGCCGGGGTCGTGCTGGGTCCAGGTCGGGTCCCGTTGCAGGGAGGCCACGACCATGCGGCGGGTGGTTGGTCGGAGTGGTCCGACCGCCTCAGCCATTCCGGCCGGGTCAGCGCCGAGCTGGCGCAAGATGACCTGATCGGTCAGCGTTTGGAGGGCCTGCGCGGTCTCCTGGTCCTCGGCGCCGATCTGGTCAAGCAGACCGGACATGCGCAGGGCCGCGACGGAGACCGTACGGGGATCGAACTCGGCCATGTCGTGCAGGTCGCGCGCCATCGTACGAGCCTTGTCGAGCAGGGCCGGGTCAGCCTCGGCTCCGTCCGGCACCGGCACGCCCTCGGCGCGGGTCAGCCATTCGACATCGGCGACGGCGCGGTGCAGGTAGAGCTGGTTGACGATCGGTCGATTCCTGCCATCACAGGCCTGCCAGGCGTCGGCCGTGGTCGAGCCGAGATGTCCCTGGATGATGGCGCTGACTCGTTCCTTGGTTCCCGGATCATCCAGCAGGCTTGCCGGGGCGCCGGTGGCCAGGATGGCGGCGGCCTCGTTGAGGACGTCAGAGTTTCCTTCTTCGGTGACCGCCAGTGCCAGCGACCACAGCGGATCGGCTGCGGCATCAGTGGCAGTCGAGGCGAGCCGATCGGCGGCGCGCAGGGTCTCGACCGCCCGAGCCGGATCGGCAAACACCCCGGTCACCAGACCGCACCACGGGGTCACCGCAATGGCGTCGCCACTGGCCGTACGGTGAGTGCCTCCGGTGTCGCCGAGCTCGACGACCTCGGTCTCGGACATCACCACGCACCCCCAGGTCGCGCGGTCACGGGTGACTGCTTCCTGGTCAGTGGCCGGGACGCAGGCGATCTTCACGCCCCTCCCGAACGCCGAGGCGAGCCCGGTGGGCCGTTCCAGGGTGGAGAAGAACAGTTCGCGGCTCTGCACCGGCGTCATCACGCGGCTCAGCGCGGCCAGCCACTGGGCGGCCCGATCGACACTCTCGACGAGTAGCACGATCGGTTGACCACCGTCCATGGCGGCGGCGCAGGCATCGAGCAGGACCGTGAACGTGGGCAGCCGCCAGTGCTCGGGATCGGTCAGGAAGTCGACCACCGGCTGGGTGGTCAGGCCATGGGTGGGCTGCGGAAGTTGTTCGGGCAGGTCGGTCTCGCGGACCTCGTCGGCACCGTACGGGGTGCGCCATCCCGAGCTCCGCCACAGTTGGATCGGGCGACCGATGTGGTCGTCTCCACCGGCCCGCCGGTCTCGGTCCATCAGCACATGGGCAAAGACATTGCCGGGTCGTCCGGAGGCGTCGCTGCCGGCTGGTGCGGTGTGCCACAGGGCAGCTGCGGTCTCCCCCAGCGGTGCGAACAGCAGACGCCGAGGAAAGGCAGCGAGGTCGGCCGCGGTCGGGAACTTCGGTAGCTCCACGCCACTGTCGAACTGGGTCTGGACCGCATCCCGCAGCCGGGCGATTTCGTTCTCGTCGAGATCGCCGAGGGTTTCCTTGACACTCCACCCGCCCTGCTGCCCGGGCCGGTCATAGGAGGTGTAGCTCAGTTGGGCGTACCGGCTCAGGCCCTCGCCGGGAGGGCGAACCCCTGACGGGCCCGAAGGTGCAGCTGACTGGGGAGGCGGCGCTGCTGCTTGGGCAGCCTGCTGTGCGCCCCAGCCGAATCCGTCGACCTCGACCCCGTACGACTGTGGGTCAGCCCCGTACTGATCGGACCCGTACTGATCCGAACCGTACTCACTGTTTCCGTACTGGTCCGTCACGAACTGGTCGGGTGAATACTGGTCGACTCCGTACTGGGGGTCCAAACCATAGGCCGGGGTCGCGGCAGCGAAGGCCTCGGCATCCTGAGCCGGGGCCTCTCCCCCATACGGCTGGGTCCCGTACGGCTGGGTCCCGTACGGCTGGGTCCCGTATTGCTGGGTGTCGTACGGCTGAGTGTCGTAGGACTGGGCGTCGTACGGCTGAGGTTCGGCGCCGTGGCTGGCTGGATCAGAGAGGCCGGCCAGGTCAGGGGGCAGCTGGTAGCCGGCCGGGCTCGATGCCTGCTGATGGTCGGGCGACTGGCTGTACGGGGCAGGGCCTGCGGGTCCGGAGCCTACGGGTCCGGGCGGCGGGGTCTGGTAGTCCGGCGCACCCGGGATCGGGGCGATCGGCTCGTGGCTGGCCTGCTCGAAGACACCCCCGCTCGGCGCCGGGTAGGCATCGTAGGGCAACTCACCCGGTGCCGGCTGGTTCGGATCGGAACTCGGGGATCCCGGCTCAGCGGGGTCAGGTTGGGACTCAGGATGCTGCTGGACCATGATCACGCCCGCACAATGAGCTGGGCGACGTCTGGATCAAGCAGCGCCACGGTCTGCAACCGTTCGGGTTCCAGATCGATGAACAGCCGAAGGAACCCTGGGCCGGGCGGCATCGCCTCCCAGATCTGGGTGGACCAGTCGGTGGACAGGCTTTCTGGGACGAACCGGCGGGTCGGTTGCATCGCCATGCCGTTGTTGAGCACGACGTCAACCGGTGTGCCATCGGTGACCTCGAGAGGGAACCGGTCCGGGTTGTGCACTGCCACGAAGGGTGGCCCGGGGGTCAGGTCCCGTTCGGCCCTGATCCTGATCTGCAGGGTCATGCCACCGCGTTGCAACAATCCGCCGCGGCGGTGCTCGACGGTGTAGGCCAGGCGAAGCAGACCCGGGTACTCGATGGAGACCGGTGCGCTCTCGATCCGTTCGCCGGCGCTGTAGGAGACGCCGACCATGTGGAGTGAGCAGCCCAAACTGGGCAGCGGAGAGGCGAAGTGGATGCCGCCGAGTCGTTCATAGTCCTTGGCAGAGATGTCCACCCGGTGGCGCCGGTCGGTGATGTCGTCAGCAGTCTGGCCCTTGCCGCCCATCATGACCGAGACCTCGGCCGCCCCCTGGGGCCAGCCAAACTTCAGCACCTGGGTGTGGGTACGCTCCACCACGACCGGATCGCTGACCTGCGGTGTCCGGACGGCCGGGATGTGACGTCCCACCTGGACCTTGCCGTCGAGCACCGTGACCGGAGTGAAGTAGGTCCGCACCCAGCCACGGGGCCACGGCACATTGCGCATCGCAGCTCGGTCGCCGTCCCACACGATCGGGTGGACCTGCCGGTTGTCATCGGCCAACCCCATCCGTGGCAAGGCATCCTCAGGCTGGGCCTCGGCATCGCTGCCGGCGACCGGGGGCCGCTCGGTGCGGAAGATGATCACATGTCCGGCCGCTGGTTTGGTCCAGGTCAGGTCGAACTCGGCGCCATGGGCCGAATCGTCCAGAGTGATCTCGAGGTCGTTGACCGGCTCGAGCACAGCCGAGACCAGCAGTTGCTTGGTGACCGGGGCCGACAGACGGACGAGCCCCTCGTACTCCGCCTCACAGAAGAACTGATAGACGTAACGACGGCCTCGATCGGCCTCGTTGTCGACGAAGCCACCGAGATTGTCCTGATCGGCAAGGATCCGGTACGACGGGTCGGACAACCCCGACTGGGCACGTTCGATGGGCACGCGGAAGATCTGGACCCGTTTGATGCCCGGGAAGACCGACCACTGCCCGATCACCCGGCCCTCGTCCTCCCGCAGGTCGACCGAATCGAGGGTGGCCACGATCGGGACCTGGGCGTGCAGGATCGGCTGGTTGGCCCGCGCCTCGTCCGCGGTCGCGCCGGAGTTGCGCCACACCTGGAGGTGGCGGATCGCGGATCGGAAGGCACGGTCGTCAACACAGGAGGTCTCGGTCGTGATCGCCACGAAGTCGGCGTTCTGGGGGTCGTACGGCGAGTAGTCATCACCCGACACCACCCGGTAGACGACATGCTCGGCTGGGTCCTCGGGAGCCGGCCAGCGCAGCCGCAGACCACCACCGGGGGCGGACGCAGCCTGGATCCGGCCGACCTCGCCACCCATCTCGGAGAAGTCGAGGGGAGCAAATCTGTCCCACTCGGCCGCGAGCCGCGCCTGGCGCTGCTCCTCGGTCTCCTTCGGAGGTTCTGCCGGAGCCACGGGCTGCTGACCCGCAGGTTGCGGGCGCGCCTGGGGAGCACCGGACTGGGGAACACCGGACGGGGGAGCACCTGACTGGGGAGCTGGAGCGCCCGGATGCGGGGTGCCGGTGACCCCGCCGCCGGGGCGGGCCGGGACCTCGGGCTGAGGGGCGAGTGCGGACGGAGCACTCATCGGAGCCGAGCCTGCCGATCGCTGGTGCGGCGGCGGCTGCGGAGCTGACTGCTGAGCGGTTGGGGCCTGCCCGGGCGCCCCGACCGGCGGCGCCGCACGACGCGGCATCTGCTGACGTGGGGCCTGCTGCTGGGGTGCGCTCTGTTGTGGAGGTGCGGTCTGCTGCTGGGTCGGACCGGTGACCACGCGGCCGGTCACCTCCTCGGCGGCGGGGGGACGCTGCACCATCGCACGGGCGATCTGACCGGAGAAGCCCTTCAGTGACTGCGGCAGGACCTCAGCAATCGCTGACGGGATGCGGCGGCCCGACCGTGCCACCATCGTCAGATGGATGTCACGAATCGTGTCGGCACCCGGCTGCCCCTGGG
This sequence comes from uncultured Propionibacteriaceae bacterium, assembly GCA_945911015.1. GTDB lineage: Bacteria > Actinomycetota > Actinomycetes > Propionibacteriales > Propionibacteriaceae > Avipropionibacterium. Next base: position 78,578 of record CAMDZW010000006.1, read on the forward strand.
CTGCAGCACGGTCGCGCCATGCCTTCAGCCGCTGCAGCACACCTTCGGTATCTGGTGACCCCGCGCTCACTGCGCTCCCTTCCTCAACTCACCCGCTGCACGGTCGCCGGTCGACGCCGGTGTGCCACCGGGGCTCAGAACGTCCACGTGGCGGCATCCTCACTGCCGAGCTTGGCCTGCGGCGACGTCGTCGTGGGCGAGGTCTGGTCGAGCACGGCCAATTCATAGTCAGGGAATCCGTCGCCGAGCTGGACCAGCACGGTGGTCCGTGCCAGCCCCGTGCCCGAGGAACGACTCCACTGCTGGGTGACCGCCGTACGCGACCCCATCCGGGCCCCGACCGACAGCACGGCGCCGTCGAAGGACTGCGGTCCGACCTGACCGCCCTGGCTGGCCCGATCAACATTGGCCATGAACTCGTCCATCGGCTGGACGGCGGTTCCGGCGGCGCCACTGCCGCCACGGACCTGGGTGACCAAGGATTCCTTCAGTTCGGCCTGCTGGCTGTCGAAGGTGGACAGTACGTACTGCCAGATCTGGTCGCCGGAGGTGCTGCCGGTGCCGTGGCTCTCCAAGGCATCGGCCCAGCGCGACAACACCGACTGCGGGCCGGGTGAGGCCAGGAACAGTCGTTCTGGACGTTCGCTGAACTCGTACGCCTCCGGTCCGACACGGGCGCCGGCCTCCTTGAGCAGTTGCTCCCACGGCACATTGAGCCAGCCGATCCGGTACAGATCGCGACGGATCGTGACGACCGCGCGCGAGACCTGCTCAGGCTGCACATCGGCGACAGCGAACCGCGTCGACATCGGCAGGCCGTCGCTGATCGGGTCCGGATCCGGGGTGACCGCGGGTGTCGGCCCGAAGGGCTGGGCGATCGCGGCGCCGGCAATCCGACTCCACACCAGGTAGTGGCTGTAGAGATCGGTGAGCCGTTTCAGATCAGAACTGGCATGGCGAAGGTTCTCTCGATTGACCTCCGCCTGGGAAGCGGCGATCCGGCGTCGGTGGAGCTCGCCGAAAAGGGCACGTTGGCCGGTGAAGAACATGGCCCCGGTGACGATCGCCCAGAGCACGAACAGTCCGACCCCGATCCAGATGACCGAGCTCAGTGCCAGCCAGTCCTTGACCCCGGCCACGATGTCGACGGCCAGGAACACCAGAAATGCTCCGAGCACGATCCTCATCGCCAGGGCAAGACCCCGCTGTTTGGCCGCGATCTCACCGCTCAGATCGGTGACCTCGGCGGCAGACTGGATGTTCTGCAGCAGGCTACGGACCTCGGCCGTGGTCGATTGGATCTGGCGGACCACGGTGGTGCCGACCTGGACCGGATATGAGCGGGAGAACCGCTGCTGCCACCCCTGGATCTCGGCATCGATCCGGTCGGCCTCGACCGCGACATGCTGGTTGCGTGAGGCCTCCGCCAGTTTCGCGCGCGCCATCTGGGCGCCGAGGATGTCGCTGGGGTGCAGCTTCGACGTACCGACATGGTCCTGCAGGTGGGTCGGGATCTCCAGGTTGTCCTGTGGCCCCGGCGCACAGTCGGATGCATCGCGCAGCACCGCCCGGTCCGGACCGATCTGGATCGGCGGCATCTGGTGGGCATGGTCACCGCCGTCGGCCAGGGTCAGCGCACCGGCGACATAGTCCTTCATGACCACGGACAGGTCGGCGGGCGCTGTCTGCTGGTGCTGGCCCTGGTTGAGTGCTTCGGACATCTGGCTCGAGGCGAGAGCGAGGTCTTCCCAACCGGCCGGATTGCCGTCGGCGCGGACGCCACCGACCACGACCGCATACGACGAGGGCGCCGCACCGAAGACCATCTCGTGAGTGACCTTTGCGGTGGCCGAGCTGACCGCGTGGACCACGCCGTTGTACCAACGGGTCGGTGAACCCTTGAGCGAGTTCCACAAGAAGCCGAGGAACATGGTGAAGGCCTGACCGCCGCCGATCTCCTCGGCGGTGTCGGCCGGCACACTCGCACGTGGTCCGCGAAGGATCGAGCGGTGTTTTTGCCACAGCGCCCCCGCCATGGCGGAGGTGGCGGCCGGGACATCGTCGGCATAGACCGACATGGCGCTCTGCTGGCGCGGCGCGGGAAGTCCGTCCTGGGTGCTCAACACTCCGGCCCGGACCTGCTGCTCCACCTCCGAGGCGGTGAATCCACGAGTGAACGTACGGGCCAGCCGTACCGTGTGGCCGGGCGGCGGGCTGACGTCGTCGAGCGGCGCGTCAGCGACGCCGGCCCACAGACCGGACAGTCCGGCGATCGCCGTAGCGGCCGGCCCGGCCACGTGCAGCGGATCGTCGTCATCGGTGAAGACACGACGCCCCAGACCCGGCCCACGGCTGTCCTCCGGGCTGAGCAGGATGTTGTGCCAGCCCTCGCGAGCGACTTCGGCCCGCGGGGCAGCATCGGGTCGAGCCACGAGCAACCGGATCAGATCGACCTTGGCCTGGGCATTGGACAGGACCAGCTGCGCCACCTGCGACTCGATCGCTGCCGACACCGCAGTGGTGGCCGGGTCGTCAGCACCGCCGAACAGCGGCACCAGGGAACAGATCCGGATCCGGGCGTAACGGGCACCGGACAGCGCATACTGCACGGCCGTGCCGTGCGGCCGCCCCTCGGCGATCCCGATGGCAGGCACCCGGTGCGGCTCGACCGTCGAGCTGTCGATCCACAAGAACGGCTGTACCAGACCCACCGACGACCAGTCGGTCAGCGCATCCCGTACGGCATTCATCGCGCCGGGCGGGGCGAGCAGGATCGTCAGGGACGAGGGCGCCGAGGCGGCAGCGGGCGTGGTCATCGGTTCAGAACACCCCACCGTCAGGCATCTGGATGGCGGTCGACTGCGGTGCCCCGCCCAGGTTCTGCACCGGGGCGGCGGCCTGCTGCGAACGTTGCAAGGCGCGGTCGACGGCCGGGACCAGCTCGCGCACCATGTGATGGATGTCGGCTGCCAGGTCGCGGAAGATCGGCACCTGCGAGGCCTGGTCACGGCTGGTGATCTCGGAGAAGCTGCCTCCGCCGGGGGCACCGTCCTGTCCTCGGGCCATGAAGTGGGTGCCGGCCAGGTCCCCGACCTGCGACAGCCATTGTTTGGTGGCCTCGGCCCGTTCCTCCGCTGTGGTGGCGTTGGCAATGGTCGGCACCCGGGAAGGCAGATTCGACGCCGTACGGCCGTCGCGCAGCCAATCGGCCAACCGCTTCTCACCCTCCTTCTCCAGGATCCCGGAGGAGGTCCCCAGCGGGTTGGAGTCGTAGATCTCGCGAAGCAGGATGTAGGGCCGCAGGCTCTGCAACACAGGGGTCTCGTGGACCCGAGTCTGGGCCAACATGATCGACTCCAGCACCGCCGGCAGCCAGTCGTAGGTGGCACGGAAGGCGCCCGGCGGAGTCAGCAGCGGGTTCGGGAAGGCAGCCCAGTTGCCGTTCTCGCGGTCCCAGATCTCCACCGGACGGTCGTACGGGGAATCCGGCAGCCGCAGCTCGCCGAGGACCTGGCCGAGGAACCATCCCGCGACCATGGCTCGCCGTTCGGTGTCGCCCATCGGCAGGCTTGCGGTGAGCGGACGGGCACGACGGTAGGTCCAGAATCCGGCACGCCCGGCTGGCGGGGTCGAACTCCACTGGACCCCGACAGGCTTGAGCACGGACTCGAAGCACAGCGGCGAGTACAACGGGTAGGACCCGAAGACATCGATACGGCGGGGATCGCCCTGGTCGGAGAGCGCCTTGGTCAGGTTCGACATCGATGATTCGTCGATCCGCGGGTTGGACTCGAGCACTCGCTTCAGATCGGCCACGATCGGCAGATCGGCAAAGGGGATGGTCGAGAACTTGTAGCGGTACTCGACATCGCGGCCGTGGAGAGCCTGGACCGCCTTGTCGTTGACACTGATCAGCGGCATCGCCAACGACAGCGTCTCGGAGAACTTCGCACCGAGGTCACGGACTCGCTGGGCCTTCTCGGACTCCGGCGCGTCCACACCGGAGACGAAGTCACGCAACGAGAGTGAGACGAACCGGTCGAAGGACTCGCCGCGGCGGGCGACGAACATCCGCGCCCGGGTGAGGATTTCCGGGGGGCGGACGTGAACGTCGTAGCGGGCCTGCGACGGCACGATCGAGTCACCGGACAACGGGTCGAAGGCGAACGACCGCGGACGCCAGTCGCTGGTCCGTTCCATCAGCCCGCCCGGGGCCTGCTCGCCACCGGTGGTCTGCCACTGACCGGACACGACCGAGCTGATGACGGCTTCGCGGGCGCCGTAGAGGTTGTTCGGCCCGTCCGGGATGGCTCGCTGCACATCAGCGACGAACTGGTCCATGAACTGACGCGAGGTGGTCAGCAGGATCTCGTTGTTCGCCTCGTCGAAGCGACTGGGGACCTGGGCGTCGTGGTCGCTGGGCCAGGCACCGTACTGGGCGGTGGCCAGCTGTGCCAGGCCGTCATGTCGGACATCGGCGCCACGCACCCCTTCCAGGAGCCGCTGGGTGTCCTTGAGGCTGTCGGTCAGCTGCGGCAGGACCTCACTGAGCAGTCCCTGGAGCACCTGGGCGACCAGCCCGGACGCGTGGGCATAGATCTGGGTACGGACCTGCCCACGGATCCCGGAGACGATCATCTCGTGGATCTGGGCGCCGTTGCTGACCACGCCCTTGGTGCCGGCCATGGTCTGCTGGACCTGCGGTGGGAGGGCGACGATGTCGGACGGGGTGTGCTGGGCCAGGGATTCCGCCCCCGGGATGACATATTCCTTGAGGTGGGTGGCCAACCGACCGAGCATGCCGGCCGCATAGGGCAGGCCGAGCCGGGTCAGACTCTCGCTGGTGACGGTCTCGATCCGGCTGAGGACCTCATCCTTCCACCGGAAAACCCATTCGTAGGCGGCCGCATTGGCTGCCTCGGTGAGCGGGTGGCGGCGGGCGTTGAGCTGGTGCTGCAACATCACCATCCACTGCGAGGCCTGCTGGCCGTCGGGGTTGGGGATGTATCCGGCCACTTCGGTGTCGGTGACATGGCGGGCCGCCCCCTCGGCCGCCTGACGGGGCAGCGCCGAACCGGTCATCCAGTTGCCGAGCTCCATCTCCGGATTCGGGCCGGCCACCGGCAGCTGGAGCTGGTTGCACAGTGCGTTCCACTGCGAGTTGAGCAGGCTGTCGAGCTGTTCGAGGCTGGAGGCCGGGTTGCCCGGCTGGAGGTGACCGTCGAGGAGGCGGTCGACCGAGCTGCGGGCCAGCCGCTGTGCGGCGTACTCGGCATAACGGTCGCGCCCCATGCTGAGCGAGGCAAATCCGAACGAACCCCAGGGCAACGGATCAGCGTTGGCGGCCCAGCCGAAGTACTTCGGGTCGGGGCTGACCGAGCCAGTGTTGCCGAGGTCGAACTGCTGGAACTGGGCGGTGGCGACCGAGGAAGCCATCATGCCGGCCAAGCCGCGGGCCAGGCCACGGTAGACGTCGTCGGGGCGACCGCCACCGAAGGTGGTCTGCTGGGCACCCATCTTGCGGCCGACCGGGAACACCCGGGCGAAGGGCACCTCCGCACCGACTCCGTCGCGGTGACCGAGGGCGGCCAAGATGTCGACATCGTGTTCCCGGGCTGCACCCGACTGGGAGGCGACGATCTCGCCGAGCATCGCCAGAGCATTGGCACGGACACCGGTCCGCGCGGATTCAGGGAGTGAGTCGAAGATGTCGGCACTCACCATGAAGACCGCCATCAGGCGCGGGTCGACGCCGGCCAGACTCATCAGACGGCACACATCGAGGGCCATGGATGCGCCGGCACCACCGGCCATCGAGGAGACGACCAGGACCAAGGGCGGCTCATTGGGCTCGAATCGAGTGCCCGCCGCCCGCGCAAGCTCAGCCATCTCGGTCGTGGTCTCGACCCGAAACAGGTCGTCGTAGGCCTGCTGGATGGTCTGGCGGACATCGCTGGCGCGGACCAGGGTGATGGCTCGCCCGACGGCCCGGTACTGACCGGCACCAACCGAGATCGGAGTCGGCACCGACTGCGGCGATCGCGGCGCCCAGGTGGCGATCTCCTCCAGGCCACGTGCCCCGGCCAGCTTCTGGCTGAGGGCGTGGTCGAGGTCGCCATAACTGCCCGACTGCGGGCCGAGACCGAGGTAGCGACCGCCCTGGGCCTGGACATTGCCCAGTCCGTTGGGACCCTCTTCCTCGCCTGACGGGACGTCAAGGTGGACGAACTGCCAACCTCTCGGCAGGGTCTTGCCCCACACCGCCAGATCGGAACTGAGCTGATCCATCATGTAGGCCAGCGTGGCTCCACCGGAACCACCGCAGCCCACGACCAGAAAGCGCCTCACAGTTCAGTCTCCTCAGTCGTCATGCCGGTGTTGCGTCTCATCATCTGCAGCGTACGGGGCCCAAGCTCATCGTGAGCCAAGGTCACCTGCCCGAATTGTCTCCGAACTCGAACGGATTGCGGATCTGTGTCCCAGCCGGCGGCGCCTCGGGTCGGAACTGCTCGGCAGCGGACGGGCCGCTGGACGGCGGCTGAGCGGACGATTCCGCCTGCTGACCCTCAACCGGAGGCTGGCCCTGCCCCGGAGGCTGCTCCTGAACCGGAGGCTGACCCCACGGAGGTTGTGGAGCCGAGGGGGCCTGCTGCGGTTGCTCCCATGGCGCGGCCTGAGGCGCCTGCTGGCCCCAGGGCGCCTGGGGTGCCGGTTGTGGCGCCTCCGCAGCCGACTGCTGTGGATCCGCCGACGGCGGGCCGGACGGCTGGACGTGCGGCTGGGCGGGCGGAGTCGGCTGGGGTGCAGCCTGCTGCGCCTGTTGTGCGTACGGATTCGGCCCATCCCCACCGAACGGGTTCGCCCCGAATGGGTTGGACTCGTGGGGACTGGCGCTGACCGAGCTGGTCGGAGCACCGGCTGACAGGGCGCTGGCAGGTGTGGCCGGGCCGCTGGCTGGTGTGGCCGGGCCGCTGGCTGGGGCATTCGACGGTGTACCCGTCACGCCCGCCGGTGCGGGTCCGGGTGAGGGGGCACCTGCGGGAGCGGGCCCGCCGAAGGGTCCCCCGGCGGACGGTTCACCGAACGGATTGGGGCCGGCCGGGCCGCCCATGTCGGGCCCGAAGTCGAACGGCGCCGGGCCACCGGGCTGCGGCCCACCGGGGCCACCCTCGGGCCCGCCGAAGGGTGAGCCGCCGTCCCCGCCGGACGATGCGCCGACCTGCATGCGCATGGCGTCGAGCACGTCGGGCACGCGGGCATTGATGTCGTCGACCAGCTTTTCGCGCAGCTCGTCGGGGGCGTCTGCCCCGACCAGCAACAGCACCGAGGCGCTGGTCGCCGGCCCGTTCGGATCATGGAGCAGCACCCAGTGGTTGTGCACATTGAGTGGCAGCCGGGCGTACGACTCCTTGCCGCGGGGGCGGGTGTCCGACGACGACGCACCGATCCGGCCGGGTGTCTCCACCCGGACGTGGCCCTCGCCGAAGGGAGAGCCGCCCATCTTGGCGGTGAGAGTCGCCGATGCCGCCTGTGCCGTACGAGATCCGTTGGCGGCCAGCGGCACCATGCCGGAGGTCAGATCGCGATCCTTCAGCTCGAACCGGCCACCGTCGCGGATGACCTGTCCGGCCTCGACCTGGACCGGGAACTCCTGGCCGAGTAGCGCCCGGCCCGGAATCTTCGCGGTCAGGAACTTCAACAGGTACAGCAGACCGAGCGGGATGCCCGGGCCGAGCAGAGCCGCCACGATCAGTGTCAGGGTGAAGTTGACCGGGTTGAGTGGCTTGGCGAAGTTGGCGGTCGCCGAGGCAGTTGCGTCCTGGACCCGGTCCAGCTCTCCGATCGGGGCGATCCGGACGGTGAACTCGGTGTTCAGCGTGCCGTTGTCGACGCCATCGGTGGTCAACTGCACCGGCAGTGTCGCGCTCTGCCCCTCAGGCACCTCGAGGCAAGTTTCGGCAGAGTTGTGGGTGGAGGTGATCGCGATGTTGCCCAGGTTCTCGGGCCCGGCGAGCATGTTCGGTGACCCGTTGCCCTCGACCCAGACGCAACCGGGACCCGTGACCGTGAGCTCGCCGGACACACCGTCCGCTCGCCCTTCGAGCGAGCCAAAGTTCACCTGGCCGCTGATCGTCGGATAGCCGGGCGGCGGGACGATCTGCACCGGGATCCGCACTGACTGCGGCTCGAGTTCGGTGCCCGGCACGGTCTTGCCGTCGGCATCGGTCGCATCCTTGGTCGTGATGCTCAGCGACAGGACCAGAGTTCCCTTGCCCGGGGCGACATTGGTCAGGTCGAGGTCAATCGGTGCCGCGATTGCCGGCCCGTCCAGGCCCTGGGCGACAGGGATCTCCTGGCCGTCCGGCGTGCGCAGGGTGGCGTTCAGGTCGACCTTGCCGAGCAGCTTGGTCGGGTCGATGCTGTCACCGTCGGCGTTGACCAGACCGAGCTGGATCTGGTTCATCTCTCCCGAGCGGATCTGGGCCTGGTCTGCCTCGGGCCAGGTCGGGAAGACGTCGCCGGAGATCGCGATCGAGGTGCGGGACTTGCCATTGGGTGACTGACCGGTCGGGTCGACGAAGACCACCGACCACGGGCCGGCCCAGGCTTCGGAGCCAGCGGCGGCGGACATGTCGATGACGACTGAGTGCTCCGACTGCCACGAGTGCTCGAGTTTCACGCCACCGGACTCATTGGTGGTGGTGTCGCCGATCGTGCCGCGGTCGAGCTTGATCTCCTCCCCCTGAGGGGTGACCAGGTAGACCTCGGCCTTGGCGACATCAGAGCTGCCGAGGATGTGGACCGACTGGACCGAGTCGTCCAGCACGAAGGTGTGACGCTCCTCAGGGCAGACATCGCCCTGACAGACGCCACCCTCGGTGTCCTTGCGTTCCTGGTTCGGCGTGGCGAACCGGTCGAACTCGAACAGCAATTCATCGATGTCAGCGGCCTCGGTGAAGCTGCCGGGCGGATCGGTGATCTTGCCACATTTCTGACCGCCGGCATCCCCGCCGAGCGAGATCGATTTCAACAGGGTGTAGTCGGGTTTCTCCTCACCACGCAGGCCGACCCCGAACACGGTGATGCCGGAGGATCGCAGCTGATCGGCCAGACCGCCGTCGCGGCAGATCTGCCGCTCGGCCTCGGCCTCGGCCGTCTTCTCAGCAGCATCAGTGGTGATCTTGGTGTCGGGCAGGTACGGCTTGGTGTCGCCGTACTTCTCCACCAGCTCAGGCGTGCGGCGAGCGTCGAGGTCGAGGCTGCCGTCGGTGATCCACACCAGCGCCTGGCAACGGTCGCCGTCCGGGTTGTGCTCAGCCAGAGCCCGACGGGAACCCTCGAGGGCCATCCAGTAGTCGGTCTCCCAGCCGTAGGGGCGCTTGTCGAGATCGGCGAAGCTATCGACGGTCTCGAGTGTCTTCTTCAGACCGGAGTCGTCGAGCGCAGTCCAGTCCTGGGCCTGCACGTAGTGGTGGGAGAAACCGGCGACGCTGACGTCGAGGGTCACATTGGCGCGCTTGGCAAAGGAGTTCAACTGGGTGAGCAGATATTTCGCCGAGGTGACGCGGTTGTTGTCAGGGTCGTTCTCATTCAGACTGGCGGTCTCGTCGATGACGAGCAGGATGTCGCCGGCCTTCTCGGCGACCAGGCAGCCGCCATAGACGTCGACGGCAGAGTCGGCCGCGTGGGCGGGTGTCACGCCGGGCAGGCCGAGCGCGGCCAACAACCCGACCAGCAGTGCCCAGATCCCCAGTCGACCAGGTCGCGATCGGTTCTTCATGCTCGTCCTCACAGGTGTCCCACCCAATCCGCAATCCGCCAGGCAGCGACGATCGCGCCAGCAAAGCACAACACCAGCGCCACGACATACATCGGCTTCACCCAGCCCTGGGCCAGGTAGACCGCTCCGGTGCGGGCCTTCAGGTCGGTGGTGGTGAAGAAGGCCAGTGCCCCGATCCCGATCGGGCCGGCCACCACCCAGGCGGCGATGGCCACCGGTGGCATACCGCCCAGCAGCAGTGCGACGACGATGCTGACCACGGCCAGCCCGACCGCCAGGAACAACCACTGCACTGGTGGACGTGAGGTCTCCAGGACGGCGACCGGTCCCGATTCGCCGAAGGCGGCCGGTACACCGGGCATCGCCGGGGTGTTGGCCTCGAGCGAGCTCTGACCGAAGGGGTCAGCTCCGGGCGCGAACGGCGCTGCTGGACCCTGGTCGACCGACGCCACCGTGGCCGGGGTCTGCGCGCTCGCCGCGAATGGGGCGTTGCCGCCCTGACCGAAGCCAGGTTGGGCAGACCCGAAGCCGCCTGGTGCAGGCTGAGGGGCGGAATTCTGCGACTGCTGGTCGCTGAAATCCCATGGATTCTGGTCCGACATCTACCTGCTCCGGGCTCGGGGATGACTCGCTGGGTCAGTATAGGAGCCGGTCGGACCTCCTCCGCCCACGCACGTGTGAGCTTCGTTCACCACCGGCCCACCGCTTTCGGTTCGGTCACGGCACGGCGGTCCCGCCGACCACACCACACCGCGACAGCTGCTCCGGCGACAGCTCCGAAAAGGTGCCCCTCCCAGGAGACACCGGCCTCGCCGGGAAGCACTCCCGACACGATACTGCCGTAGACGATGAAGACGATGACCGCGACGATGACAGCAGTGGCCCGTCGAGCGACGAGCCCGTACACCACGAGGAAGGCGGCGTAGCCGTACACCAGTCCACTCGCCCCGAGGTGGATGGTGAGCGGGGCACCGAACAGCCACACGCCGAACCCACCGATCACCGCCACTGCTGCGGTGACCAGCCAGAACCGTCGGGTCAGCCAGGCCAGGAGCAGTCCCAACACGATGAAGGTGGAGGTGTTGGCGATCAGATGGGCGAAACCGTCGTGCAGGAACGGTGCCGTCACCAGACCGAGCAGCCCGTCGACGTCGCGAGGCCGGATCCCGTACTCATCGAGGGCTCCGCCGAGCAGAGTGTCGACCCCCTCACTGGCCCACATCAACGCGACCATGACCAGCGGCGGGAGACTGCGCACCAACGTCTCGCGGCGCAGTTCAGGGCTGGCTGTCATCGACATGTCGAACAGCCTAGGCGTCCCCACCGACAGTGCAGCCGGGCGCAGGGCTCAGGACAGCAATTCCTTGATGTACGGTCCGGCCGATCCAGATCCTGACGCACCGTCGGTGACCATCATCGCGATCGACAGGTCGTCGTTGTAGGCGATCATCCAGGCGTGCGTCTTCGGCGGGTCGTCGGTGCCGTACTCGGCGGTGCCGGTCTTGGCGCCGTCGACAAGCCCGTTGAGACTGCGGCCGGATCCCGCAGTGACGACCGCATGCATCAAGGTGCGGAGATCGCGTGCCTCCTGCTTGGTGAGCGACTTGCCCTTCTGCTTCGGCTTGGTGGCCTCGACCAGGAACGGGACGGTGGTGCGGCCTGCACTGACCGAGGCGGCAACGCCGGCCATCGCCAGGGGCGAGGCCTGGACGGTCCCCTGTCCGAAGCTTGCCTCGGCCAGCCCGACAATGTTCTTCGGATCTGGAATGTCGCCGTAGAAGACCGGGAAGCCGGCATCGTGGTCGACTCCCATGCCGAGGCTGGCCGCTGCCTCGCGCAGCGCCTTGGCCGAGAGCCGGTCCCGTTCATTGACGAAGGCCGTGTTGCACGACAGGGCGACCGCCTCGAGCAGTCGCATCCTCCCCACCCGATCGGCCGGGAAATCCGAGTAGTTCTTGATCACGCGACCGTCGACAACGGTGGTCGCTGGACAGTCGACATAGCTGCTGGGCTTCATCCCGGTGCGCAACAGGGCCAGTGCCGTGACGACCTTGAAGGTGGAGCCCGGGGCATAGCGGCCCGTGTTGGCCAGTGTCTGCCCCTTGGCACTGTCGCTGACGGCGAGCACCCGGATCGCTCCGGTCGACGGATCGACCACAGCCATCGCGGCCGGAGACTTGGACTTGGCGATGATCTTCTCGGCGCGGGCCTGGAGTTTGATGTCGAGGCTGAGCTCCAGGTCCTTGCCCTTGGTCGGTTCGATCTTGACCAGTTCCTTGCGTTCCCCACTCGGTGTGGGGGTCGGCGCCGGCGAACCGCTGGGCTCGTCGGACGGTTCCGCCTCGATCACCACCGGCAACCGAGGCACCAGGGTGACGATCGCGCCGGGCTGGCCGCTGAGCTGTTCGTCATAGCGTTGTTGCAGACCACTGAGGCCGACCATGTCGCCGGCCTGGATACGTCCGTCAGACTTGTCGATGAGCTCTGCGGTGGCTTCACCGGCAGTGCCGAGGAGTTCGCTGGCGACACCGGGATGGGTCGCCAGGACCCGTTCGGCATCGAGGATCACGGCTCCTTCAATGTCGGCAAACTTCGGATCGATCTCGGTCCTGGCCTCACGGACCACCGAACCTTCGACGAAGGCCTGATCGCCGGCATCGGCGACCCGCTTGACGAAACGGTCGACGTCGATGTCCAGGAATTGGGCCAGTCTCGTGGCGGACTTGGCCCACTTGTCCTTGTCGACCTTGGTCTTGTCCAGGCCGAGCCGCAACACCGGCATGGTCTCCATCAGCACGGTACCGCCCTTGCCGAGGATTCGACCTCGGGTGGCTGCGGTGCGGGTGTGCACCAGGCGGGACTCCGAGGTCAGCTCGGGATGGAACAGGTTCGGCTCCCATTGCAACACCCAATGATCGTCCTTCACGCGGAAGTGTGCGACCGCGTCATAGCTCCACTCCCCGCTCGGGAAGGTCCAGGAGTACTGGAGAGGCACCGTCGCGAGTTGATCCCCGTACGAGACTTCCCCGGCCGTGACGACGGGCAGGAAGCCGTCCATCCCCCTGAGGATGTCGGCGAGGTCGGCCTGGGCAAGCTCGTCGCTCGTGGTCTCCACCTGGGAAAGATCACCGTCACCCAGACCGGCCAGCAGTGTCTCGACCCGGGGATCGAGCGGGTCACCGGGGAGTTGGCGTTCCGGGGCGGGTGTGGAACAGGCCGACAGCAGCACCGCCACAACGATCGCGGTGCACAGCGTGAACTGACGGAATCGAGACATCACGTCGCAGTCTTCCACTGCGGCCCGCCTGCGCGCCGCAGTCCACGCCGACACCTCCGCGATCCACACTTGCCTGTATCACGATATATCGTGATACAGTCTGTCGCGAAAGGAAGGTGACAGACATGAGTCACAACACACCCCCACTGTTCAGTGGTTATGACGAACGAGAGTTCGGCAGGCCCGATGGCCGACGCCGCGGCGGACGCCCATCGGATCGACGCGGTCCGGGCGGACACGGACCCCGGGGCGGACACGGACCCCGGGGCAGACAGGGACGCCGGGACGGACAGGGACCCCAAGGCGGGCCCTTCGGACATCACGGAGGACCCCGCGGACATCGCGGACCGGGCCGCGGTCGTGCCCAACGCGGTGACGTACGAGCAGCAGTCCTGCTTTTGCTGGGCGAGGAGCCGATGCACGGCTACCAGTTGATGCGCACCATCGCCGAGCGCACCTCGGACGGCTGGCGACCCAGCGCTGGTGCGATCTACCCGACTCTGGCGCAGCTGGAGGACGAGGGGCTGGTCGTCACCACCCAGGAAGGGGGCCGCCGACTGGCCACCCTCACCCAGTCCGGCCGAGACTTCCTCGCCACCGAGGCAGCCTCACTGGGCGATCCGTTCGCCGCCTTCACCGCCAGCGACGGCCCCGACCTGCGGGCCGCACTGCGCGACCTGCAGAGCGCAGCACGACAGCTGGCCATGATCGGCACCGAAGCGCAACTGGCTGAGGCCACGGCAATTCTGGCCGCCGCCAAGCGCGACCTCTATTTGCTGCTGGCCGGCGAGAAGGACTGAATCGGTCAGAAGACCCGGAGCGTGACGGCGTGGTCGACACCGGCCGCCTCCCCGCCGCCACGAAGGGCGGCCGGGATGAACTCACTCGGTTCGGGATGGCCCACCACATGAGCCAGATAGGCCTTGTGGCAGTACAACGATGCAACGCTCTTGGCCACATCGTCCTCGCTCACCGGCACCGCGTGAGTGGGCTGGGGATGACCGGCCAGCAGGATCGCCGAGGTGCTCCACTTCTCAAGGCCCTCGTCGGCCAGCTCCCGTTGCACCCAGGCATTGTCGGCGTCTCGCACGGCATCGACCACAGCCAGGCCGGCCACCCGATGGTCGGCCTGGTTCAGCGTCCCATAGGCCTCGAGATCGAAGTTCGCCGTGAGCACTGCATCGGGTCGGAAGGCGCGGATCACTCGGGCAATGTCGCGGCGCAGCTCGATGCTGTAGACCAACATGCCGTCCGGGTACCCGAGGATCGTCAGGTCGCTGACACCGACCGTACGGCAGGCCTCCAGCTGTTCGCGCTTGCGCAGCGGACCGATCTCCTCAGGCGGGCCATCCATGCCGGCCTCGCCGCCGGTGATCAGCACATAGGCCACCTCGATGCCGCGGGCGACCCAATGGGCCACCGCAGCCGACGCGCCGTACTCCATGTCGTCGGGGTGGGCGACGACGCAGAGCACGCGCTGCCAGGTGGTGTCATCCAGGATCGGCAGTTTCTCGGTCTCGGACATGGTGGGACTCCCCTCGATCGGTGGTCTCATCCTTGCAGCGGATGATGGCTTGTCAAGCAGGGCTGGTTTCTGCCAGTTCCTCGGCAAGTTCTGCGATGGTCCGTTCTCGGGATGGGACCCGGTCGAGGGGATCACTGTCGTGAGCACCACCAATCGGATGGACCATCACCTCGTCGACATCGAACTCGGCGGCCAACTCACGTATCTGACCAGCCACCTCAGCAGCCGTGCCGAGCAGCCACGGCGCCTGGAGGACCTGCTGACCCGGCTCAGGAAACGGGACCGGGACTGCCGCGGCCTGATCCACGGTGAGCAACGGCTTGCGTTCGGTCGAGCCCGCACGCAGGGCCGCCATCATGTGCAGATGGGGCAGGGCGAGTTCACGTGCCTGCTCGACCGAATCAGCCGTCACTGCGTTCACAGACAGGAAAGTACGGGGCTCTCCCTCACCGACATAGCTGCTGCGGTAGAGGTCGAGAGCGGCAGCTGTCCCCGTACCGGCGAAGTGGTGGGCGAAGACGTACGGGAGCCCGAGAGTGCCTGCGAGTCGGGCTGAGTAGTCCGACGAACCGAGCAGCCAGACCGATGGTTCGCTGGCAGCATTCGGTGTGGCCGTGACGACGAAATCCCTGTCCTGCAGGCGAATCACAGCACCCTCGGTCGAGGCAAAGGCCATGACCTGTTGGACGAAGTCGTCGAACTGGGCAACCGGATCCCCCTCGGGACCTCCTCCGGAGCGCAGTGCCCAGGAGGTCACCGGATCGGTGCCGGGAGCTCGCCCAATGCCGAGATCGATGCGCCCGGGAAACGCTGCCTCGAGCAAGGCGAACTGTTCGGCCACCGCTAGCGGGGCATGGTTGGGCAACATCACCCCACCGGAGCCGACCCGGATGCGTTGCGTCGCCCCAGCCAACATCGAGATGATCACCGGTGGCGAGGTCGAGGCGACACCGGGGGCATTGTGGTGCTCGGCCACCCAGTAGCGCGTGCAGCCACCCCGATCAGCGACCTGCGCAAGCCTGGTCGTAGCAGCCAGTGCCTGCCCGGTGGTCTGACCGGTTCTCACCGGGACCAGATCAAGGACGGACAGGGCCAGTTGCGCTTTGCTCATGTCCTCACCAACCAGCGACGACTTCGCATCATTCCCCCGACCGGACGCAATCGGGGCCGACTCGAGACGGCCGAGCGCCCCGAACACATCCGTTCCATACGCCTTCGGCACGGAATGGATGTGCTTGACCCCGGTGGTGCGCGGTAGGCTGACCGGGCGCCAGGGCCTCTAGCTCAATGGTTAGAGCTGCGGACTTTTAATCCGTAGGTTGTGGGTTCGAATCCCACGGGGCCCACTCATGTGATGCCTCAGGACCCAGTCCCGCAGCGCTGGCAGCTCGGCGGCGCCGGCCAGCCAGTTGGCCGCGCAACCAGAGGCAGCGCCACAATGCCCCCTGGAGCACGTCGCACGCGAACCGGAAGTCGACAGCCGCGAAACCGCCGAGCAAACAGACTACGGACGATCGGGTTCCTCGACCATGGCGCTGAGGTAGCGGGCAACCGTCTCCAGCTCGGCGACCGTGAACGCCTCGTGCGCCCGCTTCACCCGCGCAGTGACCTCCGCGTACGGATCCTCATTCTCACCCGTGCCCATCACCGCGAAGGCCTCTGGCACGGCGTGCAGCACGACGCGACGACGATCATCGGGATCGGCGCTGCGCCGAACGAACCCGCGGCTCTCGAGCCGGTCGATGACGCGGGTCGTGGAACTGGTGGGCAACTCGGTCCGCTGGCTGAGTTCACCCGCAGTGAGTGGAGTCGCTGCGCGGACGATCACACCGAATGCCTGCAGGTCGACGACGTTCAACCCGAGCGAGCGAGCGATCCGCTCGTTGGTCAGCACTGC
Source organism: uncultured Propionibacteriaceae bacterium (assembly GCA_945911015.1). Lineage (GTDB taxonomy): Bacteria > Actinomycetota > Actinomycetes > Propionibacteriales > Propionibacteriaceae > Avipropionibacterium. The sequence goes on from CAMDZW010000006.1 coordinate 95,058, forward strand.
GTCGCCGATGAACACTTGCGTGAGCTCGAGCAGCCGCCGCGTGACCTCGTCCTTGCTTGACATACGGACCTCACCTCCTATTCTCTCCAGTGCGGGACTATCCCACAACGGAGATACTTCACTCCGGAAACACCAGTCTAGGAAGAGTCGACGCTCATGACCACGACCCCCCGCCGGCGTCTCGCCATCGGCATCCTTTTGTTCGCATCATTCATGGATCTCCTCGACGTCACGATCGTTCAGGTCGCACTGCCCGCCATCCGCGAAGGAATCGGCGCCTCGGACGCTGAACTCGAGTGGATCGTCTCCGGCTACATCCTTGCGTTCGCGGTCGCTCTCATCACCGGAGGCAGACTCGGCGACATCTTCGGCCGACGACGCCTGTTCCTGATCGGCATCGCCGGCTTCACGATCACGTCGGGACTGGCCGCCTCGTCCTGGTCGGGTGAGGCGCTCGTCGCCTTCCGCGCGGTACAGGGAGTGTTCGCCGCTCTCATGGTCCCCCAACTACTCGCCACCGTGCAGGCCGTCTATGCGCCACGCGAACGCGCACCCGTCTTCGGACTCATCGGAGCAGTCTCTGGTCTTGCCTCCGTCATCGGCCCCGTGCTCGGCGGCTGGCTCGTGGATGCTGACTTCTGGGGACTCGGGTGGCGAGCGATCTTCCTCATCAATGTTCCCGTCGGGATCGTGATCTTCGCCCTCAGCACACGCTTCGTCCCGCAGACCCGATCCGACCGGCCATTGCGTACCGACTTCATCGGAGTCGCGCTGCTGACTGCGGCACTGCTATGTCTCATGGTCCCGTTGATTGAGGGACGTCCGCTCGGGTGGCCGACCTGGCTGTGGCTGCTCGTGGGAGCCGGTGTTCTGCTCGTCGTCATCTTCGCTGCACACTCCCGTCGCCGTCAGCACATCGACGGCTCCGCACTGCTGCCGCTGCAGCTCTTCGGCAATCGTGGCTTCAGCGCAGGGCTGATCACGCAGGCGATGTTCCAGGGTGCGATGAACGCCTTCACTCTGCCGCTCCTGCTGTACCTGCAGCTCTCTCTCGGATTCGATGCGCTCACCGCTGGACTCAACCTGCTCGCGTTCAGCCTCGGTGCGATGCTTGGAACCGGAGTCGCCGTACCGCTCACCGGACGGTTCGGCAAGGCGCTGATTGCCGTGGGCTGCGTACTCATGGCGGCTGGAATCTGGTGGACGTACGGCATGCTCGTGTCGACCGGCGCCGACTTCACTGGTTGGGCAGCCGTCGGCGGGATGCTCACGGCGGGGCTCGGCCTGGCGCTCATCATCATCCCGCTCATCGACGTCGCACTCGCCACCGTCCCCGCGGCAGATGCTGGTGCCGCATCCGGCACCTACAGCACCTTCCAGCAGCTGGGCGCCGCCGCTGGCATCGCCGTCTCGACGACGATCTTCTTCACCCAGATCGCCGACGACTGGAGCCGCCAGAGTGTATTGGACGCACTCGGCGCCTCAGTGACGGTCGCCTTGATCGGGTTGGGCGTCGCCGCGACAGCGAGCCTGTTCCTCCCCGGCGTGGAGGCCGTGCGTGCGCACCTCAAGGAGGAGAGCCGCTTCGCCGACACGGCCGCGCAAGAACCGGAAGGGGACGCAGCGAGCGAGGTCTCGACTCCCCCTTTCGCTCAGTGAGCGAGAAGTCACCACCCCTTGACACGCCGGTCGATCAGGCGCTCTCACAACGCCGGCAACCTCCACGAACTGCTGGACGCCAACTCCTCACAAGGTGCCCAGCCCTGACAGTCACCGACGCCCTGAAGTCGCCGACAGTGCGATTGCACGTGTGACGGTCGCCACTTCGGAATGGCTGTCGCAGCGACCCCGATCGTGAATGTCTGTCGCAAGACGGATGTGCCACCCGGGTGGAGCAGCAAGGATGGGGCCATGACCAGGACGACCGCTTTCGGGAGGACCGCACCCCGGACGAGCGCACCCCGGGTGGCGGCACAGCGCAGCGAGCGCCTTGCCGCGGCCGTGGTCACAGGCCTGGCACTGCTCGTCGGCGGGTTCTTCCTGTGGACGTCGCTCGCTTCCTCGGAGGCCGGGGGCAGCACGTCGGCTGCGCGGCCGGTGACTTTCGTGGTCGCCAATGCCGCGGCCGGTGGCCTGCTGTGGTGGCACCGACGGTTCCCGGTGCGGGTGTTCGTCGCGATCCTGGCGGTGTACGTCGTCAGCACCCTGGCAACCGGCATGCTCGTGAGCGGCGGGTTGCGACTGCCGTTGTGGTTCGGCGTCTTCGCCCTGGCCGCCTACGCTCCTTTGAGGCGGGCCTGCGTCGCGATCATCGCGGGGTGGGTCGCGGACACGACAGTGCAGGTGTGGCTCACCATCGCGCTCGGCCACCCCCTCACGGTCGGGGAGGTCGTGCTGGCCTTCATCGCAGACGTGGGCTTCTTCTTCATCGCCTGCAGCGCGCTCGGACTCGGATTCCGATCCCAGTACCAACGAGCCCGTGAGGCAACCGAGCATGCCCGCCTGTTGAAGGACCATGCGCGCGCCCTCCATGCTGAGGCAGTCGCAACCGAGCGCAATCGCCTCGCCCGGGACCTGCATGATCTCGCTGCGCACGAGTTGATGGATGCGCTCCTGGCAGTCCGGGCATTGCAGGTCGACCACCACGATCCAGAGCTGGCCGAGATCGAACAGAAGACCAGCCGCGCGCTGGACAACATGCGCACCGTCGTACGCACACTGCGTGAGGACCAGAGCCGATCGGCGCCGGATCGGCTGGGGCTGGCCAAGGCTGTGGCGCAGCTGGTCGACGATCTTCGTGACGAGCGGGGCATGACCATTGACACCACGATCAGTCCGGACCTCGAGGTCGACGATGCCGTTGCTTCAACCGTGCTCAGCGTCCTGACCGAGACCGTACTCAACGCCGCACGACACGCTCCGGGGATGCCGGTGATCGTCACTGTGGACTCAACCGAGGGCGAGGTACGGCTCAGGATTGCCAATCCTGTCGGCCACACCGATTCAGACTCGAACGAAGGTACGGGATACGGCCTCGTCGGCGCCGAGGAACGTTGTCGACTGCTCAACGGCACCTTCGATGCCGGACCCACACCCGACGGCACCTGGGTCGCACGACTCCAACTCCCCCGTGCCGCGCCGACCGATGATGCACCGGATGCGAGGGGGGCGCGATGATCCGCATCCTGATCGCCGATGACCAGGCCACCGTGAGGCGTTCCCTGACCAGGCTTCTCGAACGGGACGGCGACATCCGGGTGGTCGCCGAGGCATCGGATGGCCGGGAGGCCGTTCAGCAGGCCCGACAGACCAGACCGGACGTGGTGCTCATGGACGTACGCATGCCCGGCGGCGACGGTTTGACCGCGACCGCCGAGCTCGCCCGGACCGAGAGCGGAGAGCCGATTCCAGTGGTGGTGATGACGACATTCGATCTGGACGAGTACGTGTTCGGGGCGTTGGAGAACGGGGCGACCGGATTCCTCCTCAAGGACAGCGCGCCTGCGGAGCTCGCCGCGGCCGTACGCGCTGCTGCGGCTGGCGACGGTCTGGTGTCGCCGGGGGTGACGCGGCGCGTGATCGCCGAGTTCGCTCGCCGTCGTTCGGCGCCTGAACCGGCCGGCCCATTGCCTGAGCTGACCAACCGGGAACGAGAGGTGCTCGCTGCGATGGCTGCCGGTTCGAGCAACGCAGAGATCGCCGCCGAGTTGTTCGTCGGGGTCGGCACCGTGAAGACCCATGTCTCGCGGATCATCGGCAAGCTCGGCGTCCGTGACCGGGTCCAGGCGGTCGTCTGGACCCACCAGCACCCGCACTGGAACGAGCCATGATCACGCACTCACCGATCCTCTCCCCAGTCCTGCCCGCGGCGGCGACTCGCTCCGCTCGATGACCATCACTGACCAGCCGAAGAAGGAAAGAGTTCCCCACTGTGACCGATCCGCAGCCCGCGCAGAGCGCCATCAACACGACCCCAGCCATCGACACGGCACTGGCCATCGACGCTCGTGATGTCGTCGAATCCTTCACAGTCGACGGACAGGACCTGCCCATCCTCCATGGGGTGTCGGTGCAGGTGCAGCCGAACGAAGTGGTCGCCATCATGGGGCCGTCCGGATCGGGGAAGTCCACCCTGTTGTACTGCCTGGCAGGACTCGAGCAACCGTCCAACGGTCAGGTGGTGTTGAACGGCACCGAGCTCGGCGGCCAGTCGCGGTCGACCCTGGCGAAGATGCGCCGCAGCGAGATCGGCTTCGTCTTCCAGTCCTACAACCTCATCCCCACACTGACCGCGTACGAGAACGTGGCCCTGCCCCATCTGCTGGCCGGGCGGAAACCACCGCACACCACGATCGTTGCGACGATGGAGCACGTCGGACTGGCCCACCGCCTCGACGCGCAACCCCCGTCGATGTCGGGCGGCGAACAGCAGCGCACCGCTTTGGCACGCGTTCTCGCACAGGAGCCACAGATCGTGTTCGCTGACGAGCCGACCGGTGCTCTCGACAGCCGGTCCGGCGAGCTGGTGCTGGACAGTCTGGTCGACATGGCGCGTCAGCCCGGGCGGGCCGTCCTGCTGGTCACCCACGATCCGGCGGTGGCCGCACGCTGCGACCGCGTCCTGTTCCTCACCGACGGACGGCTGGCCGGCGAACTCCACCCCCGTAGCGTGACCGAGGTTGCCGACACCCTTGCACGGCTGACCACGAAGGAGGACTGAACCGTGCGTCAGTTGCAGATGGCCGAGCTCCGCGGCTCGTGGGCAACCTGGCTCGGCGTCAGCCTGGCCTTCATCACGACCAACTTCGCCCTCGTGCTGTCCTCGCTCACCCTCGTCGCGGGAGCACGGGCGATGCAAACCGAACGCCTGGATCCATTGGACTCATCCGCCTATGTCTTCATCCCGGCGCAGAACCTGGTCTTCTGCGCCGCAGTGGGCATGGTCGTGATCGGCACGGCAACCAACCTCGCGCTCAGTGCCCGCCGTGGCGCGCTGGCCAGACTCGCACTGAACGGGGCCACGCCGGCGCAGATTGTCGGCACGGTCGTGACTCAGCTGACCCTGGTCAGTCTGGCCAGCTCACTGATCGGCTCGCTGTTGGCCCTGCTCGCGGTGCGACCTGCCTTGGGCTTCCTGGCGTATGAACGGGCCGAAGCTGGCACGCCGATGCCCACCCCTGAACCGGTCCATGCGGTCTGGCCCGTCCTACTCACCACCCTCGGCGCCATCGCGGTTGCCGTGCTCGGTGGTCTCCGCCAGACCCTCCATGCCAGCCGCGTCGCGCCGGTGGAGGCTCTGCGCGAACACAGCAGCGACGGGCAGCTGACCAGGATGACCGTCGGCCGCATCATCGCCGCCTCCGCGGTCGGGCTCGTACTGATCGCCGGCTACGGGGCGATCGCCGCGCTCACGAGCGAGCCCAGCTCGGAGACGGTCAGCAATCTGACTCTGCTCAGCATGGCCATCCTGGTCCTGCTGGCCGTGCTGATCGCGCTCCTGGCACCGGTGGTGATCGGCCCACTCACCCGAGTCTGGGTACGTCTGCTGCCGCTTCCCTTCGCGAGTTGGCAACTCGCCCGCCGCACGGCCAGCTCTCGCGCCCGCCGCCTGACCCGATCGGTGGTCCCGGTCATGATGGCCATCGGCTTGTTGCTGGGGATGCTGGGCATCTGGGAATCGCTCGAGTCGACCATGATCGCCAACGGCTTCGACATCGAGATCTCGGCCACCGGCCCCGCCAGCCTGTTGGGATTCCTGGGACTGCCGCTGTTGATCGCACTGGCCGGAGGGGTCGGTTCGCTGCTCATGATGTCGCGCCAACGCGACGCCGAGCTGGCCTTGTTCGGCGTTGTCGGCGCCACTCCTCGACAAAGGATCATCGTCCCGGCGTTGGAGGCCGCCATCATCACCGCCACCGCGACCTTCCTCGGTCTGGTCATGGCCGTCGGTGCCGTTGCCGTCCTTGCGATCGGGCTTCCCGCTGCCGGCATGTCCTTCGCCTTCGTACCGCCGGCCGCCATGTTTGCGGCTTCGGTGGCTGCCACGCTCGCCATCACCGTGGGCGCGACCGTTGTGCCAACCCTCCGCGGACTGCGTGAAGTCGAACCGACCCTCATCGGCCAGCTGATCGCGGACTGACCGACCGGGCTTTCCGGGCCCGTCCCGGACGCGCTCCGAACTCACAGGGCTGTTCAGCAGCGCTGGCAACCATTACGATCCTCGCGGACAACTCGAACAGCGATTGGGGTGGCAGATGGTCCGCATCTGGGAACTGCACGCGGCGGCGCGACGACTCGGACCCGATGACGTCGTGGGGCCGAGACAACGTCTCACCTGGCCCAGGACCATCGGGATCGGCGCCCAACACGTGGTGGCGATGTTCGGTGCGACCTTCCTGGTGCCGATCCTGACCGGATTCCCGCCGAGCACCACGCTGCTCTTCTCCGGTGTCGGCACCTTGCTGTTCCTGGTGATCACCCAGGGCAAGGTGCCGAGCTATTTGGGCTCGTCCTTTGCCTTCATCGCCCCGATCACGGCGGCGATGACCAGTCAGTCGATGGGCTCGGCCCTGTTTGGCATTGTGGCAATCGGTCTGATGTTGGTGATCGTCGGCATCGTCGTCCAGCTGGCGGGCACCCGGTGGTTGGACCTGGCCATGCCGCCGGTGGTGGCCGGCACCATCGTGGCGTTGATCGGCTTCAACCTGGCACCGGCAGCGGCGAACAACTACACCCAGGCTCCGGTGACGGCGACGATCACCGTACTGGCCGTCATCGTCACTGCGGTGCTCTTCCACGGACTCATCGGACGCCTGTCCATCTTCGTGGGGGTGATCGTCGGCTATGTCGCGGCGGCCATCCGTGGCGAGATTGACTTCAGCCCGGTCACCGACGCCGCCTGGATCGGTTTGCCCACGTTCACCGCACCAACCAATCCCTTCACCAATCCGCAGGTGTGGGCAGTCCTGCCGGCGTTCCTCCCGGTCATCCTCGCGCTCATCGCCGAGAACGTCGGCCACATCCGCGGTGTCGCGCAGATGGTCGGCGATCCCGAGATCAACAAGCACACCGGCAAGGCATTGATCGCCGACGGCGTCGCCACGATGATCGCCGGCGGCGGTGGCGGCTCGGGCACCACCACCTACGGCGAGAACATCGGCGTCATGGCCGCGACGCGGGTCTATTCGAGTGCGGCCTATCTGGTCGCCGGTGTGACCGCAGTCCTGCTCGGTCTGTCACCCAAGATCGGCGCAGTCATCAACACCATCCCGGTCGGGGTGCTCGGCGGTGTGACTGTGGCCCTCTACGGCCTGATCGGGATCATCGGCATCAAGATCTGGCTGGAGAACAAGGTCGACTTCTCCAAGCCGGCCAACCAGTTCACCGCGGCGATCGCGCTGATCATCGGCATCGCAGACCTGACCCTCACCTGGGGCGAGGTTTCCTTCGGCGGCATCGCACTGGGCACGATCGCGGCCTTGGTGGTCTACCACCTGATGGCGTTGCTGACTCGGTTGCGGGGCGGCACCCCGAGCCGCGCCACCACGGTCCCGGTCGCCTCCGAACCACCGTCCACCAACGTCGACGACCTGCGCTGACTGGCCTCAGCGCACCCCGGCGAAGAGATTGACCCCAGCCGTCGCAAGCGCACCACAGACCACACCCCACACGATGATGGAGATCGTCTGCCAGACCAACACCGACCGGCGTGGCGCCCCGAAGGAGATGATCGCCGCTGAGGTGATCTGGGTCGGCAGGATGAGCTGTCCGAGCATGCTCACCCCTGGCACTCCGAACCGGTCGAATCGGGTCTTCAGCTTGGCTCTCCGGGGACTGAGCTCAGGGAGTTGACGGTCACGGGTGACGCGCCGACGAATCCCGGATGCGACCAGCACGACGGCCCAGGTCGAGATGAGGTTGCCGGCGACCGCCGCGGGCACCGCGACCCACACGGGCAGCCCGACCACGACGCCGATGATTGCGCCCAGATAGGACTCGACGAACGGGATCGCACCGAGCAGGATCACCGCCAACCATTGCAGTCCGGCAGGTAATGAGGTGGCGAACTCCTGCAGTGCTTCGTACATCAGCGAGACCTTCCCGTACAGTGTGCCAATCGGCGTGGAAATGAGACTAGCACACTGTACTAGCACAGTGTGCCAAAGGAGGGGCATGACAGATCGACGCACCCAGATCATCGACGCCGCCCGGGAGCTGATGAGCGAGTCGGGCACCACCGCCATCAGCGTCCGCGCAGTAGCAGGCCGGGCCGGGATCGGCGCGAGCACATTGCGACACTACTTCCCCACCCAGCAGGAGCTCTACGATGCAACTCTCGGCTCGATCCTGGACCGACAGCTGTCCGATCACCGCATCCGTGACAGCAGCGTCAGTCCGCGTGAGCGCCTGACCGAATGCCTGCGCCAGTTCCTCATCTCGCCGGCCGAGGACGAGATCAACCGACAACAGTGGCTGGCCCTCATGGCCGCCATGGTCGATCCGACAGGCGATCCGGACCGGCGTCGCACCTGGGAAAGTCTGGTCAACTCGGCCCGACGACGCGTCACCGACTGGGCACACATCCTGCATTCCGAGGGGCACCTGATCCACGACATCGACCGCACGGTTGGCTATCTGCTGGCACTGATCGATGGCATTGCCCTCGGCCTGGCCGTCACTGGTGCCGAACGCATCACCGCCGAGCAGGCCGAGCAGATCCTGCGCGACGGCCTCGCCGCCGTCATTGCTGACTGAGGCGTGGCAGGCTGGCATCCGTGGAACTGTGGATGGTGGTACCGCTGGCGGTCCTGGTGCTGGGGATCGCAGTGACGCTTTTCGGCGCCCTGTGGGACCGCAGGAAGCGGCATCGCGCACTGGCAGAGCTCACCAGCCCGCCGGATCGCGAGATCCCTGGCCATGCACCGGCGGCGAAACCTCACTACCTGCTGGGCGAGCTCGCCCACCGCCGCACCACCCCACTGCCGCCGCACGAGCCCACTCGCGCCGAACACGAGGGAACCGTACTTCCCTACGGCTTCGCCTCACCCGAGTTCCGCACCGACAGCACCCATGCCGTACGCGATGACGCACGTGTGTTGGTCTGCCGCAGCATCACATCGATGACTGACCTGCTGCCCCTGTTCGACGGCAACACACTGGTGATCCTCACCGAAGAGATCAGCGACGAGGTGCTGGCCACCCTCGCGGTCAATGTCGTGCAGGACAAGCTCGCCCTGGTCGTGGTGGTCACCGGTGACCCGCTCACCGACGACGAGCTCGCCGAACTCGGGACAACAGTGGTCGACGCCACCGATCTTCAGGCCGGTTACGTACCGGCGACGAGTTTCGGCCATGCCACCCAGTGGGTCAGCACCGCCGACCGCAGCTGGGCACTGAGCCACTAGGATCGCTGCTGTGTCGGACAAGCGATGGCCACGATCGGTGTACGGCGTCGGGACCGAGCCCGACGCCCGATTCAGCTTTGCCAATGAGCGAACCTTTCTGGCCTGGATCCGTACGGGCCTGGGTTTCGTCACCGCATCGGTCGCCATTGTCGCCCTGACCACCTTGAAGCCCGATCTGAACGTCGAGGCTCACATCGCCGCCCTGGTGCTGGCGATCACCGGAGTGGGCTGCGGGGTCCATGCCTTTGTCGGATGGGCCCGCAATGAGCGACGACTGAGGCAGTCGAAGCCACTCCCGTCGTCGCCGCTGATGGTCCTCCTGGTCCTGGTCCTGGTCGTGGTGGCGACGATCACCGTGATCCTGGTGCTGTGAGCGAACAGGAGCGACCCTGGGAGCATCGGGTCTGGGACATCGGCCTCCAGCCCGAGCGGACCACGCTGGCCTGGCAACGCACCGCCCTGTCGGCCACGGCCTGTTCACTGGTGGCGGCACGCCTGATCGCTGAGTCGCGACCAATCCTGGGCATCGTGATGGCCGTGTTGGCGATCGGCTGCGGCGTGGGGATCGCCCTGGCCGCCCGGCGACGGCACCAGCGGGCCCTGCGCGCCATCCACAGCAACATTCCGGTGCCGGACGCGCGAGGGCCATTCTGGATGACCGCACTCATCGTTATTGCTGGCGGCGGGGTCACGGTGGCGGTTGTCTTGTCCCTCGTGCTCAACTGAGCACTCTCGACCATGGGTCGACCCTTGTTGAGAGTGACCGGTTTCAGCGGGTCGGCCAGGCTCGATCGCCGGGATCAGGCATAGCCGAGCTGATGCAGCCGCTCGTCATCGATGCCGAAGTGATGGGCGATCTCGTGTACGACGGTGATGTGGATCTCCTCGATGAGTTCATCGATGTCGCGACAGTGTCGCAACAGCGGCCCACGGAAGATCAGGATCCGGTCCGGAAGCGCACCTCCGTACCACGAATCTCTTTCTGTCAAAGGGATCCCTTCGTACAGACCGAAGAGTTCAGGCTCCCCCTCCGGCGGCTCGTCCTCGACCAGAACGACGCAGTTGTGGACCAGCCCAGCGAGCTCATCGGGCACCGAGTCGAGGGCCTGGTCGACCTGTCGATCGAAGTCCTCGTCGGTCATCTCAACCACCATGCACCACATCCTACGAGCTCTTTCGGAGATTAGTGACATTTACGTAATTTCATGATTGTCATTCACCTTTCGAAGCTTCTCTGATCACAAACCTTTGACCGACACCTTGCCGTGATCATTGGGACAGGTTTAAAGTCCTGAAACGTCTGGGGCAGTTGTTTCTGACGGGACTGGTGTGCTGAGGGAAACAGCACCGCGTCCGTCACGACGGGAACGAAGAGCTGCCGCCGCCCGGCTGGGAATCCGTGCGGACCGGATCGACAAGCGAATACGGACAACCACAGGACCCGATCCTCGACCCGGGCCGGTGGAGTGATGATCGCGACGGCAGGGGAAGGCCGTCGGGAAGGACAAGTGCTGTGACGAAGCGTGCTGCGAGACCTGTGCGCCGCCTGGTCGGCGCAATGGCTGCTGCCACCCTGGTCGCCGGTATTGCCGCGACGGCCGTGATGCCATCAGCGAGTGCTGATGGCGACAAACTGACGACCTGGACTGCGGTCAACATCCGATCGGGGCCGAGCACCGACGCGGCCATCCTGGGAGGGCTCTATCCCGGACAGCTGATCACCCCCGACGGGCCCGCCAAGAATGGTTGGACTCCGGTCAAGTGGAATGGCAAGCGTGCCTGGGTGTCCAGCCAGTATGTGCGGGTCGCCGGGTCTGGAAAGGCCTCCTCCGATGTGGCCGACTCGACTGCCTCGTCGGGCAAACCCGGCTCGATGGCCACCACCACCAATCTCAACGTACGCACCGGTCCGAGCACCTCGTATCGTGTGCTGACCGTGTTCGCCCCCGGCACGAAGGTGTCGACCACCGGTGCGGTCAAGAACGGCTTCACCGAGATCACCTACAAGGGCAACTCGGCCTGGGTGTCCACCCAGTACCTGACCTCGAGCGGCTCCGGCGGCGGGTCGTCCTCCGACTTGCCGAAGGTCACCGGCACTCGTGTCGCGACCACTGCCCTGATGATCCGGACGAACTCAACCTCGAACTTCCAGAGCTTGGGCGACGTGCCGGCCGGCACCAAGCTGTCGATCACCGGTGTCACCAAGAACGGCGTGGCACAGATCGTCTACAACGGCGCCGTGCGATGGGTGAATGCGCTCTATCTGGCCAAGCCGACCTCGGGCCCCGGCCCGTCGGACCTGCCGAAGGTCACCGGCACTCGCTATGCCACCACTGCCCTGATGATCCGTACGACGTCGGGCTCGGACTACAAGAATCTGGGTGACGTCCCGGTCGGCACCAAGCTGTCGATCACCGGTGTCACCAAGAACGGCGTGGCACAGATCGTCTACAAGGGCGCGGTTCGTTGGGTGAATGCGCTCTACCTGAGCACCAACCCGCCCGGCGTCGGCAGCGACATCACCGGTATCCCCGGCACCGGCCTGTCCGGGCTGACCAAGCGGTCGAAGGAACTGCTGGTGAAGGTGGCCCACCGTTACCCCCAGATCAACTGGTACAACGGTGTCCGCCCGGACTCGATCCCGGACCACCCCTCCGGTCGAGCCGTCGACATCATGCTCGACAACTACAAGTCCCAAGCCAGCAAGGACCTCGGCTGGAACATCGCGTACTGGCTGCAGAACAACGCCAAGAGCTTTGGCATCGAGTACATCATCTTCGACCAGAAGATCTGGAGTGTCGCTCGCTCCGGCGAGGGCTGGCGCACCATGGAGGATCGCGGCTCCGACGTGCAGAACCACAAGAACCACGTACACGTGACCGTCAATCCCTGACACCGTCTTCCCTGACACCGGCTTCTCGTGCCGGCGCCCTGGCCTCGAGTCGGCGCCGGCACGAGATCACTTCTGAGACAATCCGATTCGCGGCGACCCCGGTCGTCCGGGTAAGGTGTCAGAGTCAGGTCCCCATCGTCTAGCGGCCTAGGACACCGCCCTTTCAAGGCGGCAGCGCGGGTTCGAATCCCGTTGGGGATGCCACGAGTACGGGAGCATCGCCCCCAGTCAGAGCAGGTTTCTGGTTGGGGGCTGCTTCATGTCTGAGGCTCGAGAGACTGTGGGTGCCCGCGCCGCCGTCAATGAGTTCTCGCGGGACGTCGGCCTGGGTCGTGTCGATCATAGGTGGTGTTGGCGGGGTCGCCTGGACCCTGATCCAGGAGGAGAGTTCTCAAAGAGTCAGGTCGACGACGAGCAGTTCCCCTGGGCAGTTGCCCGTGGAGGCGATCGTGTCCCCATCGGGCGACACTGCAAAGGTCGCCGCCAATGCGCGCCTTCCCGGGGATGAGCCTGCGACGTCTGCCGACACCACGTAACACCGAGTCTCCAGTGCACGGCCATGCAGCGCGTCGGCCGTTGGCTGTTCCCATTCGACGGCATGTGCGGTGTTCATGTCGTTGTTGAGCGGACAGAGCAGGATGCGAGCTCCGGCGTTGGCCAGGCTGGCGGTGAGTTCCGGGTGTCGGGCGTCTGCGCAGATGATGATGCCGACGGGGATGTTTCCCAGCTCGAACAGCAGAGAGGTGGTGCCTGGGGTGATGCCCGGCTCACGGGGAAAGACCTTGCGGGCGACATGCAAGGCGGTTCCTCCACGCAGCACCGCCGCTGAACTGAACAGCCCCGCAGTTGTGTGCTCTGTGAACCCGAGAACGACCGTCAGCGATTCCGGCAGCGACCTCGCCCAAGCATCTTCGAGCTGCTTGAGCGATGTTGCCCGGTCGACGGCCCCGGGCATCGTGTGGGGTAGACCACCCACGGCGAACTCAGGAGTGAGCAGGAGGTCTACGTCGCGCCTGACGCACTCCGAGACCACCGCCTCAAGGTCTGAGTAGTCAGTCAGACCGCCCACCGAAGTCTGGAGGCTGGCTATGCACGCTGCACAGGGTACCGCGGCTTTCGCTCGGCCACCCCGTACTTTCTGTGGAGGTAGATCAGGCCGAGGAACCCGGTCGCTCCGACGTGCGACACGCGGAGGGACCCGTGACAGCGAGGGCCAATCCTGGACTGGAGGTGTGGCGGTCTGCTCGCGGGTCTGGAGTCGCTGAGCCACGCCTCGGTGACCAGCGTCTGTATCGGGCGCTGAGACCGACCAGTATTGGGGGCGCTGGGGATGCGCCCATGGGAAGAGGGTCAGGCGCGTCGCATCTGGGCCGCGAGCGGACAGTCGAACGGGTCGCGCGCCGCGAGCCCCACGCGGTTGAGATATTGGATGACGATTCCGTACGAACGCCACAGGCTGGTCTCGGTGTACGGGATGTTGTGGCTGGAGCAGTAGTCGCGCACGATCTCGCGGGCCTTGGCCAGGTGCGGTCGCGGCATGCTGGGGAACAGGTGATGTTCGATCTGGTGGTTCAAGCCGCCCATCAGGGCCGTCATCCACCATCCACCGGAGATGTTGCGCGAGGTCCGGACTTGCTTGCTGAAGAAGTCGAGCTTGGCATCCTTGGCGATCACCGGCATCCCCTTGTGGTTGGGAGCAAACGAGGCGCCCATGTAGACCCCGAAGACGGCGAGTTGCACTCCCATGAAAGCGAAGGCCATGCCGAGCGGCAGGAACCAGAACACCGCACCGGGCACGATCGCGAAACGGACGACCAGGATCCCCAGCTCAGTCCAACGATGCTTCACCTTGCGGGTGGTCAACAGGTGCTTGAAGCCGTGGAAGTGGAGGTTGAGTCCCTCCAGGGTGAGCAACGGGAAGAACAGCCAGCCCTGTCGGCGGGTGATCAATCTGCGCAGACCACGTGCGGTCGCGGCATCCTCGGCCAGGAAGGAGATGGTGTCGATCGCGAGGTCGGGATCCTTGGCGACCCGGTTGGGATTGCCGTGATGGCGTGAGTGCTTGGAGTCCCACCACGAGTAGCTCATCCCGACCGCTCCGGCGAGGATTCGGGCCAACCGGTCGTTGGCCGGACCGCTGGACAGGATCTGGCGGTGTGCCGCTTCGTGGGCCACGAAGGCAATCTGGGTGAACACGATGCCCAACGCGCCGGCCACCAGCAGCTGGAGCCAGCTGTGCCCCAGCAGTACGAAGGCGGTGACGCATCCACCGAATGCCAGGGCCAGGCCGCCGCCGACGAGCAGGTAGAACCAAGGGGTACGGCGCAGCAGACCGGTCTCGCGAGCGACCTGCGAGACCTGCAGATAGGCCTTGGCCATGGGTGGGAAGCTGCGGGCATCGGCATAGGGCTCGGCAACGGGTGGGGCCGCACGGGGCCCAACGGCAAGAGTCATGGTGTTTCTCCTGATCGGCTGACGGTGCCAGCCGTACGGCATGGAACGTCGGTGGGGTGGAATCTCACGACCGCCCGCGCTCGCGCGACCACGCGCGTGGCAAGGGGGCCAGCCGGCCAATTCCTGAATGATGGGTACGTAGATACTTCGTTTCTCGGTTGCAGGCGACACCACGATGCGGGCTGGGTGGGAGAGCCGCTTGTCGTTCCCCGTGACGGCCAAGTCACAGCGTAACCAGAAACCCTCGGCCGGTGGGATCACCAGCTCTGTCTCGAGGTTAGCACGGTCCACCTCAACACCCCGGCGACCACCCCTCCAGCAACCGACCGAGAGCCCACTGAGACGCCCCGATCAGCGTTCGGGACCCGATTTGCCCAGTCGTCAGTGGAGTGGGTATTGTTCTCCGAGTTGGCAGGGATGCCACAACCAGGCCCCGTAGCGCAGTTGGTTAGCGCGCCGCCCTGTCACGGCGGAGGTCGCGGGTTCGAGTCCCGTCGGGGTCGCGAAAGTGGTGATGTTTCTACATCACCACTTTGGCGTTCTATGACGCCTGGCCAGGTAGCTCAGTTGGTACGAGCGTCCGCCTGAAAAGTGGAAGGTCGCCGGTTCGACCCCGGCCCTGGCCACCACAATGTTCGACCGCGACACTGCCCCAGAATTCTTGCCATCAAGAGTTCTGGGGTTTTGTCGTGGAGTGCCCGCCGTCATCATCCCAACGAGCTGATGACCGCTCACCCGCCGCCCGGTCAGCCCAAGCGCTTGAGGCGGCGAGCACCTGATCGCGAGCAGCAAAGCTCACCGAGCTGGCCGCGAGGGCAACTGCGGCAGCGCGCTGGTGTTCCTGATCGGCGCTGTGGCGATGTTGCTCAGCCGCCGAGTCCCGCCGCGACTGGGTGTCGTCACTGATCCACGCGAGGCGTTGGCCGACCAGTGCTGCCAGACCGTCGCGAAGTTCTTCCAGGTTCGTGTTTGCGATCCTCAACCTGCGGTCGGCGATGCTCAGAGCCATCGCCGGGTAGCCCTGCTGCCTGAAGAAGTCTCGAGTGTCGTCGCTGGTGATCTGGCTGATCTCGTCAGTCTCGGGACGTCGGGTGAACACGGCGTCCACCGGGTAGCGGCCGGGAGCGTTGTCGGTGAGCAGTGTCGTGGGCAGCGAACTGACCAGAACTGATTCGAGTCCCAGTGGTTCGGCCCTGCTGGCGGTGGTCTGCTGTTGGGTCATCATGGCGGGTGACACATCCTTTACGAAGAAGCACTGCTGGATCGGTGACGGCCGTCACCGAATATGACTGGTGGTCCTGGGACAGGTCGAATGTTGAGCTCAATGCACCTGTGGGTCACCTGCGATGTGACGAACCTGAGGTCCTGCGATTCCGCCCTGACCGTTGAAGCACTCCAATGCGGATGTACTCGTGTGGCGAGGTCTGCCTCCAACCTACTCGTACGGTGCAACTGGGCATTGTCGTCAGGAGCGAGTCTGGGTCACTCTGGGCCGAGGGAGGTCATCGGTCGGCCCGGCTACGAGATGGGACGTCACGCCGTACGAGCCTCTTGGAGGGGACGCGCGAAGCCCCGATCCAGGAGAAGCTGACCTGCGAGTTCCGCCTTGACCGAACAGGCGCTGCGCCGCCG
Organism: uncultured Propionibacteriaceae bacterium; assembly: GCA_945911015.1. Lineage (GTDB taxonomy): Bacteria > Actinomycetota > Actinomycetes > Propionibacteriales > Propionibacteriaceae > Avipropionibacterium. The sequence continues at coordinate 111,441 of CAMDZW010000006.1, forward strand.
GACTGAGGACGACCGCAAAGCGCATCAGGCAAGATGACCTCTGCATTCACTGGATTCATCGGTAAATCTGCTGCAGGATGCTGGCAACGCACCCGACCGAGCTCGTGGTCGAGCTGATGAGGAGACCCACCCGTGACCACCGTCGACCCGGCACCGTTCTGGGCCAATCTGCTCCATCTCGGGACCAACATGTGGGGTGATGTCCCCGGCACGGCACCAAACAGCTACTGCGACACCCTCCGATGTGATGACGACATGTGGCTCAGGGTGACCGCTCGGATGGCTGAGGTTGGCTGCACGATGGTCGTCATCGACGTCGCCGACGGGATCGAGTACGCCTCCCACCCGGACCTGGCGGTCAAGCAGGCGTGGTCCCAGCCGCGGCTTGCCGAAGAGCTGGACAGGTTGCGTGAGCTCGGCCTCGAACCCATCCCGAAGTTGAATTTCAGCGCCACCCACGATGCCTGGCTGGGTGACTGGAGTCGAAGGATCGCCACCGAGCCCTACTACGCACTCTGTCGCGACCTGATCGCCGAGGTCGCCAGCCTGTTCGACCAGCCGCGCTTCTTCCATCTCGGCATGGATGAGGAAGATGCCCAGTCCCAGGCCGGGGCCCAGCTGGCAGTCACCCGACAGCACGATCTGTGGTGGCACGATCTGTCGGTCCTGACCGATGCCGCCACCCAGGCCGGCGCTCGTCCCTGGGTGTGGTCCGACTACGCCTGGAGCCATCCTGACGAGTTCTACCGACGCATGCCTCGCGACGTGCTGCAGAGCAACTGGTTCTACCGCAATGCCTTCAGCGGAGCTGACGAAACACGCCGCCCGGCCAGACTCACGCGTCCGATGGATCGCTACGTCAGCTATCTCGATCTCGACGACCACGGCTATGACCAGGTCCCGACAGGGAGCAACTGGCTCTACCGCGACAACCTGGCCCGTACCTGCGAGTTCATCCGTGAGCGCGTCACTTCTGAACGGGTGTTGGGTTTCCTCCAGACAAGCTGGCGGGCACTCCTACCCGAGTACGAGTACCAACATGGTGAGGCCATCGACGGGATCGCCGACGCCATGGCCCGCTGGGGCGCCACTGACTCACTCGACCCCGACCAGGGCGAGTGACTCCAACAGGAAGAGAAGGCATGACCCACATCGGACTGGTCTCCGGCTGGCAGACCGTCAACATCGGCGACGTTGCCCACACTCCGGGGGCACTCACCGCGCTCCGCCGCGGAGCTCCGGACGCGACGATCACCCTCTTGGCCAAGTCGATCGACGGCCGGGAACGGGAGATGTTGCAGCGCTACTTCCCTGAGGTCAACCTGATCGAAGAGGATCTCTCCCCCGACGTCGCCCCGAACCGGGCCCTGGAGCAGTTCCTGAGCGAGGTCGATGTCCTCGCCCATGGCTCCGGCCCGGGACTGGTGGCTCGAGTACAGCTGGCGGAGTGGTCCCGCTTGACCGGCAAACCGTATGGCTTCTTCGGCGTCACCAACGACCCCCTGCGCCCGCACTCCGCACCATTGGACGTGTCGGCCCGGATGATCGACACCCTCACTCGCCCGATGCTGGGCGAGGCCGAGCACACGCTGTTGGCCGAGTCCAGCTTCTTCTACACCCGGGACAGCCTGACGCTCAGATTCCTTCAACAACAGGGAATCACTGCTGACCCGCTCGCCTTCGGCCCGGATGCGACCGTGATGTGCGACTTCTACGACGACTCCCACGCCGATGCCTTGATCGAGGAGTACGGCCTCACCCCCGGGCAGTATCTGTGTGTGGTGCCGCGGCTGCGGATCACCCCGTACTACCGGATCAAGGATGTCCCGCTCGACGCGAATGCCATGCGCAACGACGCCTACAACGCCATCCACACCACATCGGACATGCAGATCCTGGTCGACACCATGATCTGGTGGGTGCGCACCACCGGCCTTCCGGTGCTGGTCGTCCCGGAGATGAGTTATGCGATGGACCTCGCGGCCGAGGAGATCGGGCCACGACTGCCGGCCGACGTCGCGCCCCAGGTCCACATCCTGCCGCGCTTCTGGCCACTCGAAGAGGCCGTCGTTACCTACCGTCACGCCGCTGCAGTCGTCAGCATGGAGTGTCATGCCCCGCTGATGGCGCTGGCCGAGGGAGTCCCGGCCCTCTATGTCCGCCAGCCCTCGGACACCATCAAGGGCGAGATGTATCACGACCTCGACCTGTCCGACCACATCATCGAGGTGGAGAGCCCACAGCCAGCCGAGGATGTACGCACCCAGCTCGCCGCGATCCTCGACGATCCCACAGCCGTACGCGAACACATCGCTCAGGTCCGCCAGAAGTCGCACGATCAGCTGCACGAGATGGCGGCGGTCACCGAACGAGCAGGCAACACCGACTCCAGCTGATCGCGGGTGGATGCTGGCCTGCACGCCCCCCGTCCGTCAACCGGCGCAAGCCCACCCAGCCAGCAGGGTGGCCTGCTTGCGGTCAGTTCTCCGCGGCGAACGCCTGCTCGTACTCGGCGCGGATTTCGTCGCCGCCATCGGACCGCCAGGTGTCCACGGCCTCGGCCCAGGCCGAGACGGGCGCTCGGTCGAGCATGATCGCCTGCCGGACGTCAGTCAAGGCACGCTCAAGCTGGTTCTCCTTGGATGCTGCAGCCTCGGAGTAGAGCCCGAGCGTCGGATCCGGTGCCTGGATCGGCAGCACAGCCTCCTGATAGTCGAACCGCGCCTGCGTCACCACCTGTTGTCCGGGATCGTAGATCGCCTGCGGAGCGTCGACGAGGTTGACGAACGGCACCAGGCGCATCTGTTGTCCGCTCTGGTTCAGGATCGGGTCGGTGCCGTCGAGGTCGTAGGTCGACCCCTCGATACCGTACTTGCGGAGCAGGTACTCCTGCGAGCCGAACGGCGCGGCCAGCCAGTCCAAAGCAGTGAGCAGCGTCTTGATCCGCTCTGGCTCTGCTTTCTTCAACGCGGTGAGGGCCATCACCACATTTCCCTTGGTGGACACGGGCGTAGTGCTGGCGTCGTAGCCGAACTGGATGATCGACCCGAGACGGAATCCTGGAACTGACGCCCCCCACATCGGGTACTTGCTCCACCCACCCCACCCACCGAACACCATCGGGGTGACTCCTTGGGTGAACCAGTCGTTGCGTTGGTTGTTGGTGGCGCCGATGCTGTCAGGGTGGAACACCCCGGCCTTCCACAGCTGCTGGACATTGTTGAGCGCCGCCTCGTACTCCGGATTCTCGATGGCATGGAGAAATTTGCCGCCGGACTCAGTCCACTTCGTACTCGACCCCAACGCTCCGACGATCACATTGTGTACGGCTTCTGGATCGCCACTACCCCATCGCGACGATTTTGTGTCGACCATGCCGAGCAGCAGTTCCTTGAACTCCTCGTACGTGGTCGGCTGCATCGGCAGACCCAAGGGTTCGACAATGTCCTCGCGGATCAGTTGCGCCTGCCCCATCGGGATCGACATCTTCGGCACAGCCCACAACTTCCCACCAATGGCAGCCTTCTGCCACGACTGGGTCGCGATCGCCGCCAAGTGGGGATAGTCGGCGATCGCATCGCCGGCCAGATATTCAGTGAGATCAGTGAACTGGGCCTGCAGCAGATCAGGGAGCCGTTGCACCGTGCCATAGATCGACACCAGATCGGGCAGATCACCACCGGCTTGGGCGGTGGCGAAGCGCTGACCGTACTCGGCCGTCGGCACGAAGACCATGTTGAGCTCGGAGCCCAGTCCTTCCTGAACACCCTGCCAAAGAGGATTGTCCTTGGCCGACGGCGGGGCGGGATCGAAGGTGAAGGTCAGCACATCGATCTTCTCACCGGACAGGGGCGGGGAGTCGAAGGCAGCTTTCGGGTCCTCCGGGTAGGCGAAGAAGCCCTGTCCGCCGCCTTCGTTGGTGCTGACCAAATCGGGCTCGACCAAGGTCGAAGGGATGAAGTTCGGCAGAACCGAGTCCGCGACGCGTTGGGCACCGCCACCGCCGTCGCCTCCTCCGGCAGTGGTGCTGCACCCGGCAGCAGCGGCCCCGACGGCCAGCGCCGAAGCCCCGGCCAACAACGACCTCCGTGGGATGTGATGCGTCATTGCACTGTCTCCTTCTGTGGTGGGATCTAGCGGTTGTGGCGGTCAATGGCGTCAGTGACGTCATCGGCCATGGTGTCGAGCAGTGGTGCAGCGGTGCGTCGTGCGGCGGCGACGCGTTCCCGCTCGCCATCGGGGTCATCAAGCATCTGGGTGATCATCGCCTCGGCACGGTCAGCCGCATCGTCGTAGTCCATCTCGAGCAGCCGATCCCCCATCCCGAGGTCGTGATACATCTGGCCCTTGATGGTGTCGGTGGGCTGACGGAAGTAGGCCGTCGGTACGCCCTCGGCGATCGCCATCAGCGGTGAATGGCATTCGGTGCTGATGACGCCCGCACTGTGGCGATACACCGCACATGCTTCCTGCAACTCCCAGTAGCGGGGCAGGATCTTCACCTGGTCAGCGATGCCGGGATCAAAGGTACCGTCGAGGTATCGCTGGGCGACCTCCACCTCGTACCGCATTTCGGGGACGATCAGGACCGGTTTGCCGGTGCGGCGGGCCCAGACATTGACCACCCTGCGCAGGACGTCGAAGTCCGACTCGAGGAAGCCCGCGCTGTACGCCTCCTTGCGCCAATCATCGACTCCGGGCGCGAAGTTCCGCAGCTGGTAGTAGGGCGTGCGGCGGATCCGGGGCACGACACAGAGGTACTCCCCCGCAACCAGACCGTACTGCTGAGTGACTGCCGCGGCCTCATCATCGTCATAGATGTCGACCACGACCGTGGCGTCCGGTCCGAACCGCAGCGCATCAACCCCGATTCCCTGTCCCTGCAGGAATTTCAGCGACAGGGTGTCGCGGCAGTGCATGAAGGCGGCGCCGGAGAAGATCTCGCGCTGCTCCGGGGACAGCATGTCACCGGCGATCGCGTCGATCATGACCGCGCTGGGTTCCAGACGTGCCACGTACGGCGTCAACGGGTCGACGGTGATACCGAATATCCCGTACGGCTTGCCTGTACGGCGCTGCCACTCAGTCAGCGCCGAGGTGGCCACCAGGCCGGGCCCGGAGGCATGGACCAAGATGTCTGCACTGTCGAGGAAGGCCTGCAAGGTCTGCGTGGCCGGCACCCCGTCGGCCAGGGTGTCGGTGATGAGCTCGACCTGAGGGAAGTACCTGGTCAACATCGCCAACTCCCGCTCGGCGAGGTTCTGCACCAGAAGGCTGAGGCGCGCATGCGGATGTCGTCGCTGCAGCGCGATCAGAGTCCCTGGCACATGGGCGACATCGCCGATGTTGTCGGCCTGCCATCCCCCCACCACACCGATGTGCGTCATGGTCATGGGTCCTGTCTGCCCTGCATGGGCGTCGTCCTCGCGTTGACGGACAACATCCTGCACGTGATTCATCGGTGAATCAAGGCCTGGCCGGGAACTCGTTCGTCGGTGGTGATGGGTCAGCGTCTCGGCGGTGGCCCCGTTGAGCCCCGGTCAACCAGCACCGGCGCCGGGCTGTCGACGACCTCGGAGGACACGTCTTCTCCAGAGATCATCCGCTGCAACGTGCGGTAGGCGTGTCGTCCGACCAGCTCCATCGGCATGCGGACGGTGGTGGGCGCTGGCCGCAGGTGGTCGGCAATCGGCAGGTCATGGAAGACGATGATCGACAGGTCCTCGGGCACCCGGATCCCCAGATCCTGCAGTGCGGCCAGTGCTCCGGGAGCGGAGATGATGTTGTCGATCACCAGTGCAGTGGGCGGGGAATCACCGGACATGACCGATCGGACGGTGGCTGCGGTCCTATCCAGGTCGTAGCCCAGAGCAGCAATGGCTTCGCCATGGGGCAACCCCGCCCGTTCGAGCTCGTCCACCAGGCCCTGAGCACGTCCACCATGGCCGCCAACCAGCATGATGTCACGATGCCCCAGTGCGATCAGATGCCGGGCGGCCAAGGCGATCCCCGCCCGGTCATCGGCCCACACGCTGATCGGATGATCCGGCCCGGGCGTCTGCAGGATCACGAAAGGCAGGCCCCGCTTGGTGAACTCCTCGACCCGCTCTGACCCCCACGTCGTCGACCGGACCAGGAAGCCGTCCACCATTCCGCTCCCGGCCATCCGCGCCATCAAATGGGTCCCCGCCTCAACCCACAACGCATCTGCCAGCAGGAGCACCTCGCCGTTCTCCTCGGCCTCCGCCTGCAGACCGCTGATCACCTGTTCGAAGACGGGATTGGCAATCCTCGGCACGACCGCGGCAATCACTCCGGTCCGTGATCGACTCAGCGACTGAGCGGCATGGTTGGCGCGGTAGCCGGTTTCGGCAATGGCCTGCTCCACCCGCTGGCGGGTCGCCTCACTCATCCGTACGGTGCGGCTTCGCCCGCCCAGGACAGCCGACACAACGGCCGTCGACACGCCCGCCCGCTGGGCGACGTCCTTGATGGTGACCATCGTCAAACCCTAGCCGGGTTCAGGATTTGCCGTCCCGGATCGCAGGAGTGTCCAGGACGTCCCCGACGATGGCTCCCGTCCGGCGGAAGGACAGGTACCGCGCTGCAAGATTGAGCATGGTCGAGATCCGGTTCCGGCCACCGAGCAGATACATCAGGTGGATGACGATCCACAGCACCCACGCGGGCGGTCCGGTGAATCGAGCACCGAACGGAAACTCGACCACGGCCGACAACTGACCGATCGTGGCCATCGAACCGCGGTCGTGGTACTTCATCGCGGTGGTCGGCCGCCCGGCCTCAAGATTGATCATCTGGCGGGCGGCATGCTTGCCCATCTGCATGGCCGGCTGGGCGAGCTGCGGCAGTGGGTTCTCCGCACCAATCGCAGCATCGCCGGCGGCAAAGATCCGGCCCTGCCCGCGAGCCCGCAGATCTTCCTCGACCAAGACCCTGCCGCCCCGGCCGATCTCGAGCCCCCATTCCTTGACGACCTGGCGGCCCGACACTCCAGCGGCCCAGATCACCACGTCAGCTTGCAACGACTCACCACTGGTGAATTCGACGTGGTCGGGCTCGACCTTGGCAATGGCGGTCTCGAGTCGTACGTCGACCCCTCGCTTCTGCAGCTGCTTCAGCGTGTACTCCTGCAGCTTCTGGTGGAACGGGGTCAGCAACTGCGGCGCCATCTCGACCAGGACCACGTTGATCTTGCCGGGGTCGAGTTCGGGAAAGGCCTTCGCCAGGGCCACGGACTTCATCTCGGCCAGCGTGCCGGCCATCTCGACGCCGGTCGGGCCGCCACCGACGACGACAGTGGTGAAGGATCGCTCCCGCGAATCGGGCTGTCCGGCGATGTGTTCCAGTCCACCGAAGAGCATGTCCCGGGCCTTCAGCGACTCGCCTCGGGTGTACAGGGTGACCGAGTGTTCCTCGACTCCGGGGATCCCGAAGAAGCTGGCACCCACTCCACAGCACAACAGCAGGTAGTCATAGGCCACCCGAGCCTGGTCATCACAGATCACCTCACGTGCGTCGGCGTCGATGCCGACCACACGAGCCTTGCGGAAGCGGCCATTCTTGTGGCGACGGCCGCGCAGGTTCCTCAGCGGGAAGGTGACATCGCCGGGGTTCAGCCCGCCGGTGGCGACCTGGTACAGCAGCGGCTGGAAGGTGTTGTACGGGTTGGGGTCGATGACCGTGACGTCAAAACCTGCGGCGAGCAGGTGGCTCCTGGCAGCCAGACCTGCGAATCCGGCGCCGACGATCACCACATGGGGAGTGGTCATGGCTCCATTGTGAAGCCCCGACCACACCAATGCGAAATGGTGTGGCCGGGGCCACGTGTCCGGTGTCGAGCGGTCAAGCTCACTTCACCAGGTTGAGATCAATCGGGTACTTGTACAGCTCACCCTTGTGGGCCTTCACGCCGGCGATCACCGCGAAGACCATGGGCAGCCAGTACAGCGGTGTCAGCAGGAAGCCGATCCCGACGAAGGCCAGGATGCCGACGACGATGCTCAACGCGAAGCTGTAGCCGACGGCCACGATCATCCAGTTGAGGCTCCGTCGTGCCTGCTCCTTCACGAAGGCGCTGCGGTCCTTGTACATGAGGTACACAATGAGCGGCGCGATGAAGTGCAGCAGGATCGTGCCGACGTGGCTGAGCATGCCCCACAACTTTTCGTCGTCGGGCGTCATCGGCTGCTGACCGGCAACGGTGGGGCCCATGCCCACCTGCGGCTCGGCACCCGGAGGGGGCTGGCCGACCGTGTACTGCGGCATCTGCATCTGACCCGGCTGAGCGTACGGCTGACCGGGCTGGGCGTACGGCTGGCCGGGCTGGGCGTACTGGCCCGGCTGCTGTCCAATGTTGGCGCCGTATCCCTGCGGTTCGTTGAAGTTCTGCGGGGCCGACTGTCCCTGGATTGGCTGCTGCGGGTACTGCTGGTGGAACTGCTCCTGTCCTGGGGGCTGCGCCGGCGGCGGCCCACCGAACTGCGGGGCCGACTCCTGTCCGTACGGGGGCTGCGGCTGCTCGGCGGACGGCTGCTGGTCGAAACCGGGAGCCGAAGGCTGCCCGTACGGGCCAGGTGCCTGCCCGAACTGCTGCGCGGGAGGCTGCTGGGCCTGCGACTGCTGATCGAAACCAGGAGCCGAAGGCTGCCCATAGGGGCCGGGTGCCTGATCGGGCTGCTGCGCGGGCTGGTCATAGTGCTGCGCGGGCTGGTCATAGTGCTGCGCGGGCTGGTCATAGTGCTGCGCGGGCGCCTGATCGAAGCTGGGCGCTGAGGTCTGCTCGGTCGGGAACGGTTGAGCCGGCGCAGCGGACTGGCCGAACGGATCGACTGCCGGCTGCTCCGGGACCGTCTGGTCGGGGAACGACTGCTCGGGACCGGCCTGCTCGGGAGCGGGTGCTTCCGGCGCGGACTGTCCCGGATCGTTCACCACTCCCCAGCTCGGTGTGGAGTCAGGTGCGGGTGAACCGTCCGGTGCCGTTCCGGTGGCCGCGTCCAACCCGTCCCAGCCGCGCGGGGCAAGGGTGGTCGACTGATCTGCTTCGTCGTCAGCCGGCACGCCCCAGACGGGTGCGTCCGCGGGCTGCTGATCGGGGTTTTCGCTCATGGGCCCAAGGCTAGAGGCACAAAGGCCAACCCGCCAGCACCTGCCAGCGTGATTCTCAGCCGATCAGCCGAATCGTCGGGCGGGTTGGTCGTCCTCGCCGTCGTTGTAGTCGTCAGCGAGATCCGCGTACGCATCGGGGACAGGGTCCTCACGATGGCCTCCTCGGAGCTCACGCTCCAAGGACGCGAAATCTGTTTCAGTGGTCCGGTACTTCAGATCCCGTGCCACCTTGGTCTGCTTTGCCTTCGCACGGCCGCGCCCCATTGGGTCCGACCCCCTCGCATCTCAACGCCGGCGGGTTTGCACCGCGGGCTCCGTCTACAGATTGTTCGTGGGGCACAGGCTACCCAATCGAACCCAGTCAGCCAAAGCGGCCCACCCGGCGGACGTGTTGTCAGCGAACCTTGCCGGAGTGTTCACCGACCAGGACGGCACGCTCGGTGCCGGCGTTCACCGAACCACAGATCCAGGACGGCACACCGCGCTCGGTGAGCACCCGTACGGCTTGGTCAGCCTGTTCCGGCGCGACGACGGCGACCATGCCCACGCCCATGTTGAGGGTCGCCTCGAGATCAGCCTGCGAAACCGCACCCACCTGCTGGACCAGGTCGAAGATCGGGGCGGGACGCCAGGTCGCACGATCCACGGTGGCGGCCAGGTTGCCGGGGATGACCCGGGCCAGGTTGTTGGCCAGACCACCGCCGGTGACGTGACTCATGGCGTGGACCTCGACGGCATCGATCAGGGCGAGGGCGTCCAGTGCGTAGAGACGGGTCGGTTCCATCAGTTCGTCGCCAAGGCTGCGGCCGAGCTCGGCAACCTCCCGATCGAGCGCCCACCCCGCTTCCTCGAGCAGGACATGACGGACCAGCGAATAACCGTTGGCATGAAGTCCGGAGGAGGCCATCGCGACCAACACGTCACCATCGGCGACCCGGTCGGGGCCGAGGATCTTGTCAGCCTCGACGACCCCGGTGGTCGCGCCGGCGACGTCGTACTCGTCAGGCCCGAGCAGGCCAGGGTGTTCGGCAGTCTCACCGCCGAGCAAGGAGCAGCCGGTGGCCACACAGGCCTCCGCGATGCCACGGACGATGGCGGCGATCCGCTCCGGCACCACCTTGCCGCAGGCAATGTAGTCGGTGACGAACAGCGGTTCGGCGCCGCAGACGACCAGGTCGTCGACGAGCATGCCGAGCAGGTCGTAGCCGATCGTGTCGTGGCGGTCCATGGCCTGGGCGATCGCGACCTTGGTCCCGACCCCGTCGGTCGACGTGGCCAGCACCGGCTGGCGGTAGTCCTTCAACGCGCTGGCATCGAACAGGCCCGCGAAGCCTCCGATCCCGCCCATGACCTCGGTCCGCTGGGTGCGCACCACCGAGGCCTTCATCAGGTCGACGGCTCGATCGGCGGCCTCGATGTCAACGCCGGCACGGGCGTAGGCACTGACCTGGTCACGGGGAGTCTCGGGCATTGGTGTCCTTCAGATGAATCGGGCGAAATCAGGGGCGGCTGAGGGCGTCGGCTGCACCGATGCCGCCGACCGAGGTGGTGAGTCCGTCGACATCAGTGCGATCACCGGCCACTTCGGTCAGGCCGGATGTGGCCGGGATCTGCACCGGGTAGACCCCATCGAAACAGGCAGCGCACAGGTCAGCCGCAGGCAGTTCGGTGGCCTCGATCAAACCGTCCAGGGCAACATAGCCCAGCGAATCGGCGCCGATCGAGCGGCAGATCTCCTCGACGGCGAGCCCGTTGGCGACCAGCTCGACGCGGGTCGCGAAGTCGATGCCGTAGAAACAGGGCCATTTGACCGGCGGCGACGAGATCCGTACGTGCACCTCGGCCGCACCGGCCTCGCGCAACATCCGCACCAGGGCACGCTGGGTGTTGCCCCGCACGATGGAGTCGTCGACCACCACCAGCTTCTTGCCCTGGATGACATCGGGCAGCGGGTTCAGCTTGAGCCGGATGCCGAGCTGACGGATGGTCTGGCTGGGCTGGATGAACGTACGACCGACATAACCGTTCTTGACCAGGCCGACACCGTAGGTGATGCCTGATTCCTCCGCGTACCCGATGGCGCTGGGCGTCCCGGACTCGGGCACCGGGATGACCAGATCGGCCTCGACCGGATGTTCCCGGGCCAGGCGACGGCCGATCTCCATCCGTACCGAATGGACGCGACGGTCGCGGATGGTGGTGTCGGGACGGGCCAAGTAGACGTACTCGAACAGGCAGCCCTTGGGCTCGGCCTTGGCGAACCGGACCGATTGGATGCCGTCGGCGTTGATCGCGATGAGCTCACCGGGCTCGACCTCACGGACGAAGGAGGCACCCACGATGTCGAGGGCCGCGGTCTCACTGGCCACGACCCAGCCACGTTCGAGCCGCCCCAGCACCAGCGGACGGATGCCCTGGGGGTCACGGGCCGCGTACACCGTGTTCTCATCCATGTAGACCAGGCAGAAGGCGCCCTTGAGCCGGGGCAGCACCTCCACCGAGGCCTCCCACAGCGAACGGTCGGTGTAGGTGGCCATCAGCGCGGTCACCAGCGAGGTGTCGTTGGTGGAGTCCTTCAGCGAGGCATGCAGATCGGGGAACTGAGCGTGGTCCTGGGGGTTCGCGCCGGTCAGCTGGGTCTCGGTCTCTCGCTCGGCGAGCCAGTCGGCGAGTTCCTCGGTGTTGGTCAGGTTGCCGTTGTGCCCCAGGGCAAGACCGCCCTCGGCAGTGGGCCGGAAGGTCGGTTGGGCGTTGGCCCAGACGCTGGCACCAGTGGTCGAGTAGCGGGTGTGACCGATCGCGAGGTGGCCCTTGAGCGAGCCGAGGGTCGCTTCGTCGAAGACCTGGGAGACCAGACCCATGTCCTTGAAGACCATGATCCGCGAGCCGTTCGACACCGCCACCCCGGCCGACTCCTGGCCCCGGTGCTGCAGCGCGTACAGCCCGTAGTAGGTCATCTTGGCGACCTCTTCACCCGGCGCCCACAGACCGAAGACCCCGCAGGCGTCACGGGGACCCTTTTCGAGTTCGTCGGAGTCGGTCAACACGGTGTCGGGGAGTTCATCCGAGCTTGGCACCGCACCAGACTACCGCGCCGGACCCGAGACAATCGCCTGGATGTGCTGCATGGGGTCAGTGGGCGGCGATAGCGTACGTTTCGTGGACGACTTCAGGATCCGTACGGTGGCTGCCGCCCCCGACGGGCGGACCCGCTTCTGGCCACGATGGGCGCCGCTGGCTGTGTGGGTGGTGACCTGCGCTGTGCTGTCAGCGGCGCTGGTCCACCTGTCGCCCGTGGTCTACCGCGGTGCGCGGACCGAGCTGGTCCAGCTGTTCCGGGCGGCGCCGATGTTGGCCGTGTTCGTGGTGTGGGTGGTGTTCAACGACGCCAACCGGCGGCCGTTGCTGCTGCTGGGCCGGCGCCCGAACTGGCGGTCACTGCTGTTTGTCTGGCTCGGTGTGCTGGTCGGCGGTGTGATCGTGGTGGTGAGTCTCGCCGCGCGAGACACCTATCTCCACACGCGCACCGCCCTGCCCGAAATCGGTGCTCCCCTGCTCCTCGCCATCGGGGCGGCCATTGCCGTCGCGGTGTGCGAGGAGGTCGCCTGGCGCGGCTGGTTGCAGCCGGAACTGGAACAATACTGGGGTCCGTTGACCGCCGCCGTGGCCGTCGGTTTCGTCTGGGGACTGTGGTACGCACTGATCCGCCGCCCCACGCTCAGTCACGCCTTGGCCTTCGCCCTGCTGGCGATCGCGTTGAGCATCGCCATCCGAGCGCTGCTCAAGGCCGTGCCGGGCCAGAACGTGGCCATTGGCGTCGCGGTCCATGCCGCGATCAACTTCGGCATGTTCGTGGCACTGCCGGGCCGGGGCGAGGAGCCGGCCACGGCCTGGGCCATGGTCTGCGCCGCTTGGCTCGTGGCGATCGCCCTGTGGCTGTCGAGCTGGTTCCGCCCGACGCTGCCCGGCCAGGCGCTGCCGGAGCAGACCCTGCCCGGTGAGGCACCGGTCGAGCTGGTCGACGACGAGCTCGGCGATGACGAGGAGTACGAAGAGGTCGAGATGGTGTGGGACACCGAGCGCGGCGACTGGGTGCCGGCCGACGAGAACATCAGCTGATCCCGTACCGCTGCTTCCACTCGGTGATCACCTGGTCCACGTCGAGGACATTGACATGCACCACCGGTCCGTCGAGACGACGCCGATGGGAGTCACGGATCCGGTCGTTGAGGGCTTCGACGATCTCGCGGGCATGGTCCTCACGCCGCACGTCGGACAGGGTGTCGAGAATCTCGGCAGCATCCTTGCGCAGCTGAAGTGAGCCGGGCAGCGGCATCGAGACCTTCTCACGCTCTAGGAAGGACTTCAGCCAAGCATTGTCGTCGCGGCGTGCTCCCAGTCCCGGGATCGGTTTGCCCTGACCGGGCAAGTTGTCGAACTCGCCACGCTCAGTTGCCTCACGGATCATCCGATCGACCGCTGACTCACGTCGTGGAGGTTGAGGAGGGTTCATGCCGTCCCAGCCTAGAACCTTCCGGCCATCAGGGCCATGAAAAGAGCTGACCGAACCCTCTCACGAACCGGATCAGCATCATCCAAAAGGTTGACCTGCAATTCGCCATTGTTCGCGATGTCGTGAGGCGCGTCGGCTGGTGGAGTTGATGGCATGACAGTTCCTCGCCTCAGCTCCTTCATGTCTGACCGGTTGACCTCACGCCGCGGGGCGTGGATCTCGCTCGGTCTTGCCCTGCTGGTCATGGTCACCCTGTTCGGTGTGTTCGGGTCCGCACAGGCGCCGGCCACCAATGACCAGGCGCCAGCAGGTTCGGAGTCGGCTCGGGCCAGCGAACTCATGGCCAGGTTCCCGCATGCGGATCGCCAGTCCGTCCTCGTGGTCGCGTCCCGAGATGACGGCGCGGCCCTCACCTCGAGTCAGATCGACGACCTCAAGGGTCTCCTGCCGGTGCTCGATGCCCACGCCGACGCCGATTCGTCCGGGCCGATGGTCAGCGACGACCAAAGGGCCGCGGTCCTGGTCACGCCGATCCAGGTCGGTGAGTCCAACACCGACACTGCTGCGGTGATCAAGGCACTGCGCCAAGATCTTGCCGACCATGTCCCGACGGAGATGACCCTGCAGGTGACCGGTGGGCCGGCATTCGGCGCGGACGTCGCGGCTGCCTTCGAGGGGGCTGACTTCACGCTGCTACTGGTGACGGTCCTGATCGTCGCGGTCCTGCTGATCCTCACCTACCGGTCCCCGGTGCTGTGGCTGATCCCGCTGAGCGCGGTCGGGCTCGCGGACGGGCTCGCGGGCCGCCTCACCGCCGCGGCCGGGGCAGCCTGGGACCTGCAGTTCGATGCCGGCATCATCAGCGTGCTCGTGTTCGGTGCGGGCACCAACTATGCGCTGTTGTTGATCTCTCGGTACCGCGAGGAGCTCCAGTCCACCGAAGATCACCGGCAGGCACTTCGTACGGCGTGGTCGCACACAGCTCCCGCGATCGTGGCGTCGAACCTCACTGTCGTGCTCGCTCTGCTGACGCTGGTGCTGGCCGTGATCCCCGGGACCCACGGACTCGGGGTCTCCTCGGCGATCGGCCTGCTGGTCGCCCTGGCCGGGGTCCTGTTCCTCCTGCCTCCGCTGCTGGCGGTGTGTGGGCGAAAGGTGTTCTGGCCGTTCGTCCCCCGCCCGGGCGACACGGCCCGGCACGGCGGTGCCTGGCGCACGATCGCCTCCGGAGTCGTCAGGCGTCCGGTCGCGAGTGTGCTTGCCGGCCTGGCTCTGCTCGCCGTCATGGCGACCGGCCTGTTCGGCACCACGGTCGGGCTCGACCAGATCGAGAAGTTCCGGGTGCAGTCCGAGTCCGCGACCGGCCTCGAGGTCCTGTCGCAACACTTCCCACCCGGAGAGGCGCAGCCGATCTTCATCGTCACCAACAGCTCCCAGGCCGATGCCGTGGTGGCCGCCGCCGCAGAGGTGGAGGGCGTGGTCCGTGCACATCCGGCCGGCACCACGGACGACGGATCATTGACGAAGGTCATGGTGACCAGCGAGTACGCGCCGAGCACCGAGGAGAGCCTGCACCAGATCACGGAGCTGCGCGAGAAGGTCCACGCGGTGCCGGGGGCGGAAGCCGTCGTGGGCGGAGCAGTCGCCACCGATGTCGATGCCCGTGCCGGGAACCAGCAGGATCTGTGGCTGGTCGCCCCGCTGGTGCTGGCAGTGAGCTTCCTGGTGCTGATGATCCTGCTGCGTTCGGTCGTGGCGCCGGTTCTGCTGCTCGCGGTGAACCTGGCCAGCGCAGTGGCAGCGATCGGCGCCGGTGCGGGGCTGAGCCGGCTTCTGTTCGGGCAGCAGTCGCTCGACCTGCAGGTGCCCCTGCTGGCATTCCTCTTCCTCGTCGCGCTCGGCATTGACTACACGATCTTCCTCGTGCACCGCGCCCGTGTCGAAGCAGCCAAGCACGGCACCCGAGAGGGCATCGTCGAAGCGGTCGCACACACCGGGAGCGTGATCACCAGTGCGGGCATCGTCCTCGCGGCGGTGTTTGCTGCGCTCGGTGTGCTGCCCCTGGTCACGCTCGGCCAGCTCGGCCTGATCGTCGGTCTCGGAGTGATCGTCGACACCTTGGTGGTGCGGACCGTGATCGTGCCGGCGATCTTCACCCTGGTCGGTGACCGCATCTGGTGGCCGGGGAAACCGGCATCGGTCCGGGGAGCTGAGCGGTGAATCTGGTCAGTGCGCCGCTGGCGCGTACCGACACGGTGGGGCCGTCTCCGGCCGGCCCCACCGTGCGGGCGATGGAGATCGGCCAGCACCTCATCGCTGCCGTCCTCACGCTGGTCGGTGTCATCCGCGCCATCGGCGACGGCACACCGGCCCCGGCCGCCGTCATCGCCGGACTCGCGATCCTCACCTGGCATGCCACCGGCACGATCCTGCCGTCGCGCACCCGGTCACGACAGCTCATCGTGTGGTGGCTGGTCGGCTTCGCGGTGCTCTGGATGGCAGCGGTCGCGGTCTCGGCCGAGTTCGTCTGGATCGCTTTTCTGCTGTGGCTGCTCGCCGGGCACTTGTTCCCCGTCCCCTGGGGTCTGTTGTTCTCCGGGCTGGTGCTGTCAGTGGTGACCGTTGCCCCGGTCCTGCACCACGGCACCACGAACTATGCGAACGTGTTCGGCCCGCTCATCGGCGGGGTCTTTGCGTTCGGGATCTCCCGTGGCTACCTCCAGCTGCTCCGCGACGCGACCGAGCGCGAACGCCTCGTCACCTCCCTCACCCGGGCGCAGACTGAGATGGCGGGGCTGCAGGACGAGCTCGCCCTGGTCCAGCGAGAGTCGGGCGCGGTCGCGGAACGAACCCGCATCTCGCGCGACATCCACGACACGATCGCGCAGGCACTCTCCTCGATCCGGCTGCTGGCCCACGCCGGTGCCGGACGTACGGCCGACCCCGACGCGGCACGGGCCCTGGAACAGGTCGAGACCCTGGCCGGTGACAGCCTGGCTGATGTGCGCCGCATCGTTGCCGCACTCGGGCCGCTCGAGCTCGAGGACCAGGCCCTCGGCGCGGCGTTGCGCCGCATGCTCGATCGCGCCCGGGACGAGATCGGGTTACAGGTCGAGTTGCATCTCGACGACGGTCTCCCGATGCTCTCGACCGAGGTCGAGGTCGCGCTGCTCCGTACCGCCCAGTCAGCACTGGCGAACGTACGCCTTCACTCAGGCGCTTCCCGGGTCGTGATGAGCCTCATCGACTCAGGCCCCGCGGTCCGTCTCGACATCATCGACGACGGCACCGGGTTTGACGTCACCACGTGGGAGCAAACCGCCGAGGGCGGGTCCGAATCGTCGAGTTATGGGCTGCGGTTCATGCGGGCGCGATTGCGCGAGCTCGGCGGTGGCCTCGACATCGAGAGCGCCCCCGGCGACGGCACCGCCATTTCGGTTCACCTTCCGATCCACTAGCCGACACCACAGGAGAAGCCATGACCACCACCGTCCTGCTCGTCGACGACCATCCTGTCGTCCGCAGCGGGCTCCGCGCGGTCCTCGACAGCGACACCGTCCAGGTGATCGGTGAGGCCGCGACCGGCGAGGAGGCCATCACCCTCTCCGCCCACCTGCACCCCGACGTCGTGCTCTGCGACCTTCGCCTCGGCGCCGGGATCGACGGCATCCAAACCACCACAGGGCTCCGGGCCCTCGACCCCGCACCCGCCGTGCTGATCCTCACCACCTTCGACCGCGATGCCGAGATCCTCGGCGCGATCGAAGCAGGTGCCGCCGGCTACTTGCTCAAGGACGTCGCGCCGGAAGTGATCACCGAGGGCATCCACCGTGCAGCCAAGGGCGACATGTTCCTTGCCCCTGATCTCGCCGACCGAGTACTCAAAGGCATGCGCAACCCTCTCCCCCGCCTCACTGACCGGGAGGTCGAGGTGATGCGACTCATGGCGACCGGTGCGGCAAACAAGGACATCGCCCGCGCCCTGTTCGTCACCGAGGCAACCGTGAAGAGTCACATTGCGCACATCTTCACCAAGCTCGACGTCGACAGCCGCTCCCGCGCGATCCATCTGGCCCAGGAAACCGGCCTCATCTGAGGTCAACACAGTCAACACAAAGACAAGGAACCCCATCGTGAAGAAACTGCTCCACGCCGCATTCCTCTACATGCTCGTCGGCGTCGCCTCCGGCCTGTTCTACCGCGAGTTCACCAAGCTGAACGACTTTCCCGAGGGCCAGTTCACCCAACTCGGTCTGGCCCACACGCACCTGCTCACCCTCGGCTTCATCGTCCTGCTCATCGTGCTCGTCATCGAGAAGACCTTCACGATCTCCCGCAGTCCGAAGCTGTTCACCGGGTTCTTCTGGCTCTACAACGCCGGAATGGTCCTCACCTCGGCGATGCTCATCTGGCACGGCAGCCTCACGGTGCTCGGACAGGAGTCCTCCGCGATGATCGCTGGGATCGCCGGCCTGGGACACATGCTCATCACGGCTGGCATGATCGTGTTCTTCGTGGCTCTGCGTCGTGCAGTGAACACGTCGGGTCAGCACACCGCAACGGTGGAGGCGGCAGCGGTGGAGTCGGCAGCCGCCTGATCGACAGTGCCGGATCCACCGCCGGCAGACTTCGCGTCGAACACCTCAGGTTCGTCACACCCATGCCTGTCGGGGAGTGAATCACCTGAGGTGTTTTGCGTCCGCCGCGCTCGCGGACTCGTCTGCTGTCTCAGCGGTGCCGCCGTGGATCCTAATTGGGCATGCGGATTCAGTCGATCCCAGCGGCGAGGCGACGAACCCGGCGGTGCGGCACTGTCAGTGCCGTAGGGCAAGGTGTTGTCCGTCGAAGAAAGCTCTGGAAACTATGGATACATACAGTCGAATCTGCTAGAATCGAACTCACAACACAGCAACAAACCAGCCACCTCCCTCACCGGTTTGTTCGACCACACACAGAGAGCACCGCCGTCACCATCCACCAGGTGACGACCATCCGCCCCCTGTAACAGGTCGACCAAAGCAGAAACCGCACCTGAGGAGGTGACCCACCAGTGACCGCACCACCCACCACACCGACACCATCATCAGCACCGGCAGCGTCGTCGTCGATCGAAGCGCTCGCCGAGCTGGACGCCGCCCTGGAACGGGTCATCACTGCGACCGGTGATGAGTTGAGCGGACTCGCCAGTGAGGACCACCAGGTTCAGACCCTGTTCCTGCGGGGGTTCGAAGAAGTACGTAACCGGATGGCGTTGGTCGACAACCACATCCTCACCGCGGCTGATCGGACCGTCCTGTCGGATCATCACGACCACCGCACCAGCGGTGACGTGCTGCGCGAAGTGGTGAACCTCGACGCGCACACCGCCCAGGCCCGGGTCCGATCGGAGAAGTATGTGGCTGAGCATCGGTCGATGACCGGAGAGACCATCCCGGCCCAGTTCCCCCACATCGCCGCGGTCCAGCAGTCCGGGGCGGCGACACCGGCGCAGGTGGACCGGTTGATCCGGATCATGCTGCGCCTGGCGAAGGTCGCCGCGTTCAGCGACGACCAACGTGCCATGGCGGAACGGATCTTGGCGTCGAACGTCGACGTGTTGAACCCGACCGAGCTCGGACAGTTGGCCGATCAGATCCGGGACCGGATCGATCCCGATGGTGACATCCCTGATGAGGATGTCAACGAAGCAACCCGGCGGGCGAACTGGGGCACCAACCCCGACGGCACCCTCTGGTTCAACGGACGGTTCACCGCCGAAGCAGGAGCAGCGATCACGACGGTGTTGGACAGCCTGTCCCGGCGTAACGACAGCCCCGACACCCCCGACACCCGATCCGCCGAGCAACGCCGCCACGACGCGGTCGAAACCGTGTTCACCCACGCCCTCAACAGCAACGGTCTCCCCGCGACCGGCGGGACACCAGCAACAGTGATCATCACCATGACCCAGGACCAGGTCGACACCGGCCGCGGCACCGCGCGCCTGGCCGATGGGACAGCGGTGTCGACCGGGACCGCGTTCCGCCTGGCTGATCAGGCCACCATTTGCTCGGTGCTGTTCTCCCCGACCGGAGCGATCCTCGATCTGGGCCGTTCCTGTCGGATCGCCAGCCCGAACCAGACCATCGCCCTCTACTCCCGAGACAAAGGCTGCTCGTTTCCCGGGTGTACGGTTCCGGCGAAATGGACCCAACGCCATCACGTCACCTCCTGGCAGACCGGTGGGCGAACCGACATCGCCAACCTGACTTTGGTGTGTCACTTCCACCACCACAACTTCGAACGGCTCGGCTGGGCCTGCGAAATGCGCGGTGGTCTGCCCTGGTGGATCCCACCCGCCGACAAAGACCCCGACCAGACCCCACGACTACACCAACGACTCCACCCACCCGGAAACCTCGACCCACTCGAGCCCGATCCGCCCGGGTCCTGATCGCCCGGGCGCGTGCCAGAGCCGCCGATTTGCCGGACAGCGACTACGCTCCTTCGGGTCGCCCCCCATGCCAACCCGAGGAGCACTGCCATGGCATCACCACGGCCACGACTGGCCATCAGCATCATTGCCGGTGCCCTGGGCCTGGTGGTCCTCGTCGTCCTCGGTCTGGCCGGCTGGGTGTTGTTCCGTCCGTTGCTGAGCGGCGACTACAACCACACCGCCGGCGACATCCGCACCGTTGACGACCTGAACTCGATTGCCCTGGAACCGATGGTGACGACGGTCGGCACACCGCTCTCGGCCCAAGCCGACGGCCAGCTCGACAATCGGATCACCAACACCGTCGGTCAGATCGAGACTATCCGCGAGTCGGTCCATGCTGCGCAGGAGAGCCGGGCCGGCACCAAGGACGATGAGCTGGCCAGCAAACTCTCCGCCCTCGATGACGCCTACGCTGCCCTCGCCGACACCTTCACCACCTGGCAGGGCGAGGGCTACAACGACGTCGGATGGGCGCTCCATGAGTGCCGCAGCTCGGATGCCACTGCTGAGGCCTGCGACACGGCCGCTGAGGGTCTGCCGGCACCCGAGTCACCCGAGCTCGCCGCGCTGGCCGATGCAATCCGGGCCTTCGCCGAGTCCGACCGCGAGGTCGCCGACACCCAGTCGCTCGACACCGCGCAGACCGATTTCGCCGGTGCGGTTGACGCGCTGTGGCAGGACGTGACGGCCGCGCTCGAGGATGTCAACACCTACTTGGCCCAACACACCAGCTGAGCCTCTCCCGTACCGAAACTCTGCCGTCCGGGAGGGGCAGCCGACCCAAGGTCACTGCCCCAGGCGCTGGAGCAGCAGCACCTCCGCCAGGCACGCCTTGCGAAGGTCGCCGAGGTCAACCGATTCGTCGATCCCGTGGGCGCGGGTGTCGGGATCCCCGACCGCAGTGACCAGGATTTCGGAACCAGGGAAGCGATTCTGCAGTTCGGCGACCATGGGGATGGAGCCACCCTGACCCATCTGGACCGGGGTCACACCGAAGGCTTCGGCAAAGGCCGACACCGCCAGCGTGGCGTACGGTCCGTCGACCGGCACCGAGGAGGGTTCGCCGCTGTCCCCGCGAGTGACGGTGACCTTCGAGCCCCACGGCGCATGGGACTCCAGGTGGGCAACGAGCAGATCGAGCGCTTCGGACGCCGACGATCCGGGAGCCACCCGGAGGCTGACCTTGGCCCGCGCCGATGGAGCCAGGGTGTTCGACGCCTGGGCGACGG
Source organism: uncultured Propionibacteriaceae bacterium (assembly GCA_945911015.1). Classification (GTDB taxonomy): domain Bacteria; phylum Actinomycetota; class Actinomycetes; order Propionibacteriales; family Propionibacteriaceae; genus Avipropionibacterium. The sequence goes on from CAMDZW010000006.1 coordinate 132,787, forward strand.
GGGTGGCGTCGATGGCGAGCACGCTCACCGAGGGCTTGGTCCACAACCGGTCGACGACCGGTCCGTCCCCGATCCAGTCAACTCCGTCGAGGATGCCGGTCTCCTCGGCAAGCCGGTCCAGCGGGTAGTCGAGGTCAGCGGCGGATTGTGCGCCGAGCCCGGCGATCGCCACATTTCCCTGGTCGTCGTGCAGGGTGGCCAGCAGCCGACACAGGGCGGTCAGCGCATCAGGCACCACACCGCCGAATGACCCGGAATGCAAGGCATGGTCCAAGGTGGCGACCTCGACGACGCAGTCGGTGACACCACGCAAGGTCGTGGTGAACGCCGGTGTGCCGACCTCCCAGTTGCCGGAGTCACAGATCACGAAGAGGTCCGCGGCGAGCTCGTCGGCGTACTCGTCGAGGAAATCGCCCATCGAGGGCGATCCGATTTCTTCCTCCCCCTCGATGAACAAGGTGACACCGACCGGCGGTTTGCCGTCGAAGGCCCGTAGCGCTGCCAGGTGGACCACCAGTCCCCCTTTGTCGTCGGCGGTGCCGCGCCCGTACAGGCGGCCGTTGCGCTCGGTCGCGACGAAAGGATCACTCGTCCACGCGGCCTTGTCACCCGTCGGCTGCACATCGTGGTGTGCATAGAGCAGGACCGTCGGTTTCCCTTCTGGCGCGGGGAAGTGGGCAATCACGGCGGGACGCCCCTCCCGGGCCCGGACCACCTTGACCTCCGGACAGCCGATCTCGGAGAGGCGACGGGCAACCTCTGCTGCGCTGGCCTCGACAGTCGCGGCATGATCGGGCAGAGAGCTGATCGACTCGATGGCGACCAGCTCGGACAGTTCGGTGACCACGGATGGCCAGAGTGCGTCGGTGGCAACGACAGGATCGGTCATCCCCCTTGCCTATGACACAACGGGGCCCCTGCGCAAGCCCGATCCGTGATGGTTAGGGTTACCTACATGCGTGGCACACTTCCTTGGCAACCCTATGGCCCTGACACCACCGCTCTGGTCGCCGAGCCCGTACGGGCTCTCGCCGACTCCCTGCCCGGGTTGGAGGTGGCGCAGATCGACCCCGAGCTCGCCGACACCGCCGCGATGTGCCGGGCCTACGACTCCCCCGAGGACCACTCAGCCAACTGTGTCGTGGTTGCTGGTCGCCGCGGCGACGTCACTCGCTGGGGTGCGGTCCTGGTGCTGGCCACCACCCGCGCCGACGTCAACGGAGCGGTCCGCAAGCGGCTCGACGCCCGCAAGGCCTCTTTTGCACCGATGGACCAGACGGTCGCCCTCACCGGGATGGAGTACGGCGGCATCACCCCGGTCGGCCTTCCCGCGGACTGGCCGATCCTGGTTGACGAGCAGGTTCTGGCCGCCGGCACCGTGATCATCGGCGCCGGGATCCGCGGCGCCAAACTGCTCCTGCCGGCCGAGTCGCTGCTTCGACTTCCCCACGCTGAGCGTGGCGCGTGGGCACTGGACAATCGCCCATGATCCCCACCGTGGTTGAACAGTTGGCCTCCGGTGAGTTGACCGAGCCCCAGTTCGCCGCACACATTGCCGCCGCCGGGATACCGCTGGTCGAACGGATCAGCGACACCGAAGTGGTTGCAACCTTTGTCCACCATGGGGCTGAGGGTGAGGTCGATCTGCTCGACCTGGTCGGGCACCACCCCCCGGAGCCTCGCCGCCTGCGTCGGATCGGGGAGACCCCATGGCGGTCGCTGTCGATGGTCCTGCGTTCGGATCTGCGGTTCTCCTATGCCTTCGATCTCCTACCCGTGGACGCCGCGCCCGGCGAGCGCGGGCAGATGGTGGCTGACCCGCTCAACCCGCCCCCGTCGACGAGTGACCCGCGACTGGCCGCCTCGATTGCCCAGATGCCTGATGCACCGCCTGTCGCGTGGCAACCGGATCCGACCGCGCCTGCCCCCAGCATCACCGAGTTCTCCTTCCACAGCACGATCCTGGACAATGACCGGACGATCTGGGTGTCAACTCCTCCCGGATGGTCCGCCGACGCCGAGCCCTTCCCGTACGTGATCGTCTTTGACGGGACACCGGGCCATGTCGCACCGCAGATCCGCGATGCGATGGTCCGCTCGGGCCGGGTCCGCCCGTGTGTGGTGATCCTGGTCGACCAGCTCGAGCTGCGGGCGCAGGAGTTGCCCTGCAATCCAGACTTCTCGCAGATGCTCGCCACGGAGCTGGTGCCGCACCTGTCCCCACAGTTCAATCTCAGCAGGGATCCCCAGGATGCGGCCGTGTCCGGGTCGAGCTTCGGCGGCGTCTGCGCGGGCTGGACCGCACTGCACCATGCAGACACTTTCGCGACAGCGATCATGCAGTCACCCTCGTGCTGGTACGTGTCCCCGGCGGACGGCGGCGGGACTACGGCCCCCGATGAGGCTCTGCGCCACCGGCCCTTGACCCCCTCGCTGATCAAAGCGTTCCGTGACACCGCAACCCAGCCGGTGCGCATCTTCCACGAGGTTGGTGCGATCGAGTGGGCACCACCCATGGCCAAACTGCGCGGACCATTCGGCAACCGGTGGCTCCATGATGTCCTCACCCTGAAGGGCTATGACACCGTCTATCGCGAACAGCCCGGCGGCCACGATGCGCTGTGGTGGCGAGCGACCTGGGCAGACGCACTGGCCTGGGCCTTCCCAGCCTGACTCGGCCGGCCCGTCCGCGACCCGAGATGGACCACCCCGGACCACCCAGATTAATTTAGGCTTGCCTCACCTAATATTTCTCGGAGAGGTTTGTCGTGACCAGTCGTCGACAGATGGTGTGGGGTGGAGCGCGGTCGATCCCAGCGCATGGCCGCAGATCGCGGACATACCTGTGGTCACCAACGGCGGCGAGATCAACGTCGAACACGTCGTCGAGCTCGACCCGGATCTGATCATCGCCCACAACCGTGTCGATGAACGGGTGCTCGATTCACTGCGCCAGATCACCACGGTGCTGGTGGTCGACATCGCCGGGGCCGGTCGCGCCGACTGGCAGGGCAAGACCCAGCTACTGGCCGAGGTACTCGGCAAGGAGACCGACTTCGAGGCGCTGGTGACCTCCTACCAGGACCATGCGGCATCCATCGCCCGGACCCACGCCGAGGTGCTGTCCCAGGAGACGTTCTCGGTCGTGGGGACCTGGTCCTTCGGGGAGGTCATCGTCTACAGCGCCGACAGCAACTTCGGCAACGTCTCCGCCCTCGCAGGGGCGCAGCTGGTCGCCCCGCTGGGCACACCGGAGGACGGTGAGCACCTGATCAGTCTGGAAGAGGTCGGCGACCACCTCAGCGGATCGATCGTGCTGCACGCCAGCGACTACCTCGGCGAGCCCAACCCGGAGTTGACCGAGACCATGGAGTCACCGGTGTTCACTCAGCTCCCGACGGTCAAGGACGGCAGGGTGTTTCCCGGCGGCAAGGCCACCCTCGGCGGTTTCCAGGATGCCCGACTTGCCCTCGACAGCCTCGATGCAGCACTCAGCGCGCTGCAGTGATCCAATAGCGTCGTTTCGGCGACTCGCCCTCCACCGGACGGATGTCCTCGAGCACGCCGCCACAGGCCTCAATGGTCTTGGCCGAGGCAATGTTGTCGTCGTCGCAGGTCACCAAGACCTTGTCAACGCCCTCAGCGGCCAGCAGGGCGACGGACTGACGCAGGATCTCGGTGGCATGGCCCTGGCGTCGATGCTCGGGAGCAACGCCGTAGCCGACATGGCCACCCACCGTGCGCAGGTAGTCGTTGAGTTCGTGCCGGATCGAGACCCGCCCGAGGATCGGCCCCGCAGTGCCATCGGCGTTGACCTGTTCGGCAACCAGATAGCTGCAGCGGACTCGGCCAGGCGCAAGCCCCTCTCCCAAGGCCTCCCTGCGATGGTGCTCGATCACCTCGCTCCACGGGCCGTCATGGAGCAGGAACTCGAAACCGTCGGCCAGCAGTGCCTGGTGGATCTCGCGAACGCGCGATTCGTCAGCAGGGAGCAGGGGACGCAGGATCAAACTCACCCGCCCATCCTGCCCGTTGGCCGTCACGATCGCGACCGGATTTCGATCCAGCGACGCGCCATCACCCCCCCCCTCGGGGCAGTCAGTGACGGCCCTGGCGTCCAGGGGGTGAGCGCCGGTCAGTGACCGGCGGCCGCCATCACAGCTGGAATGGTGGCTTGCCAGGCGGCGCGGAGCTCGGCAACCGGCACGGTGAACTGACCAGCGACTTCGAGCTGGGCACGGTCACCGGCAGCGGTGACCGTGCCGAGCCGCTGGGCTCGTACGCCGAACTCGCCACACAGCACTCCGAACGCATCCTGAGCTGCCTCAGGCAGTGACACCAGCACCCGGCCCGGGGTCTCGGCAAACAGCGCCGCAGTCGGCTCGATGTCGGGCAGCTCGATGCTCGCCCCGAAACCGTTGCGGAACATCGATTCGGCCAACGCCTGGCCCAGCCCACCGTCGGACAGGTCATGGGCCGAGGACAGCAGTTGACGTGTCGCCGCAGCGATCATCACCTCAGCCAACCGCAGCTCGTGGTCCAGATCGACCTGGGGCGGCAGACCGCCCAGGTGGTTGTGGAAGACATCAGCCCAAGCGGATCCGGACAGCTCCTCGGTGTTCTCGCCGAGCAGCCAGATCGCATCTCCCTCGGCGGCAAAACCTGAAGCGGTGCGGCGGGCCACGTCGTCGATCACACCGAGCACGCCGACCACCGGGGTCGGCAGGATTGCGGTGTCACCGGTCTGGTTGTAGAACGACACGTTGCCTCCGGTGACCGGCACACCGAGCACCCGACAGCCGTCGACCAGGCCCCGGATGGATTCGGTGAACTGCCACAGGGCGGCCGGGTCCTCCGGCGAGCCGAAGTTCAGGCAGTCGGTGATGCCGAGCGGCCGGGCCCCAGTGACGGCCACATTCCGGTCGGCCTCGGCGAGCGCGCGTTTGGCGCCCTCGGACGGATCGAGGTAACAGAAGCGTGGGTTGCAGTCAGTGGCCAGCGCCACACCGAGCCCGGTCTTCTCGTCGATGCGGATCATGCCCGCATCTTCGGGCTGGGCCAGCACGGAGTCGCCACGGACGTAGCGGTCGTACTGGTCGGTGATCCAGGACTTGTCCGCCAAGTTCGCCGACGAGACCAGGGCCCGCAGCTGCTCGGCCAACTCAGCTCCCGAGGCCGCGCGAGCAAGTCCGTCAGCGGTGTCGGCCTGGACGGTGTCCTGCCAGTCCGGACGGGCATAGGGACGCTCGTAGACCGGGCCGTCGAGGGCCACGGTGTTCGGCGGAACATCGACAACGGTCTCGCCATGCCAGTCAATGATCAGCCGGTCCCCGTCGGTGACCTCCCCAATCACGGTGGCCTGGACATCCCACTTGGCGCAGATCGCCATGAAACGGTCGACATTGGCCGGTTCGACGACCGCCATCATCCGTTCCTGCGACTCGCTCATCAAGATCTCTTCGGGAGCCAGCGTCGAGTCACGCAACGGCACCAGATCGAGCTCGACATGCATGCCGCCGTCACCGGCCGCGGCCAACTCCGAGGTCGCACAGGAGATGCCGGCCGCACCGAAGTCCTTGATGCCGTTGATGATGCCGGCGTGGAACAGCTCCAGGGTGCACTCGATCAGCAGCTTCTCCATGAACGGATCGCCGACCTGGACGCTGGGCCGCTTGCTCGGCTTGGAGTCGTCGAAGGACTCCGAGGCCAGGATCGAGGCTCCGCCGATGCCGTCCCCGCCGGTCGCCGCACCGAACAGAATCACCTTGTTGCCGATCCCCTTGGCATGGGCCAGGTGCAGGTCCTCGTGCCGCAGCACCCCCACACACAGAGCATTGACCAACGGGTTGCCCAGGTAGGTCTGGTCGAAGACGACCTCGCCACCGATGTTGGGCAGACCCAAGCAGTTGCCGTATCCGCTGATCCCGGCCACCACGCCGGGCAGCACCCGAGCAGTGTCAGGGGCGTCCAGCGGACCGAACCGCAGCGGATCCATCACTGCGACCGGGCGGGCGCCCATCGCCAAGATGTCGCGCACAATGCCACCGATGCCGGTCGCCGCGCCCTGGTAGGGCTCGACATAGGACGGGTGGTTGTGGGACTCGACCTTGAAGGTGACGGCCCAGCCGTCGCCGATGTCGAC